>JAOQAJ010000228.1 GCA_025963675.1 Segetibacter sp.
CGCTTGCTAAAGGCGAGCAAACAGGTGTTGAATTTGCAAAAACTGTTGGGGCAAATTCGCTCGCAGAACTGAGAGCCATCCCTGCTGATAAACTTCTTGCAGCTGCTGCTAAATTTGGTCCCTTCCGGTTTTCAATGACCGTTGATGGTTATTTTTTCCCTAAGAGTCCTTATGCCATTTACGAAGCGGGAGAACAAGCGCACGTGCCTTTATTGGCTGGCTGGAACTCAGAAGAAATGAACTACCGGATGGTGATGGGGAATGAGAAACCAACTAAAGACAACTATACAAAGGCAGTTCAAAAATTATATCCCGAGCGTGCGGATGAAGTGTTGAAATTATACAATGTGACTTCTGATGAAGAGGTGGAACAAGTGGCTACAGATTTGGCAAGTGATCGTTTTATCAGCTTTAGCACATGGAAGTGGGCAGAACTGCAAGCTAAAACTGGCGGAAAGCCAGTTTACCGTTATCTGTTTTCTCGTCCACGCCCGGCTATGGCTGCTTCTATGGGCAATGTTACTCCGGGCTTAGCTGGAGGTGTTGTGAAAGATACAAGTGCTAAACCAGCACCTAAAATGCCTGCTGCAAAAGGAGCCGTTCATTCTGCCGAAATTGAATATGCAATGGGAAATCTTGCATCTAATAAAATATATGAATGGACGGCTGACGACTACAAAGTGTCTAAAACCATGCAGGAGTATTTTGCAAATTTCATAAAAACCGCCAATCCTAATGGGCCTGGCTTGCCTGCCTGGCCTGCAGCTTCTGCCGGTAACAATGTTCAGTTTATGAATATTGATGTTAATACAAAGGCGCTAACCGAAAAGAACCGCGAAAGGTACTTGTTCATGGATAAAACAGCGAGCAGGTAAATTAAGCTTCTTATAGATTGCTACTGACAACTCGTAGCGAGGGTATTTGAAAACATGCGAAGCAGTTTTCAAAACAAGCGGATGGAGTCCTGTTGCAAGAACGATACGCAGCGGCTTGAGCGTTGACAGGAGGTTGAGCGGTGATTCAAGCAGAAGCGTTTAATAAAATGTGACGGCCAAATAAGATCGAAAAAGAAAATAAACTTATAAAAAATGCTAGATAGAAGAAAATTCTTAAAACAAACGAGCATAGCCTCTTTAGGCGGTCTAATGTTATCAAAAGTACCAACGGCATTGGCTCCAAACGCTTCAATGCCGGCCCCAGGCGTCCAACTATTTACATTCTTTAATGTGATAGACCAGGATGTAAAAGGTACACTTCAAAAAATTGCAACTACGGGATATAAAAACATAGAATCAGCCTTTAGCAGAAAAGGTGGGTACTATGGGATGAAGCCAAAAGAATTTGCATCGATGCTTAAAGATTTAGGACTATCATGGAAGTCTCATCATGTTCTTGGTGCTCCTTTCAAATTGCCTCCAGGCTCCAAACTGCCAACGACTCCGGATGGTAAGCCGATGACTATTCCACCAATGCTGAACCTAAAAGACAATTTTCAGCAATTGGTAGATGAAGCCGCAGAAGGCGGTGTTGAATATCTCGTTTGTGCGAACACACCCATAACTACTATGGACGACATTAAAGGTTCCATTAGTGTCTTGAACAAGACTGCAGAACAAGCAAAAAAAGCAGGGCTTCAATTTGCTTATCATAATCACGATGCAGAATTTAAAGCGGTAGAAGGGAAAATTCCTTACGACCTGTTCCTGGCAGAAACAGATCCAAACGTTGTAAAAATGGAACTCGACCTCGCCTGGGTTGTCAAAAGCGGAACTGATCCCGTTGAACTATTTAAAAAACATCCCAGCCGTTTCCCTCTCTGGCATGTGAAGGACTTAGACAAAGAGCGTAACAGCATTTTGCCGCTGGGAGAAGGCACGATTGACTTTAAGCCCATTTTTAAAGCAGCCTCTACAGCCGGCATGAAGTACATCTTTATCGAGCACGACATGCCTGCTGATCCATTCAAGAGTATTGAAACAAGTATCAAAAACTTAAAGCAATTATCAGTCGGATAAAAGTGCTTTCCGTAATCCATAATCAAAGCCGGGTAGCAAATCACTCTGATGAAGAGCTGCTTAAAATAGCTTCGGCAAGACCAGGCATGTAAAAGCAAGTGTATGATTTATAAACTCTTCGAATTGCCATTTATTAATAACAATAACTGAAATATAAATTTTATCAAAACAACCTCGCACGGTATGCAAAAACTTCGCTTCTTATTCCTTATTGTTTTCTCAACTCTCGCTATGTCATCGTTTGCTGCAACTGTTGACTCAATTGACATTGCCAGTACGGCTATGAGCAAGACATACAAGGCAGCTGTGGTACTTCCTTCATCTTATGCTAAAACCAAAGCTGCTTATCCTGTGTTGTACCTGTTGCATGGCGGGGCCGGGCACTTTAGAGACTGGCTTACTTCAACGCCCGATAAGATGTTGGTGAAGAACCTTGCAGACCAATATAACCTGATTATTGTAATGCCAGAAGGGGAAACGTTTGGTTGGTATCTTAATAGCCCGTTAGATAAAACCAGCCAGTTTGAAACATACATTTCGGAAGAGGTTATTTCTAAAATAGACAATACCTATCGCACAGTAAAAAATAGCAAAGGAAGGGTTATTACCGGCTTATCTATGGGCGGACATGGTTCCTTATACTTATCATCCCGTCATCCAAATTTATTTTCGGCTGCCGGCAGTATGAGTGGTGCGCTTGATCTTAAAACAGCTAATTGGAAAGTTCCGGCAGAATTTATCACCTGGGTAAATACGGGACTTGAAAAGCTGCTGGGTCGGGATACACTTACCACCCGCTATTCGGATAACTCAGTAGTGAACATGGCTGATAAAATGAAAGCTAATGGGTTGCCACTAATTATTGATATTGGTGTTGACGACTTCTTAATTGAACCCAATCGTGAACTCCATCGGCGCCTTGTATATAACCGTACACCTCATGATTATACAGAAAGGCCAGGTGGACATACATGGGATTACTGGCAGAACTCATTACCTTACCATATTATGTTTTTCTACCAGATTTTGAAGGCGAATGGAGTTACTGTTTCTTAATTGTCGTTTATAAAATTGCCGGCTGCTGATTGTTTTAAAAACAGTTGAAGTGAGTGACACAACGATGCTGAAGAAAGATATATGGCTAAGTACCAAAAGACACCTTTTAACTTCGTCTGCAATTTAATAATCGTTGGTGTCTGTTGGTAAAACGGAACCGTGAACTTTGTCGGAGGTTAGGGAACAGCGGCTCGATGATTACATTTAAAGAGTTGGTAAAAAGGTGGCTTTATAGAAATGCATTGCCTTACCCGGCTTTTGTTCTGGTAAAGTTTTAAAGCAAATTGTCACCTTAAAAGACCTCAGGAGCGATAGGAACTTTATCTTTTGTAACTGGAGGGTCGTAGTTAATGATTATCAAATGCTTCGTCTCCCGGTTGTTGCGTCCGCGAACGTTGTAAGTATAGGTTTTATCAAACTCTATAAACCGGCATTTCGGCGACTCATAGAGCGACCGGATGAAGTCAGTTTCTTTTATTACCAACATCCATTTAGCCCTGGCTTCAAACAGTGTATCTCTTAGTCTTTGCTGGTCTGATTTGGTAAAAACGTTCTGGTCATATTCTGAAAATTCGGAATCATATGGCGGGTCAAGAAATATAAAATCGTTTGCTGAAGGTTTAGTTTGCTTGAGAAAAACTTCGAAGTCGAGGTTGTAAAATGTTGCATTAGCAAAAACATAGCTTACGTCTTTAGAGAATATATTATCAACTTTCTGCCTGAAGTTCTTTTTGTTATAAGCGATGCCTCCGTAGGGGATATTAAAATTTCCTTTCCTGCTAAATCTGAACATTGAAGCGTAACAAAACTCCCTGACAAAGTACCAATTTGCAGCTGCCTTTTCCGCACTCATTTTCAATTTTCCAGCAAACTGCAGGTTGGTGAGATAACGCAAAAACAAATAAAGGCCGCTCTTTATACCGGTTTCTATATGGTGGGCCAGCTCGTCATCATTAAATTTACTTTCCCTTTTCGCAGTGATCTTTTTTAGTCTTTTGCCTTTATCGGCAACAGAATCCATCAATGTGTTCGAGAACTTTTCTGCGTCAACTATAAAAGCGTTATCGGACAATATTGTTTTATCCTGGCTGATTTTCTTTGATAAGAGGTCAATCACCGATTGGCTAAATGACTCAGCATTTAACGATTCTTCTACAAAACTTTTAAACAGAGGTAATAACACGGGGATGAGGTCAGCAGCTAAAGCTGTTGTTATTTCCCAGGCATCAGCATACTTTGTTAGTTCGGTTTCAAATTGAGCAGAATGCAGGAAACGATAAAAGTTGATAAGGTCTGTGCTTTTGTCATTCAGGAAAGCTTTTGCTGAAGGCTGCAAAGCAAAAAAAGTTCCGCCGCCGCCAAAAAAAGGTTCATAATAATCTTGAAAATGGGGGATGTAAGCGGAAAACCTGGCAAACTCTTCATACTTTCCGCCTGTCCATTTTATAATTGGCCTGATTTTTTTCAATTAGTTGTTGTAATTTTTTTCAGAGGTATGATGTGTCTTTGATTTTTGAAATCGTTCGCAATATAGGTTACCCATATTCGAACTTTTTCATTTGTCATGAAATACCTGCTTAATACCCCATCAACCAGTAACCTATACGAAAAGGAGAAATGCTATTCAACGAAAACATAGATGTTTATGAAAGCCTGTATTTGAAGGATTATGCGAACTATGTTTTTAAAAATAAGCTCGAGGATTTCGTTTCAGCTTACTTTATGAGTATTCATTCTTTCAATATTCCGTTATTACAATTTTTCTCTCACTTATCCGATCAACAATTATATGCGACGGCTAGAGAAGGTATTATTAAGTTACTGACAGGAATTGAAAGTGGTAATGCAATTGAAGACGTAAAAGAAAACCTGAGACATTGGAAAGAAAATCTTATTCCTAACATTCCCATGGATGCTATTGAGCTAAAGGACATCACATTAATTTATGCTGCTCAAAAAATTTCTTTACAGTCTTTCCTTCCATATTATACGACCGATGTTGCTGTAGCAACACAGGTAATTAGCGAAATTGAGCTATATTATAAGAAGGTACAGGATATGGCTTTGGGAATGCTTGACCTGATAAGAAATGAAGAATATAAAAAAAGACTCGAAAGCGAGGAAAAGTACCGGTATCTTTTTGACAATGCCAGTGACCTTATTCATATTGCCGATCCTGATGGGCGGATTTTGTACGTAAATAATGCCTGGTCAGAAACGCTGGGCTACGAAGCTGAAGAACTAAAAGGCAAGGTTATTTTTGATTTTATTAAACCTGGTGAAGGAGAACGTTTCAAAAAGATCAGGAACAAAATAGTTGAAGAAAAACAATCATCGGTATATGTCCTTCTGACCTTTTTAAAGTCGAATGGTGAAGAAGTTACAGTTGAAGGTTCAATAAGTTCAAAACACAAAGGCGATGCAGTGGAATATACTACTGCCTTGCTTCACGACATTACTACGAAGCTAAAACAGGAAAAGCAAATACAATTTTACGTAGAAAGGTTAGCGGACAGCGAAAAAAATTTGAGGGACATAATAGAAAACGCCCCGGATGGAGTTATTGTAATTGATAAAGAAAATACGATAATTCTATGGAACCCGAAATCAGAGGAAGTTTTTGGGTGGAAAAAAGAAGAGGCAATTGGCAAAAAACTGACAGAAATCATAGTTCCACCTGCGTTAAGAGACGCCCATACTAATGGTGTTAATCGATTCGTAATTACGAAAGAAGCAAGAATCCTAAACCGAACAGTTGAAGTTCCGGCATTGCATAAAAGTGGACATCAATTTTATATTTCTTTAACAGTGTCTCATTCGACTCAAAACGGAAATGATTTTTTTATCGCCTTTTTAAGAGATATCAGTAATCAGAAAAAGAACGAAATCGAGCTCGAAAACAAAAGGCACCAGCTTGAAAAATCTAACAAGGAACTGGAACAATACGCCTGGTTAACTTCTCACGATCTTAAAGAGCCGCTGCGAAAGATCTTAACTTTTAGTGATGCGTTAATAAAAATGAATGGTAATGGCTTAAACGATCACGCAAATAACTATGTTAGAAAAATTCATTCATCAGCTGGAAGAATGAAAAGTTTGATAGAAGCTGTATTAGCTTATTCTAATGTAGCCACCGACCACGAACTTTTCGTCGAAACCGATTTAAACGAAATTTTGAATGGCGTGCTTGAAGACCTTGAAATAACAATCACATCAAGAGATGCAATTATCGATTTCGGCACATTACCCACCATCGAAGCCATTCCAATTCAGATGACCCAATTATTTCAAAACTTAATTAGTAACAGTATAAAATACACCGAGCCTGGCAAGAGACCTGAAATTAAAATTCGCTGCCAAGCAAAGAGTAACGGCTATGAGATGCTGATAAAAGACAATGGAATTGGCTTTGAAAAAACCTATACGGACAAAATCTTCGAGGTGTTTCAACGCTTACATAACAGGACATATGAAGGGACTGGCATTGGTTTGGCCTTATGCAAAAAAATTGCAGAAACTCACCAGGGTCGTATTTATGCAGAAAGTGAAGTAGGCATGGGATCTACCTTCATCATTTATCTTCCCGAAAAACACGTTCCCATTAAATCTCCAGCAGCTTAATACCAGTTTTTGTCAACGTAATTTTTTGTTGCTTAAACAAGCTACCGACCGCCATTTTAAAAGACTTTTTACTCATTCCAAAAAAATCGTAGATCTCTTCCGGGTTGGATTTATCGTGGTAGGGCAAATAGCCATTATTTTCATTAAGCAACCGAAGGATTTTTGTCGCCTCATCCTCTACCCTTTCATATCCCTGTTTACCAACAACCACATCTATTTTATTTTCAGGTCGGATAGTTTTTACAAACCCCTTCATCTTGTCGCCAACGCCGATATTCTGATAAATTTCATTAAAATGCAAAACGCCGGTATGTATATTATTGATAATTACAACATAGCCTATATCTGTACGACGAAAAACTGTCAAATCCACTGAGTCATTTTCTTTCACCGTTAGATTCTCGTTGCTTAAAAACGGTTCTATTTTTTCTGTGGCAGCAACCCTTCCTGTTTGTTCGTCGATGTATATTTTTACAAGGTATTCTGCACCTTCTCGCATTCCGCTTACTTGTTTGCTCTTCGGCACAAAGATGTCTTTCATCAATCCCCAATCTAAAAAAGCTCCCTGGTTAGTAACCGTAATTGCTTTCAACTTCACAATATCTCCAACAACGCCTTTTGGGTGCTGCGTAGTTGCAATGAGCCTTCCTTCAGAGTCATGGTAAACAAAAACTTTTAATTCATCCCCAACTGCGAGTCCCTCCGGCACAAAACGCTTTGGAAGTAAAATTCCTTCAGCCCCATCATCTAAGTAAAAACCAAATTCTACTTCCCGTAAAACCTTCAATACATTGTATTCCCCAACTTTTATCATAATAATATTTCTTTGGTAAAGGTATAGGCAATTGCAACTTTTCGATCGACTTTGATAGAACGCGGATCTTTTATGATAGTTATGATTAAATAAAATTTCTATCTCAGGTTATCTTAATCATCATACTAATGTGCGTTCTATCAGTACTATAGTTTGGCCCGGTCATATTGTACCGGCCACTTTACATCTACGTTCAGGGCCTTTGCCGCATGCAAAGGAAAATAAGGATCGCGCAATAATTGTCTTGCCATGATAACTACATCGGCCTTGCCGGATGCTAAAATCTCCTCCGCCTGTTCTGCGGTGGTTATGATGCCAACAGCACCTGTCAAAATACCTGTTTCCTTTTTTATGGCTTCGGCAAAATGTACCTGGTACCCTGGTCCAACAGTAATTTTAGCGTGAGGGATGTTTCCACCGGAAGAACAATCGATGAGGTCTACACCTTTCGTTTGTAAAATGCGGGTTAGTTGAATTGACTCTTCTAAAGTCCAGCCGCCCTCGGTCCAGTCAGATGCAGATATCCTTACAAAAAATGGAAGATGCTTTGGCCATACTTCGTTGATTGCATCTATGATTTCAAGTAATATTCTTACTCTGTTCTCAAATGTTCCGCCGTATTCATCTGGCCGGTTATTACTTAACGGAGAAAAGAATTCGTGCAAAAGATAACCATGCGCGGCGTGTATTTCTACAACTTTAAAACCTGCCTGTAAAGCTCTTTTTGCCGCATCTCTAAAATCGCTTACGACTTTCTCAATTCCAGCTTTGTCTAATGCTATAGGATTTCTTTCTGTTTCCCGGAAAGCGATAGCAGACGGTGCTACAGTTTCCCAACCGCCTTCTTCAGATGATAACATCTTGCCACCTTTCCACGGGCTTGTATGACTTGCTTTTCTACCAGCATGCGCTAATTGTATACCTGCTATACTTCCCTGGGCTTCTATAAAAGTTATAATTCTTTTCAGGCCTTCAATATGCTCATCTTTCCAAATGCCAAGGTCATCCGGCGTGATTCTTCCTTCAGGCGAAACTGCAGTTGCTTCGGTTATTATTAGCCCTGCACCCCCAACTGCTCTGCTTCCCAAATGAACCAAATGCCAGTCATTTGAAAACCCATCTACACTTGAATATTCACACATAGGTGATACCACTATCCGATTCTTCAGCTCTACACTTTTTATTTGTAACGGTTCAAATAGTTTCGCCATGTTGTTTTATATATTGCTTAAAAAAACCACTCTGTAATAAGATGAAAGAACTTTTATCAATATCTGTACCTCAAAAGCCGGTCATCGACAAAATATAGATACTATGACAACAGTTGTTGCATAACGGTTGGGTGCCAGGTGAAGGAGTAGCTATTTAGAAACATGTGAAGCAGTTCCTGAAATAATGCGATGAGTCCCTTGCAGGAACGAAGCCGGCGGCTGGACTTTTTGACTGAGATTTCAGGAAGTGAAATAAATAAACCTTATGAAAACAATGATAAAAAGGTACAAAGCAGCGAAGAACCAGACGAAACTGGCTTAGGAAAGATCGGCTTTACGGGTACGATTTTCTACAACGGCTTTATACTGCACCATATCCACCGCCTTTTCACTCCTGGCAATCACAACAGTCGCCACGGTATTCCCGATCATATTGGTTATTGCACGCGCCTCGCTCATGAAACGGTCAACACCTATCAATAAAGCCAGCCCTTCAACAGGCACAACTTTTAACGCAGTCAGTGTAGAGGCAAGCACCAAAAAGCCACTGCCTGTTATACCTGCAGCACCTTTACTGGTAATTAATAAAATACCGATAATGGATAACTCCTGGGCAAGAGATAATGGCACATTATAAACCTGTGCGAGAAATATTACACTTAGACTTAGATATATACTTGTTCCATCTAAATTGAAGCTATAACCTGCAGGAATTATCAATCCAACTACACTTCTTTCACAGCCGGCTTTCTCCAGCTTAACCATAATATTTGGCAGTACAGATTCACTGCTGCTTGAACCAAAAACAATTAGTAATTCAGCTTTTATGTAACCCAATAACTTCCACAAGCTGAAGCCGTAATAACGGGCTATAAGATTAAGAATAACAAAGATAAAAAGAAGACTGGTTACGTAGAATGTAAGCATCAGCTTACCTAACAAAGCAAGGCTTGTAAAACCGAACTTGCCTATGGTATAAGCCATCCCACCAAAGGCACCCAGGGGACTTACCTTCATTACGATCTTAAGTACATTGAATAATACTTTGTTCAGTTTTTCGAAAGTCCCGATAACACTTTCACCATATCCACCTAGCTGCTTTAGTCCAACGCTGAATAAAATGCCGAAAAACAAGATTTGAATGATATCGCCTTTTGCAAATGCATCAACAATATTAGATGGTACGATATGTAATACAAAATCTATCCAGTCAAATCCTTTTTGGTCTGCTTTAAAAGCCGTTGCAGCAGCACCGGCACCATGATTAACTCCGACACCTGGTTTTATAATATTTGCAACTACCAGCCCAATGATGATTGCAAGAGTGGTTACAATTTCAAAATAAATTAAACCTTTTCCTCCTACCCTTCCAATTTTTTTTAAATCGCCGGCACCGGCAATACCAAGAACAATAGTAAAGAAAATAACAGGCGCTATTACCATTCTTATCATATTAATGAACATCTCACTAATAAGTTTTGCAATTGGTGCAAATGCCGGAAATAACCAACCAACTAAGACACCGGCAATAATACCTATGATTACCTGTACATAGAGAACCTTTAAATATTTCATCAAATAATTTTCAATTAACTGTTAGCATTCATTTCTTACTGTTCTGCAAGAACAAATGGTGGTTAGAAGCAGCAAGTTTTTTTGATACCGTTCCATCAGGAACGACTGGTGCTATTCCAATTCGTTAAAGATGTATTTTTCATCCCATTTAACCTCAAAGGCTGTTAGAAACTTTTTATATTCATCTAAAAAAGTTTGCTTTTTATGATGCATTTCCTGGTTTTGAATATAAGAGATCACATTAGGTACCTGACTTTTTGAATAGGAAAAAGCGCCGTATCCTTCCTGCCAGGCAAACGGATAAGAACACAATTTTCTAATTTAATCCATTTACTGCTTTCTGTTTTTACATTTTGTATTAAAGATGATATTGATTGATCGGCTCTCATTCCGTAAAAATATGGATATGATCACGGACACTGTTTATCTGTAACACCTTATGATTATTCTGCTGAAAAATACCTGTCATATATTGGTGCAATCTTTCTTTCCAGGTATTCGTAATTAAAGCTTCTCTATACTTTACGGCAAAGACGAATTGCAAATGTAACCGGGTATAATTATTTGCCATTAAAGAAAACTTTAATTGTTCAATTGCACCATCCGTTCCTAACGGAACGGCTTAAACTATTCTAGGGATTAATGGAACAAAAAACTGTAAACACGTAAATGATACGATATTTAAGACCTTCAGCCAAGTGTTGGAAACATTGTACACGTGTGCGACGCAACGATGAGCAATAGCAGTAATAATGCCCAGCTCATAAAAAAAAATCGTAGAACCTGTTGTATGAAAAACTAAACGAATCTTACGAGCTCCCCTGAAAAGTTTTATCATTTTTCTCTTTAATGATTGCCTGCAACGGTTTTTGATACACCTTACTTTCTAACCATGAAATGATATCGAGATATGCAAAAGCGCGTGTTTCAAAACGGTTGTTTTCAATACTCTTTAATTTATCCAGCAACTTTTCAAATTCGGGCCTTAGCTTTCGGTAGCTAAGATGAAATGAATTGCGCAGGAACTTGAATATTTCTTCTTCTACAATACTCAAATTTTCCATTTTTGCCATAAAACGGTACACTGACTTTATCAGGTATTCGAGAATATCAAAATTGCCAATTTCATAGTGCGCAATCAGGTGTAGCAGGCGGGCGTAACATTGCAGGTCGGTTCTCAGGTCTACCTTCCAGTTAATAATTTTATTGAGATAGGTAATTGTATTATCGTAATCGCCGCTTCCAAAGTAAAGTGAACTGATCTTATAGTAAAAGACAAGAATCCGGTGCCTGTCGAGATATAACCGATACTCCTTAATTTTCTGTTCGATGTGAGGCACCAGTTCCAAACCTTCTGTAAAAGTGCCTTCCATGAAATGCTTGTTTAGCTTGGCAATATGGATGTACACAAAAGCCTGAACCCGGTTATTATCGTTTCCGGTTACCAGCTCTGTTTCAGAAAAACGTTCAAATTTCTCCAGGTATTCATTAAATTTTCTACTATTTTTCAAATCAAAGTTTGCACTAATCAGGTTATGCATGCCCTTGATATAATGTGCCGTTTCTATACCTATCATAAACGGCTCCTTTTCAAAAAGGTCTACCCATTTTTGCGTGT
>JAOQAJ010000256.1 GCA_025963675.1 Segetibacter sp.
ACAGCATTTGTAAGTTTTTCTCTTACAGCAAGAATTGCTTCTGGCAACGTGGTAATGAGACTCTCAAAAATAAAACGAGAAAATTCTTCTGTTTGTATTTTCAATGAAGGCAAATCTATGATACCAATCGAACCTTTCTTAAGAAGAAACACATTGTTGAGAGTAGTGATCGGATCAGGTAGATGACCGAACGTAAGAAAGTGGATTTTCCACTTTTCGTTTTCCTCCCACCCGGGAAAAAGGGATGTAAACGCCTTCACCTCTGAGGCAAAGTATAGGCTGCTGCCAATAATACTATAATACAGCGGTTTCATGCCTGCATGATCCCTGGCAAGAATCAATTGCGATGTCCTCTTATCGAAAATAGCAAGAGCAAACATCCCATTAAACCTGTTGAAACAATTCTTCCCCCACTGGATGTACCCTTTCAAAATTACCTCAGTATCACATGCTGTTATAAAGCGGTGTCCCAGCGAAACCAGTTCTCTTTTTAGTTCTAAAAAATTGTAAATCTCACCGTTGAAGATGATTTGCAGACTGCCATTTAAATCGGTCATCGGCTGATGGCCGGCTTCTGTAAGGTCTAATAGCGACAATCTTCTGTGGCCTAAAGCAAGAGGCAACTGATCATCGATATAAATGCCTTCATCGTCAGGCCCTCCATGCTTCATGCTATCTCTCATAACAGTGATGTTGTAAGAAAGATCGCGAGAAGAAGGATCAAACATGCCGGCAATTCTACACAAAATGAATACTATTTATTTGTTTAATACTGCACCAATAAAGTGACAATAGGTGCCCTTTTTGTTATAGCGGTTAGTTGAAAAATGATTATAAGTACAAGTGAGTGACACAACGATGTTGATGGCAGTTTTATCGCCCGCTATCAAAAAACTACTTAAAAAAGGTGCCCGTGATTTTTTGCCAAAGGCTTTTTTTCGTCGTTTCGGAATAACCATAATTATATGACATGGTGTAATTATAGCCGTAGCCATAACCATAGCCATAACCGTATCCATAATAAGAATTGGCTCCCGTCATCTTTACATCATTAACCAAAAGGTTCACATTTGGAAATGTCTTTCCAACATAAACCTCATTAATGTTTTCAAGCCTTTTTCTAGGAGTATATCTCTGGCGCACGACAAAAACAGTAGAGTCTGCATACTTGCTTAAAACTTTCGCGTCGCTTACCAGCCCAACAGGTGCGGAGTCAATAATTATAATGTCGAAATTCGATTTAAGATAACTGAATAAATCTTCAATTTTTTCATCAAGCAGGAGCTCCGATGGATTTGGAGGTATTGGTCCGGCAGGAACTATATAAAGATTGTCGGTGTTGGCAATCTTAACTGGTAATTCTTCCATTCTTACATCTCCGACAACGTAATTGCTAATTCCCTTTCTATCCAGTAACCCTAATGCTCTTGAAATTTTTGGCTTGCGTAAATCCAATTCAAGTATCACTGTTTTTTTATTGGCAACAGCCCAAACAGCTCCCAGGTTCATTGAAGTAAACGTCTTACCCTCGCCAGCCATTGAGGAAGTAACGAGAATGACAGGACTCTTTTTATCAATAATAAAATATTGCAAATTGGTACGCGCCATTCTGAACTGCTCTGAAATAACACTTCTATCTTTTGCACCGATGACCAGTTCTCTATCGGCCATTTTATGATGGGCGATTTCACCAATTATTGGCATTTCTGTTACCTTCAAGATATCTGTTCTGCTGGTAATTTTATCGTTAAGTAGATCTCGCAAGTAGATAAATGCTAGTGGAATTAAAAGGCCGATAATAAATGCAGTACGCATTGTTCCACTTCTGTCAGGGCTTACCGGTGCCCCGGAAGAAGAAGCCGGATCTACTGAAGAGGCGTTAGAAGTGCTGGAAGCCATTGTTATAGCTGACTCTTCTCTTTTCTGAAGTAGAAAAAGATATAGTTTTTCCTTAATTCCCTGTTGACGTGCAATTTCCAGTAATTCCCTCTGTTTTGACGGAACAGCTCTAACCTGTGACCTTAATACATTATATTCATTCAATAAGCTTCTTCTTAATGACTCTACCGGTTTCTTAATATTTGATAAATTTTCCAGGATACTTACCCTAACGTTTTCTAACTGGCTTTCCAAAAGCTGTATTGCCGGGTTAGCCGCAGGCATGGTTTTTAACTTCTCATCTCGTTGTAACTGAAATTGATTATAATTAATAATCAGACCCTGCAAAGTAGGGTCCTCTATACCTAACGATGAAGGAACCAGATTAAACCTTTTGGAAGGATCCTTTATATAAGTAGAAATCATATCAATAAGCCGAATTTGCACTTCCTGAGCATTCAGCTTTTCTTCCGTACCTTTTAACTCATCATACTGCCCCTGGCCCTGCGCTTCAATATCAATTATTTCATTTTTTTGTCGAAAATCCTGAAGACCTTGTTCCACCTTTCCCAGTTCAGAAGTCAGGAGAATTAATCTTCCGTCGATGAAGCGAACAGTATTGTCAATAACACTGTTTTTATTTTCGACAGTTGCATTGTTATAAGCATCTATCAGACCATTTAAAATGTCAACAGCTTTTTGAGGAATTTCAGTAATAAGATCTATTCTTAAAATACTTGCCTGGGCGTTTAGTTGTCTTACGTTCAAACCTCCCGCTATACCGATAGCAGTCTGAAACGGTGGCAGCCATTGTACTGTATACTTATACTTCGGATCCACTGCATTTCCATCCGGCAAATTTATTTTAAAATCTCCCTGCTGACCATGAATGGTATCTCCTGGTTTATACCATTGCGTGCTTAAACCCTCTACCTGGAAATTCTTATTTTTATTAAATTGTAACACAAGGCTGTAACCAGAAGTAGTATCCTTTTGAGATATACTTTCGAAGGTGAAAACCCTGTTATTGTATGTTTCAGTACGCTTCAAATTTCCTTCAATCCAGTATTGTGTATTCAAACTAAGTTGTCGCACTACCTTCTCCATCAAAGTAGCAGACTTTAATATTTCAATCTCATTGGCCAGATTGGTCCTCGGCTTGAATAAAACTATCTGGTCTAAAGCATCAGCATTTCCGCTACCCCTCGAACCTCCTCTATCATCTTTAATTAAAATAGAAATACCAGAACTATAATAAGGAATTTGGTACCGTAAATAGAAATGACCAATAGCTAAGGAAATTCCTATTGAAACGACAAATAAGGGGAGATAAGTCAGGTATTTAAAAACAAGCTCTTTGGGACTGAGCTTAAACTTTTTATCCTCCTGTTTTAAAAGAGATAATGAATTTTTGTCTGACATCAACCGCTTATTTTTTTATTGTATTTATAACCAACACTACTACTGTCGTAAATACAGAAAGAACTGAGGTTGCTATTGAAAAATTTCTAATAAAAGTTTGATCGCTTGCCGCTACTTTGTCTTTCGTAGGCTCTACATATACAACATCATTTTGCTGTAATACATAGTATGGAGAGTTGAATGCATTCTTTGAAAGCAAATTCACCTTGCCAAATTCCCTTTTGCTGTTTTTTTCGCGAATAACAGTTATGTTATCACGACGGGCAGTGAAGGGTAAGTCTCCAGCAAGCCCAATTGCATCAATCAAGGTAACCTTGCCATCAGGAATATTAAAGGTGCCCTGGTGACCTACTTCACCCAAAACTGTCACTTTAAAATTCAGGAATTCGATTATTACAATTGGGTCGTTTACATATTTCACCAAGGTCTTAGTGAGCACATCAATCAGTTGTTTTCGTTTCATTCCCGCAACCTCCAATTTTCCTAATTGTGGAAATTGAATCGTTCCATCAGCTTCTACAATATATCCCCCTGTTGCCGAACCGCCGGTTGTAGGTGATAAATTATATGGGGCAGCAGAAGCTGGGTTTAATGCATTTACAACTATGCTTAAACGATCACCTGGTTGTATAATTGGATCAATGTTTTGAACAAATTTAGAAAGCGTAGTATCTCCCTGCTCATTAAAATAGACGATTTTGCTAAGTTTTTGCTCCGTATTACAAGATTGTAGTAACTGGAAAAAAACAGTCAGTGCTAATAAACCGAGGGAAATCCTGCAACGCATCTTTGTAGTAGTAGTTTAAAATTTACAGCTTCGCCATCTCGGTCACACAGACCAAGTTTCATTTGAATCAAAATCAAAAGGCTTTTACCAACGTCCCTTGTAGAAGAGGGGCAAAAGTATCGTTAATAGATTAAACGCCTTGAGCTCTACTTTATTGTCTCTAATCGAGAGCTTTTCCCAGAAAGGGAAAATAGGCTATTTTGCCTTACTAACGTTTTCAAAATAATAAAATGGTGACACTGCTATAAATTTTCCACAACCAGAAAGAAGGAATTACGGCGTAGGTTGTATTAAAGCGTAAAAACACGTCTTATTAGAACGAGTATATACGACGGGTCATTTTTATGGCGTCAGCCAATCTTTTCATGGCATGATCGTGGAGTCACATTTCGTTCATCCACATCACAAATTTCTATTGATGCGTTATCAGAATTTCACAAAACTTTTTCTCCAATAGCACAGAAGTAACACAACAGATGCAAATAAAAAATTTGATAATAAACTTAAAGATTGATTTTTGCCGGGATAATTAAAAAATAAGAAAAAGTGCCTTTTACATTTTCTCATCCTGCTATCGTTGCACCGCTAACTTTCTTAAGCAAGAAAAAATTTTCTATCACCGCGTTAACGATAGGAAGCGTTACACCAGATTTCGAATATTTTATCAACTTCAAGCAACAGAGCAATTACAGCCATACCTGGTTAGGCATTTTTTGGTTTGATTTGCCAATTGCAATAATCTTGTTTTATTTATTTAATACACTCGTAAAAGATGAGCTAATAGACAGTCTTCCTGGTTTTTTAAATAGCAGGTTCTCGAGGTTTAAAAATTTGAGAAGAATTAAATTTCCCAGGGAAAGATACCTGGTCCTTCTTACTTCATTTATAATGGGTATTACATCACATTTATGCTGGGATAAACTATTGCATCGAAGCGTTAGACTGGTGGAAGAACCGGAGGATTTCTATTCTGTTTTCTGGGATGCAAATAGTGTGATTGGTGCAGGAGTAATTGCGTATATGATTTTTAGGCTACCAAAAACAAGCGTTACGAAACGTGATAGTTTTTTCTTTTGGTTTTTTACTTTGCTAACTACATTGATCGTAATGATGCAGCGGAACTTTCGGCCCAGGCCTCTGCGTGAACTGGAAGTTTCTCTCATTTCCGGGTTTTTGATAGGTTTGCTCGTTGCGTCAGCTTTTCTTAAAATATTCCGGAAAAAACAACCGAAACGGGGGTAGCGCTTTAACCGATTGCAAAAGGATGTAGTGCAAAAATGAAAAACCAGCTCTTTAACTGGTTTTCGAAAAATTGCTTAATGCATTCCCGGAATCAGCGGACGAGCTACTTCTCTAAATGGCCACGGCACAGATGCAACGATTACAATAAATGCGATAAAATAATACCAGAACGAACGACTGTGTTTTGATTTATCACTAATATTTTTCTTGGCAGATCCTCTGCCTATTGTTATCAAAATTATTCCTAACAACATGCCAACCGCATGCTCTATTGCCCAAAATCTTGCAACACCATTTTGCATTACACTTTTCATCCCCATACTTCGAATGCTTTCCAATCCTGGTCCTGCAAACCATTGATACAAACCGATTAACAGCATTATGTGTGCAGAAATCATTAAAAACAAACCTGTTTTTTTATCTCCGGATGTAAAAGCCTTGTTTCCTGTCATACCGGATAATGATTTAACGATTGCTACCAATAATAAAATAATAACAACCCACCGACCTAAGTTATGCAAGTGTAGTAATCCCTGGTACATGCTGTATGTTTTTGATTTGTGCCAAAATTAGGGCTTAATCACTTTCCACCCTTGCAATTAAATCAATATGACAATTTGTATCTAAAGCACTGAGACATAAAAAAATATGTTGCAATACGAAGAGCTTTCAGAAAAATATAAAGAAAGAGCTTTTACACGATTATTTTTGCCGGATGAAAAAATGGATTTTGATTTTTGTGCTTCCGGCTTTTTTTATTTCATGTGGAGAAAACGATAAAAAAGTTGTACGGGAAGATTCGGGCCAAATGCAGTTGATTGAGAACTTAAAGAAACAAGTCAAAGATAATCCGGATAGCGCGGGGCTTAGAATGAAATTGATTAATTCATTTGATAGTTTAAAAATGTATAAGGAGGCTATTGAGCAAACGGATAGCCTGATAAAAAGGGATAGCCTTAACAATGGTCTTTGGTTCGCCAAAGGGCAGTTGCAGGAAGATAAAGGAGATACGCTTGAAGCGATTCAAAGTTATCACACTGCGGTAAATATTTATCCATCTGTTGAAGCACAAATGAGCCTTGCAAACCTTTTAGCAGAAACCAGAAATTCGAATGCATTGATCATATGCAGAAATGTAATTGCGATGGGACTTGGCAGAGAGACTAATGCTGGTTGTAACTTTATAGCTGGCGTTTACTATGCAAGAACTGGCAATAAACAACAAGCATTACAGTTTTTTGATAAAGCCATTAACGACAATTATACATTGACGGAAGCTTACATGGAAAAAGGCTTCATCTATTACGAAAGTAAAGATTACGATCGGGCTTTGCACACCTTCGAAACTGCATTAACTGTAAACAAAGCATACCCTGATGCTTATTATTGGAAAGCAAAATGTCATGAAATAACCGGAAATAAAACAGAAGCGCTGATAAACTATAAACGATCTTTAGGTCTCGACAAACAGTTGAAAGAAGCAACTGAGGCAATTAAGCGGTTGGAATAATACATTGTTGAATTGAATAATTGTTTAATTGATATTGTTTTAATTAAAAAGAAGTCTGTTCAACAACTCAACAACCGGTGGCTGCTCTCTAATATTTCAACATCTAGCCTTTAACCATTTAACAATTCATCCACTACCAATGCCAATTATAGCTCCTTCATTATTAGCTGCAGACTTTTTACACCTTGGCGACCAATGTAAAATGCTTAACGAAAGTGAGGCTGAATGGTTTCACCTTGATGTAATGGATGGAAGGTTCGTACCTAACATTAGTTTTGGGCTACCGGTGATTGAACAAATAAGACAAGCTACTACAAAGGTTTGTGATGTACACTTGATGATAGTAGAACCGGAAAAATATGCAGAAGCTTTTAGGAATGCTGGTGCAGACATTCTAACAGTGCATATTGAAGTGTGCCAACATTTGCATAGAAATATAGAACAAATTAAAAGCCTTGGAATGAAGGCGGGAGTTGCAGTAAACCCACATACCCCAATATCTTTTTTAGGCGATATTATTCAGGACATTCATCTCGTAAACCTGATGAGTGTTAACCCGGGTTTTGGAGGGCAAAAATTTATAGATTATACAATCGAAAAAATAAAGCAGTTACGGAAAATGATCAATGAACGAGGCCTGAATGTATTGATCGAAATCGACGGAGGCGTAACATTAGAGAATGCCGGAGTAATCGTTGAAGCAGGCGCTGATGTTTTAATAGCAGGCAGCACAGTATTTAAATCTGAAGACCCAATTGCAACGATAGCGCAATTACGCGCAGTTAGTTAGGTACAGTTGCAGGCATATTCCTCCTCAAGGTCTATAACTGTTACAACGGTTAAATGTTGTTGTTTTGGAGCAAAAATTATTCTTACATGTTGCCGGTCTTCAGTTATTCCTTCAACAGCGTAAGTAGCGCCTCTTGGATCATGTAAATCACTTTTATTGTAGTTGACTGTTCCATTTACCAGTATATCTTTTACTTCCTGTTGTGTTATATGCCGGCATTTCATTCGACATTTGGCATGTTTGGTAAAAAATAATTTCGTCGTATTCCTGTCAAATTTTTCCGTATTGGCCGAAGGATTCGAATCTTTAGGAAGGTTTTTCGTTTGCCTTTCCGCTTGCCTTTTTGTAATCGAGCTTTCACGATTATTGCACCGCTTGATTAATAGGGTTGCAACGGCCATTAAAACAAGTAGCAGTACCGGAAGGATTTTCTTTAGTTTCATAAGCGAAAGTTAAATCAGAGAGATTAAATACAAAAACGGTGTAGTAGAGCGTTGCACGAGGTTTGAAAACTACCCCAATTCTTCACTTGCACTATCTTTGCCCTCTTATGGATAAACGTTCAGTAGCATTTCATACACTTGGTTGCAAACTCAACTTTTCTGAGACCTCTACCCTTTCCAGGTTATTGGAAAATGAAGGTTTTGAAAAGAGAAACTTTGACGACAAGGCTGATGTTTATGTTATTAATACATGTTCTGTTACTGATAATGCTGATAAAGAATGTCGTCAGTTAGTTCGTCGTATTCAACGGAAAGCGCCGGAAAGCCTGGTGGTTATAACAGGTTGCTATGCACAGTTGAAATCTAAAGAAATAGCTCAAATAGAAGGCGTTGATTTGGTTTTGGGAGCAGCGGAAAAATTCAATATCGCAGCACATTTGAAAGAACTGACTAAAAATGATAGCGCTAAAATTTGCAGTTGTGACATTGCTGAAGTAACTGGTTTCAACTCTTCGTTTTCTATAAATGATCGTACCCGTACTTTTTTAAAAGTTCAGGATGGGTGTGATTACAATTGTTCGTTTTGTACAATTCCGATGGCGCGTGGCAAAAGTCGCAGCGATAATGTACAAAATGTTGTCAATAATATAACCAGCCTTAGTTCCACGGGCGTTAAGGAAATTGTACTTACTGGTGTAAACCTGGGAGATTTCGGAAAAGGGGCTGATGGTAATAAAAAACATGAAGAAAGTTTTTATGAACTGGTACAGGCACTTGAACAAATTGATGGGATTGAACGTTACCGTATCTCTTCAATTGAGCCGAATCTACTAGCGAACGAAATAATCGAACTTGTTGCCAATAGTGATAAGTTCATGCCTCACTTTCACATTCCTTTACAAAGTGGCAGCAATACGATTTTAGGTTTAATGAGAAGGCGGTACAAGAGAGAATTATATGCCGAAAGAGTAAAACTGATAAAAACATTAATGCCGCATTGCGCTATTGGAGTGGATGTTATTGTAGGTTTCCCCGGTGAAACAGATGCTCATTTTACAGAAACTTTTGAATTTTTACATAGTCTTGATATTTCTTACCTCCATGTTTTTACATACAGCGAACGACCCAATACTTTAGCCGTAGAAATGAAAGACGTAGTACCTATTAATGTTCGAAACGAACGTAATAAAAAGCTCCGCAACCTTAGTTATATGAAGATGAGCGAGCATACAAGAAGACACATCGGTCAGACAAGGAAAGTACTTTTTGAGGCAAATTCGAAAAATGGGATGATGGAAGGTTACACCGATAATTATATAAAAATTAACGCCCCTCACAAAACGGAGTGGGTTAATCAAATCGTAGATTGGACAATATAATTCGCTACCAAATGGAGGATTCAAACCTAAAGAAATTTATTGTCACCATAAACTTTTTTATGGATGATCAATTTATGACTTTGGTACCTCCGCATAGAACGTACGTCAACTACCTGATCAATAAGGGTATCATTGACTCCTACGCTGTCAGCATGGAAAGCTATCGCAGCTGGATCATGATAACGGCAGAAAATAAAGATGAAGTCAGGGAATATCTTAGAAAGTCTCCCCTGTTTAAATACTGGACTTTTGAAATAGATGAACTATTTGTTTATGATGGTCAAACCTATCGTTTACCTGCCTTGCAGATGAATTAAGTTTAGTTTCTCGTTTTATATAATTGACAGCAAGCATTAAAAAAAGCGATCCAACGGCATCGCTTTTTTTAATGTTCTTATGGAGATTTCTTCTAAGCTATCATCATCTCTTTCTCTTCTTCAAACTTCTTACGACCATAGCCAGGAATAACGTGCTTCTCGCTATGATAAGATGAACGAACCAATGGACCGCTTTCTACATAATCAAATCCAAGTGCGTAACCAATCTCCCTTAACTCAGCAAACTCGTTTGGATGAACGAATCTTTCAACTGGTAAATGCTTTTTAGTAGGTTGAAGATATTGACCAAGAGTAAGTACATCAACACCTACCGCGACCAGGTCTTCCATGCTTTGAATAACTTCTTCCTTCTTTTCGCCAAGTCCAAGCATGATACCTGTTTTCGTTCTCATGCCCCCTGCCTTTAGCATACGAAGCACTTCAAGGCTTCGACGATATTTTGCTTGTATTCTTACCTGGCGGCTAAGGCGCTCGACAGTTTCCATATTGTGGCTTACCACATCTGGTGCTGCGTCTATTATCCTTTGTACCTGGTCAGCATAACCCTTAAAATCAGGAATTAGGGTTTCAAGTGTAGTATCAGGATTTAAAGCTTTTACAGCTTTAATTGTATTGAACCAGATTATAGATCCCCCATCTTTAAGTTCGTCACGATCAACACTCGTTAATACGGCATGCTTTACCGTCATCAGATTGATCGCCTCTGCAACCCGCTGAGGTTCGTCCCAATCTACGGCGTCAGGACGACCGGTTGCAACAGCACAGAAGCCGCAGCTACGGGTACAGGTATTGCCAAGGATCATAAATGTTGCAGTTCCCTCGCCCCAGCACTCGCCCATGTTTGGGCAATTACCGCTCTCACAAATTGTATGAAGTTTATGTGTATCAACCAAGCCACGAACGTGCTTATAACTCTCACCGATTGGCAACTTAACCCTAAGCCAATCAGGCTTTTTTATTTTAGAAGTCGAAGGATCAAACTTAGCTACTACAGGTAATTCTTGCATGGAATACCAATGAAATTAATAATGATAAATGTTTTCAATTATACTTTACCTCGGTAAAGCGACAGGCAGCAAAGGTCTTACATTCAGGTGTAAAAACAGCAGAAATTTAGTTTACACTGCGACGACATTTCTTAGAAAGCGATGATAAAAGATTTAAATGTACAAGTGAGTGACACAACGATGTTGCAAATTGATATAAAGCGGGTAAGAAAAAAGCTGCCAGCTACGAGCCGCTCGCTTCTAGCTAAATAAAAATAGCAAAACATAAAAGCTAATAGCTCTAAGCTCGCAGCTTCTTCTACTTTCTCTTTCCAAACTCTATTGCCGCATAAGCATTAAAGAAAACCTGTTTTTGTTTTTGAAGTAACATTACAGGCATCTTTTTAGCATAAAATTCAAGATTCAAACCAACTTCAATTGCGCTCACCAACTCATTGTAACGTCCGTAATCGAAGCGAAGCGCTGTTTTTCCATAAATACCGGGAGTAATTTTCATTTCTCCGAAACCTTTGGTGAAACCAGAAGAGCCTAATACATAGTTGGGGTTATCTAAAAAAACAGACTCATTATTATTGTATTTAACGTCGCTGGCGCTGTTTGAGGTGCTGGCCACTTTTAAATAATATGGCTTCAACAAACCTGCACTTAGACCACCGCCATAAATAGCGGAAATAGCCACACCATTTTTGTTTCCTTTGTTTCCGATGAGGCGAGACTGGGCATAGCCCATCTTAGCATAATAAAAATTATTAATTTTTCCGTACACGTACGGATTGCTTAAATAGGTACCCGTGATTGTAGATATTTTCTCCTCTTTCGAATGTTTTCTTTCGCCGATTTCAAGACTATATAAGTTTGATTGCCTTGCAGTTTTCATTCGTCCCAACTCTAAAAATAATCCGTAACCGTCTGTGTTTAATTTAGCTCCAAAGACAGTCTGCTTTTGAAATATGATGGCGCCTTCCTCCTCCTGGCTGATCATCCGGTTAATTTGCTGTTTTCTCTCTAATTTTTTCTGTTGTTTCGGATCCTTATTCTGGCTGAAACCGGCAGTCATAATAAGGGTACCAATCGCCACTAAAACTATATTCTTCACGTTATTTGATTTGATACCTGTAAATTTAATGCAAAATTACAATCAATGACATCTCAGATAATATACGAAGGAAATTTAAGAACGGTTGCTACACACTTGCAAAGCGGAACAGTCATAGAAACAGATGCACCAACTGATAATCAGGGCAAAGGGGAACGATTTTCTCCAACTGATCTTGTAGCCACGGCTCTTGGAAATTGCATGCTAACTATAATGGGAATCAAGGCAAGAGATATGCAATTAGACCTTGAAGGAACCCAGGTGGATATCACTAAAATAATGGTCGCCGAGCCAAGAAGAATCGGTGAAATAAAAGTTGTCATAAATTTTCCTGAAAATTTAAAAACCGACGAAAAACAGCGCACAATTATCGAAAGAGCTGCTATGACATGCCCCGTTTTTGAAAGCCTTCATCCCGATCTTAAGAAGGATGTTGAGTTTCAGTGGTAAGAGGAAAAGCTGTTTGTAGTTTGGGTTTTAGGTTGGTATTTTACTGCCTGTTATTGTTTTATTGAACCAGCCTCAGAAAATAATGTAACATCGTTGTGTCACTCCCTTGTACAGTTAATCTTTATTCTGCTTATCGGCCAAAAATTCACTATAAGTTAAATCGCCCTTTACACTATATTGATAGTGGTTTTTACATTCCTGACAAAAGCCCTTATCTCCTTGTTTATTCGTTGTTCGAGCGCAACTTTATTATCAATTTACATTTTAAGACATTTGTCCATAAATTAGCCATTTATCTTAAAATAAAAACTCCTCTGATTTGTTCTGGTCATTAAAGTCAATTGGGAGGCGCATTACTTTAATTCACGACCTTTCAAAACTGTGTTGCCTACAGCACATTCTAAACATCGTCGCTGACTACAGTAATTATTCTTCAGCTCAATCAATCCCTGGCTTTCTAACGCGTTGTTATTGGTTACTTGAAAATTCGTCCATTTTTGAGTGATTGTATTTTTCTCTGGCGAAAGTTCTGCCAGCCATTCAAGAGCCTTGTCTTTAATTATTGCATCAGCATGATATGAACCATAAGCAAACAAAACGGGAATGACGGTATTGATAATGATGTTTTCTGTCATCTGTTTTCCTAATTGCTTGGGACGGTATTCTCCTGGCTCATCAATTAAATAATGATAATGCCAATAATCATTTGCGGTAACATCAAGCAACTCCTTTACTGCGGCAACAGATTCAGTTTCCTTCACTTTTGAAAAAAGATGAGAGGATTGATGAATCAACATGGCTAATTGTGCAAGACGTATGGTTGGGAAGTTTGCGGGTCGCATTCTTAAAAAAAATGGCTTGACAGAAATTTGCTGCAATTGGTATTTCTTCCTGTAAAAAGCATATTCCCTTTTCAACAGTTTAGGATAATCCTCTGAAAAGTCGTGTTCAAGTAAGCCTGCCTGTCCGAGCAACAATCCCTCAACCTGGTGAATTTGATTCTTGTGCCTGGCCAGGATATTAAGAGGCAAACTTTTAGCAATCTTTTCAAATACATCTGCATTTACCTTCATTCCAAAATTGCGGGCGAGCATCCACCAGAAGGCTTCTTCCCAGTGGTTGTTAGCTTCATTTAAAAGTTCTAAAACAACTGATGATTTTCTTTGCAGCCTTTCAATTGCCATCCGCTCTTTCCACCCTGTCCATTTCATTTCATCAAACACAGGAAGGTACGCTTCACATGGAACGAAAGTTCCGCGAACCATTAGTTCTCGGAAGCGGTCTAACAACAATTTTGAAACAAGGTGATTTAATGTAAGTGTCGGAAGTACCTGCCCGTTAGAATAAGAAATGTCTGTGTCATTTTCCCAGACAACATGTAGAATGATGTTCGAATAATTTTTGTCGGTAGTATGTCGATGTTTAAGCCAATCAGAAGAATTTACATGTATTTCAATGTTACCAGCCCAGGTGGTATTTCCAATGGTAACTTTTCCATCAAGAAAATCAGGTCCCTGATGTGTATTGTAGTTTCCCGGATGAATAATTGAAAGCTCCTCACCTTGCTCCACCCGCAAATCATGTTTATTGAAATATTGGAATTGCCAAATGAATTGAAGTAAGCGCTCATTCATGAATTATATATTATTTAAATATAATTTTAATTCCGGATGCTCGCAAACTTGTTTTATCAACCTGCTATATAGAATGAGTGCAAAATTGTTGCCCGTGTAATCAATCCGGTAAATCTATGTTCTGCAGTTCCTGCACTACCCTGCTTACCGGTAAACCCATCACGTTATAAAAGTCACCTTTAACCGATTTTATTCCAACCACGCCAATCCATTCCTGTATGGCATAAGCACCGGCTTTATCATAAGGCTTGTATTTATCTACATAAAACTCAATCTGGTTCCCTGTAAGCGAATGAAAATCTACTTCTGTAATATCTGAGAAAGCAATTTCTTTATTACCCACCTGAATAACAACACCTGTAATTACCTCATGTGTTTTACCAGAAAGAGAGGTTAATATGGTTATTGCGTCTTCCCTGTCAACTGGTTTTCCAATTATCCGGGTATCTAAAACCACCACTGTATCTGCTGCCAATATGGTCGTAGACTCTATCTCTGCTTTGCCGGCTTCCATTAATGAATTTTTTACCGCTATCGCTTTTTGCCTGGCTATATAAATCGGAATCTCTTCAATGGCCAATCCTTCAGGAAAAGTTTCATCCGTACTTCTTACTACGATTTCAAAAGGAATTTCTGCCCATTCCAATAATTGTTTTCTTCGGGGAGATTGAGAAGCAAGAATAATTTTTCGCATTTGCAAATTTATTGCAATACCCAGTTAGAGTGCAACCAGGTAGAACAAATTTACCGGAGATAGATCCTGAAGAACAACATGGATAATATTCCCGCAAACATTACCATTTTTATCAGTGTACTAAGGTGGTGATAATCTTTACTTGTTTTTGCAGAAAGCAGCAGTTTGAAAATATAAAACAACGGTATAATGATTAATAACAGGGAGTAAGCCGCACTCCACCACCATTTTAAAATCAGCACATAAAACTGAACAAAAAGTAACATGCAGATCAATACCACGAGCCATACTGATACAAAAATTTTGGTTGACTGAATCCCCCAGGCAATTGGCATTGTATTGCAACCATAGCGCCTGTCACCGTCAATATCCTCCATGTCTTTAACGACTTCTCTTATCAAAGAAATCACAAATGCAAAACCTGTATATAAAAATGAGATCCTGGTTATTTTTTGAGTATAAGAACCAATGATATCCGGTCGTAAAAGATTAGATGTCTCACAAAATGTAACTACAAGAATAGCCCAGGCGGTTAGGACAGAAACTAAAATATTGCCTATTAAAAGCTTTTTCTTTAACGAGATTGAATAAAGAAATAATAAACCAACAACCCCCGCATTGATCAAACCCAGAAATTTGACATTAGTGGTCCAGTCTATATAAAAGCCGATGGCCACACCTATCACACTCAACAAGACATGCCAAAAGATTACCCATCTGCGTGAAATAATTTTTTCGACGATTACTTTATTCGGTTTATTTATCTGGTCGATGTTCAGATCAAAATAATCATTGATCACATAACCTTCAGCGTATATTAAAACGTAAGAAACGACCAATAAAAGGCAATACAAGCCGCGTATATTCGGAATTGCTCCACCCGCGAGCATGACGGGGTGAATAATGCAATAAACAAAAAGGATTTGTGTAAGTGCAAAGAACAGTAAGTTAGGCCAACGAACCAGCCTAAGAAATGCATGCGCAGTTTTCAAACGGAAATCAATTTTATGCAAATTAAGAATGAAATACTAGCAGCGTCCTATTTTTATACAGATGGTATATGAGTGTCTTCATTCCAATTTCCCCTCATTTTCATAACCTTTTCAATCACATCGCGGGCACAGGCGAAACCGCCGTTTAATGCCGAAACATACGCGGACACTTCTTTTATTTCCTGAACAGCATCAGCAGGGCAACAAGCTATTCCAACTTTTTTCATCACCTCTAAATCAGGAATATCGTCTCCCATAAACAATACTTCATTCCATGAAAGTTGTTTGTTATCCAGGTATTCTTTTAAAACACCCGCCTTGTCCGTTACCTTCATAAAGACTTGCGAGACCCCCAGTTTCTGCAACCGGTCCATCACCTCTGCCGACACGCCTCCTGAAATGATTACCACATTATATCCTTTCTTCACTGCTAATTGCAAAGCGTATCCATCCTTAACATTCATTTTTCTTGCCATCACCCCGTCAGGTAAAACCGTTAAGGTGCCATCGGTCAATACCCCATCAACGTCAAAAACAAAGGTTGTAACAGATTTAAATTTATCGAATAGGGTCATAAGACGAAGAAATTGGGAATATACTTTGGAAGTAATGGAATTAAAAATCAGGAATTCGATTACAGCTCTTTCATTTTTAGTTTTGGATTACAACCATTTGTATTTTATGAGATATTCTAAGTCCCTTGTACAGTTGATTTTTCTTCATCGGATGCGGCTAAAAAATTGCTCAGTTATGCTAATTTCTGATTAACCTATTTCTGATTATCCCTCCACTCGTATACCCAGGAACTTTGGATCATCTCCAGATGCCCTTCTGTACTTTGCTCTCTTGTGCCTGCAAAGTTTGGTATTGCTAAAACATATTCCAATAAGTCTGTAAATCGTATCCTGTAGATCTTTCCTTCATTGAAGTCATCGCCGAAACGCTCATGGAGTTTCAAAGCAATGTCTTCATAATCGTTCCAATGAATGGGAGGTTCATATTGAGCCATGTAGAGTAGTATTAATTGAAATTTATTTTGTAATTGTTAGATAGACTGGTAGTGCTATTCACCCAGAAATTGAGTTTGGTCAGGTAGCGTTACTTCCACCTCTCCATCTCCGTCTAATAAAACACATTGGCAACCCAGCCTCGAGTTTATACGCGGGTTAACAGCTCTGTCAATAAAATCCTCCTCTTTATCGCTCAACTCTTCCAGGTAATCCTCACCCTTGTTTATGTAAACATGGCACGTACTGCATGCACATACTCCACCACAGTTATGGTGTAGTTCAATATCATTAAGCAGCGCCACCTCCAGTAAACTTTGATCAGGTTCTATATTTGTCAGCGTAACAGGTTCACGTCCCTTTTCTTCAAACCTGAATTTAATAGTGTACATGTATTCCTTCTTTGTCTGCAAAAGTATTAGAAAACAACCGCTAAATTCATTGAAATTAAAAACGGGTCGTAAAACCCTAAATATGTTTGCATTTTCTCCAAACCAAAACCTTCAGCAATAGTTCCGGTTTAAAAAAAACGTTTTAGAAAACAAAGGAGTTTGTTAAAAAAAGCAGCGACAATAATAAATTGAAAAGCGAAGAGACTTGAAGGTCGATGAGAAAACCTTCATTTACTTAATTCTTAAAAAGCAAAAACCAACAAACCGCCAAAACGCACACCAATGCTTCAATTATTATTCCGGCTGTAAAACTCAATAATACTATTACTCAGACAGTTATAGAGCTCCAGCATTTTTGGATATTCCCCAAGCAAATTTTGATGCTTTTCAATTGTTACAAAGTCCTTTCTTATAGCTGGCCCGGTCTGAACATCTGACGGCCGGTTCTCTTCTATTCTTAATATTGTTTCTTCAATCAAGGGCCTTAACACCGTGAAATCCAACCCACTATCTAAGCAATACCTGTCAGCAACAGCAAAAAGATGATTAGAAAAATTATTTACGAAAACCGCAGCGAGATGCAATCTTAATCTCTCCTCATCATTCGCAACAGTAACGTTATCAAATATATCGGAAGCAAATTCTACTAATCTGTTGGTGACCATTTCAGTGTTCCCATCCACAAGTATTGGTATCGATGGAATTGTACTTACCTCTTTTCTTAATGTTTGCAAAGGGTATAAAACACCATAGCTGGTGGAAGCTGCTGACAATAGCATTTTTGAAACTGATCCGGCAGTGTGCACAACCAGCTTGTCATTTAATTGCAAGGAAGACGCGACAGAACTAATGGCGGCGTCAGAAACTGCGATAATGTAAATATCAGCTAACATGCTGATTTTGGATAAGTTAGAGCTGCAAGCAGTTTTTAAATAAGAAGCCACCACCCTCAATTTTTCCTCGTTGCGTCCAAATACCTGAACAATTTCATGTCCTGCATTGGCTATTTTCCTTCCAAGTACAGTTGCCACATTTCCCGACCCTATAATAACAACTTTCATCTAATTTTGAATTAATTACAACTGATGAAATTAACACAAAGAATCTTCTTAGCATACTACGTTGCCAAATTCAAAGTAATCGAGCTTATATCGCCTGCAAAAGCAGCTAAAGAGGCTTTTAAGCTATTCACCACACCTTATTCAAGCCGAAAGACTTACGAGGTTCCGGAGGCGTTTAAAGATGCAGAAAAACGATCCTTCTCATTTCAACATCATCAGGTACATGGTTTTTGCTGGATACCTAAAATACCAAATGGACATAAAGTCTTGATTTGCCATGGGTTCGACAGCCTCAGTTATAGATTTGATCGATACATTTCACCGTTATTACATCAGGGCTTTGAAATATATGCGTTTGATGCGCCGGGTCATGGCTTAAGTACTGGCAAAACAATTAACGCAATTGTTTACAAGGAAATGATCCTTGGACTAATAGAGCAGTTTGGTCCATTTAGCGGCATTATGGCTCATTCCTTTGCTGGAATTGCAGTGACCCTGGCGATAGAAGAATTAAGAGATAACCTTCCTAAAAGACTGATTTTGATTGCTCCAGCTACAGAAACCACTCGTTCCATTAACGATTTTTGCAGGCACCTGAAAATAAGTCCAAGGATAAGGAGAGAAATGGAAAAGCTTATTTTGCAAATAGGCGGACAGCCCCCTTCCTGGTATTCAATTAGCAGGATAATTCAATCAATATCAACCCCTACCCTTTGGCTACATGATAAAAATGACCGCATCACTCCTTTTGAAGACATGAAACATCTCACTGACCTAAATTTACCTCATGTCGAATTTGTAATTACGGAAGGACTCGGACATAGTTTATATAAAGATGATACTGTTGCAAATAGAATTGTAGGTTTTTTGGTTACACTTAAAAACAACATTTATTAAGGAGAACTGCTTACGCAATTTATTTCCGTTGGCGTATTGCTTATATTTAGCCTCATTTTCAAAGCTTTAGCTAATACTGCTTCAGCTTGTAAATGAAACGACAATTACTACAAAGTGAATAAAGACAGTGTCGAAGGCATTGATTGGTTTATTGACGGCTAAGGGCTTTTGATCAGGACGGAGTAAGTGAAGTGTGAGGGTTTACCATGCGGTTAAAAGGTAAGAGGAACCGGGAATAAAGGAGCTTTTGAGACGGTCTTTTAGAATTTCTATTAAACTTCGTTGCGTCGCACACTTGTACCTGGAGATCGTTGTTCATCTTTCATACATTTTACTGTAAAATCTAAAGCTAGCAATTTGAGAGTTGAGCTGAATAATGTACCGGAAGTATAAGTGAGTGACACAACAAAAGATGACTAAAGGCACGGAGCCTGTCAACAAAAATACTATATGAAAATTCTTTGCATTGGAGAGGCTTTAATTGATATGATTTGCACAGATGTAGGAAAAACGCTTACAGAAGGTCAGCAATTTTTGAAAAAGGCAGGTGGCGCGCCGGCTAACGTTGCTGCTGCCATAGCAGCGCTTGGTGGTGACGTGGAACTGGCTGCTAAAGTCGGAGCAGACCCCTTTGGTAACCATTTAGTGGAGGTGATGCAATCTTTTGGAGTTGGAACAAAATGGATGCTAAAAGATAAAAACAACTTTACCACCATTGCGTTTGTCTCCCTAATGGAAAACGGCGAGCGGGACTTCTATTTTAATCGTGGAGCGGATGGCCAATTGGATACGCAAGAGATTGAAAAGATGGAACTGGATTCATTTTCAATTGTACATTTTGGCTCAGCTACCGCATTTCTTCCGGGGCCATTGCAATCTGCTTATGTAGGCCTTTTGGAAAAATGCCTGAAAAAGGACATTTTTATCAGCTTTGATCCCAACTATCGGAATTTGCTTTTTCAGCATAATAAGATCGGTTTTGTAGAACAGTCATGGAACTTTTTAAACCGGTGTCATTTTTTTAAAGTGAGTGACGAAGAAGCGATGTTGCTAACGGGTAAAGACAATGTAGAAGATGCTGCAGCAATCCTACTTGAAAAAACAAGTGCGGTATTTGCAATTACCATTGGGAAAGCGGGTACAATACTGGGCCTAAATAACACGACAGAAATTATTGAAAGTATTGTCGTAAAACCGGTAGATACAACCGGTGCTGGTGATGCTTTTGTAGGTGCTGTACTTCATCAATTAAGTGATAGAGATTTGAATGCTATCCAGCGGCTGACAACCGGAGACTGGAAAGATATTATCTATAATGCAAACAAAGCGGGTGCAAGAACATGTGAATATATGGGCGCGATGGAAGCATTCAAGCATCTAAGTAGCGAAATTTTCAGATAAGGAATTCTTGGAAATTAAAAATACCGTTCAAAAAAGTCGGGTTACTTATTTGGGCGTTCCATGTAGTCGAGCGTGAGATTCATCAACGCTTTTACTCCTAAAGTAAGCCCGCTTTCATCTATAAAGAAATCGGGTGTATGATGCGAAGGGGCTGTGATTGGATTACCACCTTTTGGCATTCCACCCAGAAAAAAGAACAGGCCGGGAACTTTCTCCTGGAAAAACGAAAAGTCTTCTGCGCCGGTAACTGCAGCCTTTAATTGCACATTCCCTGGTCCGGCCGTTCTTTGAAGCGTTGGTAACATCTTTTCGGTCAATGCCATGTTATTGAAAGTAACCGGGTAATGAGTTGTGTAAGGAATAAGTACCTCTGCTGTAGCACCTGCACCTTCAGCAGTCTTTGTTGCTACCTGTTTAATTCGCTCAATAAACAGTTTTTCATCTTCAGCACTCAGTGTGCGTACGGTACCAAGCATCTCAACCTGTTCAGGAATAATATTGGAACGATTCCCTCCATGGATAGATCCTATGGTTATCACGCCCGCGTTTTCTGTCACGTTTAAATTGCGGCTAATAATAGATTGCAGGTTATTGATGATTTGAGCGGAAACAACAATCGGGTCAACGGAAGACCACGGATAAGCCGCATGAGCTGACCTTCCCTTAACCGTAATCTTCAGGTCATTTACACTAGCCATTATTCCACCTGGCCGGTAGCTAATTTTGCCAACCTCCGTTTGCGAGTTGATATGTAAACCGAATACCACATCTACCTGCGGGTTTTGCAATACCCCTTCCTTTACCATCCGTTCTGCTCCACCCGTTTCACCCAGCGGCGCTCCTTCCTCTGCAGGTTGAAAAATAAATTTAACTGTCCCCTTCAGCTCATTCTTCATTGACGAAAGGATCTGTGCTACGCCCATCAGTATTGCAACATGGGTATCGTGTCCACAAGCATGCATCACTCCCACTTGTTGACCATTATAAGTAGATTTTACTTTAGACGCAAAAGGTACCGGTGTTCTTTCTATCACCGGCAGTCCATCCATGTCGGCTCTTAGGGCTACGACAGGTCCAGGCTTACCGCCTTTCAAAATGCCTACAACCCCCGTTTTAGCAACCCCTGTCTTCACTTCTATCCCTAAAGACTGAAGGTGCTTCGCTACAATACCAGCAGTGCGAACTTCATTATTACCAAGTTCAGGATGTTCGTGAAAATCGCGACGCCATGCAATAACTTTTGTTTCAAGCTGGTCAGCAGATTGAGAGGCTTTCGTTTTTAGTGCATCATTTTGAGCAAATGCAGCCAGTGATATCAGCACAGATAATGAAAAGAAAGCTTTTTTCATAAACCAGGTTAAGTAACTAACCTACAACAAATCGAATGAAACCGGAAATTTGTTTTGGTTCAAACGATCTACCATAGCAAGGCAGGAAATGTTGGACGGATTAATTGTAACGATGATTTACGAGATATCAGAAGTATTTATTAAGGATGTAAAATAATAAGCCCTTTAAGCAAAGAGCTTAAAGGGCTTATTAAGTAAGACAATAGATTTAGAACTTAAAAGAAGCTCCAATATTGATACTGTAATCTGCGAACGCAGCATCGCCTTGTGTAAATCTACCGGTACGCTTGGTAGATATTTTATCGGCGACGCTCTGTGTACGGTTGCGCGAAAGGGCAGTTGGTACATAAGCGAAAACACTTACCTTATTTAGACTATAGGTAATTCCTGGTTCAACAGTCAATATTCTACCTGGCCTTCTAAATCCACTACTTCCGCCAATCAAGTCATTTACGGGCAAAACTTCTTCACGAAGTCCGGCGGAAAAAGTGAAATTTCTGACCATTAAGTTTGCCCCTGCTCTAACCATCATCTGGTCTGGAACGCTCATTACGTCACTTCCGTTTGCAATTGCAGTTGGTGAAGCAACACCACCACGTGCAGTAGAAACTCCATTTTGCTCTCTTGGGTTACTTAAATAGTAGAAATTACCATAGAGGCTTAAGCCATGCGACAAATTATAATAGCCATTTAACTCAAGAGTGATGCCTGTACCACCATCCCCTAATTGAATGGACTGGTCCACCGGGCCTAATCTTTTTGTGCTGTCAGTTAGTTGAAAGTAATCCTGGTAATTATAAGCTCCGGTAGGTAACTTAATTCCTAAACCAACCTGTACATTTCCCTTATACAGTTTTTCCGGATTCCAAAGCCATCTGTAAGCAGCAATGCGCATATCACCCAAACCAAAAGACCGGGTAGTATATCTTCCCACATTGGCATGCTCATACAACGATGACCTCGTGTTAGATAATATTGGCAGGTCTAACATGATTGACCATCTTGAGCTAAGCTTTCTTGTAACGGCAATATCTGTAGCAGTTGAATGATTAATTACTTCATTGCCTAATTCTATCCTTTGCTTTTGTTCTTCTGTACCAACAAAATGGCGAAAAGATTTAAAATAACGGTTATTAATACTTAACAACCATTTACTGCTATCAGCATGCTGCATGCCGCAATAACCGCCGGTGCTACGTATAGCTACACAGCCTTGGGCTGACAGGCGATTGGATGTAATATTGATAAGTAAAGAAGCGAATAAGAGTATCGAAAAATTTTTCATAACAGTTCGGGTTTTTAGTAATTTTTGCTAATTAATTTTTGGCCACATTGCCATTTTTAAAAGTCTTCATTTGCAGTCGTTGTAAAACAAGTCCTCCTACTTTTACACCTGTCTCATGACCAACCTCGCAGGAGTGCTTGAAGTGAATGCCGCCATATACCCGCGACATTCCAGCCTCCTTTGATGCTTCGCGAACAGATTTAAAAGAACGGCTCGCCACACCAAACTCCAGCTCAGAAGTATCGGTGTAATTAACATTATCACCAAAATAATGAGTCATCACCTCCGCAGCTGCTGCTGAAATAACGGCGTGACCGCTCGTGTACTCGGGAAATGGTGGGGTTTGAATATAAGGTTGCCATTCGGGGTCTACGTACTTGTTGATGGCTGTTTCAGGCCTGATGTAATTACTGCGATATTTTTCGTCCCAGCAGCTGATAAAGGCATCAAATAAAGCAATGGAAGTTTGCGCATAAGCAGAAACAGTAGTATTAAAATCCGCCTTTTGGTTTGCTGCAATTATACCCACAATATTCATCCAGTGACCTGCAGGAGAAAACTTTTTGGTAGCGTACATCACGTGTCCATTCACGTTTAGTTTGAAGGAGTTGTCGTCCCAAAAATCAGCCACATGCTTTTGTTCAGCAGTTAAACTGTCTACGGCATGCTTTACCTGCATCATTGCTTTGTAAAAAGTACTGGAAACATTCTTCGGCTCATACTTCGGCGGACGAACAGGTTTGCATTGCGAGCAGGAGTCCAGAACAAGCGTTCTTATTTTCATCCAATGAGGTTCAACTGCCTGCGCATACATCGGCGGAGTTGGCATCCATCTTCCTTCCTCACTGGTAACGGTAAACTTGCTTGCGCTGCGTATTTGGGCATAGTTATCCTTTTTGCTCCAGTTCATAATGCTGTCGGCAACAAGGTTGGCATAACTGACGCTGCTTTCAAAAACATCAGAAGGCATCCCCGCATCTTTTACCTTGCCTTTCAATTCCGTTACGTAAATATCCATACTGCCTTCCGGAAATGTAACAGCATTGCCGACTTTGCAAAAAGCAATCAATGCAGCAAAAGGGAAATCGACTTTATCTCCAGCTTTGGGCCGAGAGATAGGAGTAAGATCATGCACTTGCCCGGCAAGAGATTGATAACTTGTGTCTCCTGCTGCAATAACCTCGTACGCAGCAATATTAGCATATGCATAATTGCGGGATGCGATCATAGGTGGAAAATTATTTTCCAGCACTATGTCATTCAGTTTCTTAACTGTTTTGCTATACAAGCTGGGGTCCTCAGTCACTCTTTTATATTCCCCCGCATTTTTGCACCCGTTAAGCAGCACGATAGTCAGAATAGCAAAAAATGTTTTTCTCATAATTCTTCTAATACAATACTTTTTCTAATAGTTTTTTCTTTGGTTACCAGCTAAGTAGTTTTCATGGCAACATCGTTGCGTCGCACACTTCGACTGTTATTTAAGCGAGGATCTTTCCCGTGATATTTTTTACAGCAAACCCTAACCCCGATTACTTCTGTACAGATAGGTAGTGAAGTGAAATGGGATATCGCTGCGATACATTAACACGTACAAGAGTGCGACGCAAGAAAAGTTTAATAGCAGCTTAAAGCCCGGCTAAAAAAAGCCATGCTTGCTATAACTTTTGTTTATAGAGATTAAATTAACTCCGGCGGCTGCTCGGGAGAAGAATGAGGTGAAGAAGGTAAATAATTAAGCTCTTTAGAAATAGTGTAGACAATGTTTGCAATTGAATACCCGGTAGTAAATTTAGCTGTGGAACTTTCGAACTCGCCGATAAGATTTTTAAATACACCTTTTTGCGAGTGGTCAGATTTTTTGGACTTATTGTTCTGGACTAAATCGTTCGCGTATTTAAAGAATTCATCTTTCGCCGATTCAATCCGCATTTTGTTGTGGTCAGGAAGGCATAACAGAACAAGATTACCATCAGTTATTTTTCTCTTTACATACTTATAGATCTTGCCATCAACAGTAATTTCGCCGTCTACCCGTTCAAAGTTTTGTTGACTAGTTAAATACGGCAGAGAAAGCGGAACTTTTATGGTGACCAGTTCAGCTTCATTAAAATCATTCTTATCTAATGATGCCACAAGCTGTACATCTGATCGTTGCTGCGCATAATTGAACAGTAACCTGTAACCAAAAAGATTAAACAGGAATATGGCAATCAATAATATCGCAGACAGTTTTTTCAATTACGGGGAAAATTAAAGCTTAAACCCTTTACATCCTAATTCAAATGAAAAAAAACATTCACATTTAGTTCTATGACAACCGTTTTATTTGATGTGCTGCTTATTTTACCGTGAATGTTTTTCTCTCCGGCCCAATTCCTGTCAATTGTAAAGATTTCCATTGTGCAGGAAGTTTTGTACTTAATTGACTTATACCATCGGGCGTTATTTCAAGCCCCCCAAAACCATTTAACATAGCTTGTATCATTCCACCTGCGCCTGTAGAAAAATAGGGATTATTACCTGAAGCGGTTTCCGCAATCACACCAAAAGGGGGACGCATATTAGGGGTATAACCTGCTTTAAAAGCCTTGTATGCTTTGTCAGGCGATCCTAATCTTGCGTGCAGAATTGCGAATATTGCATGGGTCATAGCGGGACCTTCTCCCACGCGCGGCTCATAATATTCCAGGTCTTTTTTTACTGCTGCCGGAGTAGTTATTTCTTTTAGAGGATAAGCAAGCAGGTTGACATCTACCTGTTTTATTTTTTCACCTTTATAGGCTTCATGCTCTTTTGTAACCCCGTCAGCAAATCGAAGAATGGGAATATTATTATAGACATTCATCCAATCAGAATCGGGTGTTATGCCGAGAAGAGTGGCCGCGTCTGTAGCAAATTTTAAATTGGCCTTAGCCGCTGCGTTGGTAAAAGCGTTGTTATCTACATTCTCAGCCCACTCATCAGCTGCAACTACATTTTTAATTTCATATTTGCCTGGACCATTTCGTTCTACCCGGCTTGCCCAGAAATCGGCCGTTTCTTTTAACAGAGGAAAGCCTTTTTCTCTAAGCCATTCTTTGTCGTGCGTTACAGAGTAATAGTTCCAGGCGGCAACGGCTATGTCTGCTGTTATGTGATGTTCGAATGGCCCGCTTAGGGCCCACACCGGCGTTTCTTCATTGCCGCTTGCAGCACTCTCCCATGGAAACATGGCGCCTTTGTAACCATGCGAAAATGCGTTGTGCCTTGCAGCTTGCAGCCTCTGGAAACGGTACTCAAGCAGTGACTTTGCAATGGCAGGTTGCAGTAACAGTAGTGACGGATACATCCACAACTCCGTATCCCAAAAAGCATGTCCATTATAGCCGAGGCCGCTGAGGCCCATGGGAGATAAACTGTAAGCAGTGCCTTCTCTGGCAAATGAATATAAATGATATATCATGCTTCGGACTTCGCGTTGTGTGGCAGCATCACCTTCTATTACAATGTCACTTTTCCAGAGTTCATCCCACCCTTTATTATGAAATTGCAGCAACCTGTCTCTGCCCTCCAGTTTCGCAAAGATTGTCAGGCGCTCGGCCTCGTTTAAAGGATCATCGTGGTGAGCAGACGTAATAGCCGAACCAATAACCGCAAAATGATACACTTGTCCCGCCTTCAGTTTTTTTCTAAACTTAAGCAGGTGCATATTATTGTCCCACATCTCGTGTATGACCGACGGTTCATTGCCATGTTGTTCATCAAACAAAAAACTGTTAGATGCTGCCATCAGCAACTTTCCTGTAGGACTTTTGGCTGTTGAAGTAAGTAGTGAAATTCTTACGTGTGGTCTGTCAATCTCATTATAATAGTTTTGAACATCTTTCAGCATATCCGGAGCTTCCATAACACTTGCAGGTGTTATTTCAATGTCTTTCTTTGCCGTGATAGTTACATCAACCAGCGCAGAGTAAGGCAGGTGGCGCAATGAATAATGAGTATAGCTTACAGTTGCTTTATCGCCGTAGTTAAACGTGGTTGTCATACTTGCATGCTTCATATCAAGCACCTGCTGTACGTTTTGTACCTGCATAAAATTTTCTATCCGCGCACCATCTACTTCAAGGTACATGTTTACGAAGTTGAACGTCTTTAAGATGTTGCTTACCCTGCCACGGCCATATAAATCAAAAGCACCATTTAACACCACATCTTTCACCTTGAAAGGTTCGGGAGAAGAGACTATCCCGATCATGCCATTTGCAACAGTTTCACCATAATAGTTGGAAGGATTAACAGACGATGCTTTAATGGTCCAGGTATCTTGTGAATAAGTATAAAAGGCGGCAAAAAAAGTGGATGCAAGAATTAGAGTTACTTTTTTCATAATGAAACAGATGAATGCAGAATGGCAGGGTTAAATATATGAAAACTAAGGGGTAAGAGGAATAATGTAAAGCAACCGAAAAAGATAAGTATCTAAAAACATCCCTCTGCAAAATTTGTTACTTTCACTTTCTTAATGTTAGTATGAGAAAATTATTAGTGGGTTTACCCGTGTTTTTTTTGGTAGGATTGGCCATCGTATATTTTTTAATTCCGCAGGAAATAAAGGTTTCAACAATAGCTGTAATTAAAGCAAATGAACATGCAGCTTACAGGAGTTTGACAAATGATGAGAGTTGGAAAAAATGGTGGCCAGTGAAGAATGATGAGAATAAAAGCGGCCTGGGTTTGAATGGATTTGAATATACAATGGGTATAAAACAGCTGGACGGGATTGAGGTGATCATTACCAACAAGAAGAACTCCACCAGTTCTGCGTTAAACCACGCAGCACTTTCAGGTGATTCAATGATGATTAACTGGACAGCTATCATAACAACATCTGCTAACCCCTTTGAAAAGATCAGGAAATTTTTTGAGGCAAAAGAGTTGAAACGAAATATGGAACAAGTGATTGCTCACTTTAAAACCTATGCAGAAAAAAGTGAGAATTTATACGGAATAAAAATTACACAAACTACTGTTACAGATACAATTTTAATGGTTTTAAGAAAATTGCAAAAAAACAAGCCAACAGAGTCGGAAATCTATTCGCAAATAAATTCCATAAAAAAATACGTTGCAAGTGCCGGTGCTACTGAAACAAATCATCCGATGCTTAATACCCGTTTCTTACATGATCAAAAAAGTTTTGAGCTGATGGTAGCAATTCCCGTAAACAAGCATTTGAAGGGGAATGACGCGATCATATGGAAGAGGATGTTTCCAGGTAATATTTTGACGGCAGAGGTAAAAGGCGGGCCGGCAACAGTTCAGCAAGCTATGAAGCAAATGGAAAACTATGTCTTTGATCATCAGAAAGTGTCGCCTGCACTTCAATACCAGCTTTTAGTAACAGATCGGATGAAAGAAAAGGATACTGCGAAGTGGATCACGAAAATTTATTACCCTGTATTGTAGCCCCAACTCTCGGAAAGTTCTTTTTTGCCTCTATGAACACATGATTTAAAATGGTAACTTTTGCAAAATTTGAAAATGCCGGCAAATCGAAAATTTCTTTTGATAGCTATAGTGGGCATTTTATCAGGCTATCATGTTCGCCTGGCGGCACAAACCTGTGTTGACGACTACTTCACCATGACATTTAAAGGAACGGAAAACTTTTCACTGTCACGTTCAATATTAACCTCAAAAAATGAAATTGTTTGTAGCGGAAAAATTGCAAACAGCCAAAGCAGCTTAATAAGTGCGGACGGATGGATTGCGAAGATGACTTTAAGAGGGACAGTGCTGTGGTCTAAAAGGTTTAAAGTTCCTGGTTTTAACTATACTATTTTCAACGACATTGTACAAGGGTCTGACGACTCTTATTTTGCCGTCGGCGAGGCGGCTGATAGCGTGGGAGGAGTTACTGATAATAACATTAAAGGTATTATGATGCATATAGATAGATATGGCAATGTGGTACGATCAGCATCGCTTCAAATTTCAGGACTACGCGATGATGAAACATTTTTTAAATCTATACAGAAAACGTCAGATGGTGATTTCATCATTGGTGGTTATAACAATATTGGATTATTTACTTCAGGCAAAACAGACTTAAGAGGAGTTTTACTAAGAATGGATAAAGACGGTAGAATAAAATGGATAACCAGTTACGCCTCACCTAGCTACAATTTCCGGTTTCTCTTTCGCAACACCATTCTGGAAACAACAGATGGCCGCGTTATAACTGCATCCCCCACGCTTAAATTCAATTCGGCCGGGGACGTTATTGTAGAAAATGCACTTCATTTTATTAGCCTCGATAAGAATACCGGCGGCAAGAATTGGGATAAAATATATACTTACCGAGGTCTTCAAAATTCTGTACTCGTATCGCTGTCGTCTGTTTCACACATCGCAGAGCTGCCCGGCGGCAAACTATCTTTTAATACTTCTTTTTCAGATTCCACTTTTTACAACAAACCGAATTACAACGCAAAAAGCGTAAACATCATGACGAGTGGTTTTGGTGAGCTACAAAAAGCAATTTCGTATTATAACAAACAACCCGGTTCGTCTACGGCAGATGGCATTCGATTGAACGATGATGGCGACCAAATGTTTTTTATGGATGATGGAGAGAATAATTTACTGGTAAAAACTGATAAAGATGGAAAGGTGGACGAGCAGAGGTCATTTGGAAAATCAGCAAATAGTCCTGTTCCGCTATCGTTTATTCGTACATCTGAAAACACCAATTATTTGTTGATGAATGACCGGCAGCAGGGAAATATTATTCATCTCTACAAAACGGATGCGAATGCTTCCATTGAATGCATCAATAACGAAGCCGCCATTATTTCAGAAGATGCTACTCACTCTTTCAGACAGGTAAATAGTGAAATGAGTATTGTGCCCTCAGCGCCAGCGGACTTTGCTATGCCATCTTTACCTGTAATGACCAGTGACTTTTTAATAACCCCTTCTGTAGTATGCAGAAAACCTTGTTGTGTTGATACCACCATTACCGCCGACACTGTTCACCTTTGTGACGCCTTATCATACAAGCTTCCCAATAATGATGTCATTTCAGCTACAAACACTTATTACCATTCTTATAAAACAATCAAAGGTTGTGACAGTGTAGTTTTTTATCCGGTTGTATTTTCAAAAAAGCCTGCTATTAGTCTTGGACCAGATGATTGTTTGGAAGGAAAGAGTTCGCTGGAACTAAAAGCTGATACCGGGTATTTGACTTATAACTGGATGAATAACGTTACCAATAAGCCTACGTACCTCATCGAAAAACCGGGCACTTATTGGGTTAGTGTTTCTAATAATTGTGGCACCTCAAAAGACAGTATAACCATTTTTAGAGATTGCGAAACAGACTTTTACATTCCTTCAGCTTTCACTCCTAATGGTGATAACGTGAATGATTATTTTCAAGTGCCAAAACAGAACAGGAATAAGCTAATTGATCTTACTGTATATAATCGCTTTGGAAGTATTGTGTTTAGAACAAAAGATATAAACGGCCGGTGGAACGGCAACTATAAAGGGTTGCCACAGGTAACCGGTACCTATGTTTATTTTCTAAGAATGGAAACATTGTCTGGAAAAAGGATCAGCAAAAAGGGAACAGTTATTTTGATAAGGTGAAATATCGGGAAGCAAAAATTCGGAACTGGGTCCGCATACATAAGTGTGGTTTCGCGGGGCTGAATTCGGTAGAGTATAGAAAAAATGTACAAGAGTGCGACGCAAGTAAAGCTGGATAGTAGCAACCTGGCTGGTGTCAAATAACTTCCCATATCCTATTTTTTCGCCGCACTATTTATGGGACTATTGAAGCTAACAACCATTGCACTATCATTGTTTCTTGCTAAAATAAAGGCTTCTCTTTTATTTATCCTGATCTTTTTTATACGTCGAACCTGCCCTTTTATAATTAACCCATTCAAGTTTTCACACACAAAATTTCCCTTGCCTTTATTGATCAGAAGAGTTCCGCAGTCTGCATCATTTCTTCCGATTTGAATGTTGTTTTCATAGAAATTTCCTGCAAGCAAAATATCGGGAAGGTTGTCGTTGTTTGCATTAACTATTACAGCATCTTTATATGAACTTAGCTGAGCCTGCCATGGTAAGCGATGTTCTGTAAAGTTCATTTTACCATCATTTATAAGTACAACATTTGAAAAGTCGTTTGTTGTCAGCACCGCTGCATCATTTAATTTATCTTTTGAAAAAATCTCGTTTAAAGAAGCTTTGGCAAAATCTGCGGCATATAAAAATCGTTTTTTTATTATGGGCATTTGTTTTTGTAATTCGTCCTTATTGGCAAAAGGAATTTCACGATGTTGCAAAAAGTATGTGAGTACCTGCTCTTTCTTTCCGTTGCCATCGAAGTCGTTATAATAGAGCTTTACCGGTTCCAGCTCTGAGGCTTTCAATTGACTATTTAAGCCAAGGTTGCCAGCAATAAGATCGATGTCTCCATCTCCATCAACATCAACAGGCAAAGTAAAATTCCACCAACCTTTTTTATTAGTTAGGATAGTCTTTTGGAAAGTTCCGTTGTTGTTTATGAAGGCGACTATTCCATCCCACTCCAGCGCTACAACCAGATCCTGGTCGCCGTCTTTATCAAGGTCGCTCCATATGGCATGTTTTACAAAACCAGGCGCAATTAATTCTTTGCAATATGTTGAAGTAACATCTTTAAAATGTCCCGACTTATCATTCTCCAATAAATACGACCTCGGCGCCTGGCCATATTCGAACGGAACTGTTCTGCCTCCAATAAAAAGATCAACAAAGCCGTCATTATTAAAATCAGAAGCAACTACACATGAAGCCGTGAGAGAAATACCTTGAAAAGCATTAGTTAGTTTGCTGAGTTTACCTGTACCGTTATTTATATAAACGCGAGGTAATAGATGTTCGTCTTTTCCATAAAATTCATTGCCTCCGCTTGCTACAACCAGGTCTATAAAGCCATCTTTATTTACGTCTGCCCAACATGCATCAACATCTTCAAAAGTGCTGTCGTTGTCAATTGCAGGTTGGCTGGTTTTTTGAAAGATACCTGAAGCAGTTTGAATGAAAACGGCACCTTTATTATTCTTTGCCGAACCAATAAAAACGTCATCCAATCCATCTCCGTTCACATCTCCAACCGATAATGCAGGTCCTTCTCTTGAAACCATAAATGGGATGAGTGGTTCCCTATCAAATTCGTTAAACGGATTTTCTTCGTGCTTAAATCGAAGTTGTGTCTGCCTCGTTATGTCTTCTACGTTGTTAGTGGTGTTAGGTAATGTTTGCGTTAAGGTGGAGTAATCAAACTTTGGTAAACCTTCCTTGTAGGTAAATGAAATATTTGTTATGCCCTTTTTCCATTCGATCCGCTGAAATGTGTTGTCCGGCCAAACAAGCAACATAGAGTCTACAATAGAATTATTAAGTCCAACAAGCAAAGGAATCTCCATTGACGATTGAAATCCTTTAACCGGGTATTTGTCATAAGTGCGAACACTTCTCTTTGCAAATACTATGATCTTAGCACCTACTGCTTTGATATTGTTTGCAGGTCCTTTAAAATTTACTTGTAAGTACGACGATGCAGAATCATTTGTCTTATTCTCATAAAATGAAACCTGTTCATCAATGTTGTTTGATACAATGTCCAGATCTCCATCATTATCAAAATCAGCATACACACTTCCATTTGAATAAGTTGGTTTATCACCTTTGATGTTATCGGCAAGATCAGAAAACGTTACATCGCCATTATTTTTAAAAAATTTGTTTGGAAGTTTTATTTCAGGAAATTTATTAATAACCGCGAGCTCTTTTTTATCTATTTTATTCTCGTTGATCATTTTCTGAACCTCATCATTCGAAACATAGTTTACATAGTCCATGTCATTCAAGCGCTTTGGGATTCCGTTTGAAATGAACAGGTCTTTTAGACCATCATTATCAAAATCGACCCATAGAGGAGCCCACGACCAATCAGTAGCGTCCACACCTGCATACATTGCCACTTCACTAAACATACCATTCTTCCTGTTCAATTGCAGCCCATTGCGCGAGTATTGATGATTGTATCCATAACTCCGCTTCATCGTGAAAATGTTATAGTCATCTTCGCCTAATGACCTTTTCAAAATGTAAGGATCAGAAGGTAACATGTCCATTGAGATAATTTCGGGGAAAGCATCATTATTGATGTCGGCTATATCGACCCCCATTGAGAACTGGCTTGTATGTTCAATTTTTTCATTCAGTTCATCCTTAAAAGTCGCGTCTTTCTGGTTGATGTAGAGATAGTCGTTTTCATGAAAATCATTTCCTACATATAAGTCGGCATAACCATCGAGATTGATGTCGGCGACAGCAAGACCAAGGCCGTATCCAATCGCCGAACTATTTATTCCTGAAGATTTCGTTACATCGGTAAATCTCTTTCCATCATTGCGATAGATGCGATCTCCGCTTAAAGAGTGATAAGTTCCCAAAAAGTTTTTCCGCTCTCCAAATGTTCCATTCTGGTGCACAGAATGATTCAGCAAAAACATGTCGAGGTCGCCATCCATGTCGTAATCTAAAAATGCGGCCTGTGTACTAAAGCCTGAAAAATCAAGGCCATATTCTTTGGCTTTATCAATGTACACCGGCGTGCCGTTGTCATTTATCTTTTGGCAAACCAGTAATTCATTTTTACCACGAAGCGTTTCAAAATTTCCCACCTTGCACACATATATATCAAGCAAACCATCGTTGTTGATGTCAACTACAGAAACTCCGGTGGACCAACCGCCATCGGTGGGAATTTGAGCCTCTTTTGTATAATCTTTAAATTGAAGTTTGTCCTGGTTCAGGTATAATTTATTTTGACCCTGGTTTGAAGAAAAGAACAGGTCAACCAGTCCATCGTTATTAAAATCCCCCGCCCCCACTCCCGCCCCATTATAAAAATACATGTACTTAAACATGTTAAAGCTATCTGTGTTAGTAAGCTTATTAGTGAAATTAAGCCCCGTCTTTTTATAATCTAATACCTCGAAAAGTGTAGGAGTTACAGGTTTAGAATTACAAGCAAATAAAAAAAATAAAGCAATTATTAATATAACTCTTTGTGCATTTAATACTCTTTCATGTTCAATCAATTGAAACATTATTCACATCATTGTTTGTATTGATACCGGCGATTGTATTTCATAGCGTCATTCTTGCGTCGCAATCACTTTATCTGCAAATCACGTAGCATCATTTTGTTTTGCCGGTTACAAGTCCCTTCCCATCATTTTTCAATTGATAAAGAACGGGGTAATCATCATTTTGAAGAAAAAGAAAATACCTTTTATTTCTGCCGTTTATCTCTGCTATATCTTTTATTTGACCCGGTATATCAATTCCCGATTTTCTTGTTTCCACCCACTCAAAATCTCCTTTTCCTTTATTCAATAAAACACCTCCATAACTGGCATCTAACCTCGAAAATTGCGGAAGAAATCCGAATTCATTTCCACCTAATATAATATCTATTTTGCCATCGTTATTTAAGTCAGTGCAATGTGCGACGTTTACACAAGACATTTGGGCCTGGGGAGGCATTTTCTTAATGGAAAAATTGCCATTGCCTTCATTGATAGCAATACATGAAGATGAATAGTTGAATTGCTGAATAATACTCTTGCTAAGCAGTTCTGTACTAAATAGCTCCTCTACCGACTTCTTTGCAAAATCAACGTTTTTCAGGTTTTCCTTCCTTAAACCCGATACCTGGTCAATTAACTCCCGTTTGAGAAATACGGTCTTGTCCTTTCCATCAATTGTTTGGGTAATTATTTTTTCTGGGGTACCATTGACATCAAAATCATTGATAAACATTTTAACGGGCTTATCCATTTCAGGATGCAGGTAAAAGTTCTCACCCAGGTTTCCCAATACAAGATCTTCGTCTCCGTCATTATCCAGGTCGGCCGAAGTTATACTTTTCCACCAGCCTGCCAGGTTGTTAAGGTTGCTTTTTATTTCAATAAAATGATCTTTTTGGTAAGAGAATATACGAGGAGCCATCCATTCTCCAACGATAATCAGTTCCTTCCTTTTGTCTCCAGATACGTCTGACCAGATCGCATCAGTCACCATTCCAATCCTGGCAATATCGGGATTTTTAGACTTAGCTATATCTGTAAACTTGCCTCTCCCATCATTGATAAATAAAAAGCTTTGAGGCGTCAGTCCGTAATCTTGTGGAATACTGCGACTGCCAACAAAAAGATCGAGGTCGCCATCACCATCAAAATCATTTGCTTTTACAACCGACGTGTTCATTCCTGTATTCGGCACTTCGGCCCCATCAATTGTAAAGTTCCCCGCACCGTCGTTTTTATACAACCTGTTTTGAAACTGGCGGCTAAAAGGCGGAGAATTATTTCCTCCTGAGCCAACAAAAAGATCAAGATCCCGATCATTATCACAATCAAAAAACAAGGTTGCTACATCTTCAAACTCGGATACAATCTCAAATGCGCGTTCTTTCTTTTTGATAAAACTATTTGCACTTTGTAAATATAATTGCCCCGGCTGTCCGGCAGCTCCCCCAATAAATACATCCGTTAATCCATCACCGTTTACATCACCGCAAGCTGCCTTTGGTCCCTCTCGGGAAAGTAGCATTGGAACACCTCTTTCATAATAAAAATCTACGTAATCATCTTCCTGGTGTTTATCAAAGATTTGTTGTACTTGCCGGAACATAACACTACCAGACGATGTCACCGAAGGAGTGATCTTTTTTGATTCATTTCCTTGTTCAATTGTAAGAACCCGGTTTACTACGGGCTTGTCAATTTTGGTAAAAGTAAGATCTGGCCAGACAACCAAAATCGAGTCTATTTGTGTTGATTTTCCTAATCCAACAATTACTTTGTAATCTACAGAAGATTGAAACCCTCTGCTTGGAATTATAGACCTGCTTATAATTTCCGGCCCTCTAAATATTTTTACTGTACTACCAACAGCAAAAGGGTTTTGTCCCTTACCCTTCAAAGACATTCCGATATAATTGTTTTTTGAGATCTCCCTGCTTTGATTTCTATATACGAAGGCCGGCTGATTTACATTGTTTACGACAAGATCTAAGTCTCCATCGTTGTCAAGGTCACCGTATGCAGCACCATTTGAAAAAGATGGCTGGGCAAGTCCCCAGTTTTCAGCCTCATCGGTAAATCTGAGGTTACCACCGTTTCTAAACGCTCTATTCGGGATAGGCCGTGAAGGAATTTTATTGATTATCTCATCCACTTCCTCTTTTTGACCCGTCAACACCATATTCTGAATAACATCGTTTGCGAAAAAATCAATAAAATCCTGGTCTGTTACGTCTTTGTAAATTCCGTTGCAAACGAAGATGTCGGAAAGGCCATCATTGTCTGCGTCGAATATCAGGCCGCCCCAGCTCCAATCAGAAGCAGCAACGCCGCTATAATAACCGGTTTCGGTAAACTTTCCATTTTTGTTATTTACCTGCAGGGTATTCTGCATATACTGATTGTAAAAGCCTGATTTCACCTTGAGCCTGTTAACATCAATATTTTCAAAAGAAGTCGTGGTCTTCAACCTGTAATCATCACCCGGCAACATGTCTGTTGTAAAGATGTCCGGGTAACCATCATTATTTATGTCGCCTATATCAGCACCCATTGATGAATGGCTAATGTGCTGCATGCAATTTTCAAGCTCTTCTTTGAACGTGCCGTTTTTTTGGTTGATATAGAGATAATCTTTTTCGAAAAAATCATTGGAAATATACATGTCGGGATAATAGTCTCCGTTTACATCCCCAACGGTAACACCTAAACCAAATCCTATGAGACTTCCATAGATGCCAGCATTTTTACTTACATCGACAAACTTCCCGCTATCATTTCTTAACAATTTATCGCCACCGCCCTTTAAGAAATCGGCTACCGGCCAATCTTCCGCTCTTAAGTCGCGCTTGTTAGCATAGTTGAGTGTATTGACAGGTATGAAACTATTATTTAGTATATAACAATCGAGATCACCATCGAGATCATAATCAAAAAATGCTGCGTGGGTAGTATAGCCATTATCAGCTAAGCCATAACTTTTGGCTGATTCTGTGAATGTATTATTATGGTTGTTTATATACAGTTCTTTTTCCTGCCCGACACCTTTTTGATAACCGGCGTAGCAAACATAAATGTCGAGCCAACCATCATTATTTATGTCTGCCATTACAACCCCTGTTCCCCACTTCCCTGATTTTAAAAAGTTAGCCTTGCTGGTTACGTCCTCAAACTTCCAGTTGCCTTTATTTAAGTAAAGCTTGTTTTCGCCCTGGTTTGATGTAAAAAAAACGTCAGCGAGTCCATCATTATTAATGTCACCAATGGCTACGCCACCACCATTATAAAAATTGCGGTAACTAAAAATATTGAAGTCTTTATCGTTTTGAACATTATTGGCAAAATCAATCCCGGTGTTTTCCTCCAGATGAAACAGGGCAGCAGTTTTTGGCGCTTGCTTTTCTCTGCATCCAACTGTCTGGAGAACCGAATAAATTAGAATAAAAATTGTAAAGAGACGAAACATATTGAAATAGAAAAAAGGCCATAAAAATGACCTTTTTTATGAAAAAGAAATTTTAAAAATTATTAATACCCGGGATTTTGCGTCAGATTTTCGTTTACAGCTAATTGGCCACTAGGAATTGGGAACAACAGATTTTTAGGATTGTCTGTTGGCTTTTCCTGCCAAGGTTGTAAATATTTACCGAAGCGAATTAGGTCTTGCCTTCTCCATCCTTCCCAATACAATTCGCGACCCCTTTCATCCAACAGCTGATTAAGATCAACGGAAGCCAATACTGAAGCCCCACGATTTAAACGTAAACCATTTACGATTAACAAAGGTCCGGCTGTATTTCCTGTGCGTAGTTGTGCCTCAGCTTTCATCAATAAAACATCCGCCAACCTGAAAATTGCCCAGTCATTGTTTTTCTGGTCACCCTGGGTAGCATAGTCATATGGATATTTAATTACCCGTATACCTGTAACTTCCAGGTTATCTCCTGTTTCCCTGAGTTTCACTTCTCTTGTAAAGCTCAATGGATTACCTTTTCTATCCGTTAAAGGTGCATCAGTTGTAAGATTGTATTGTTGTCCTATAAGAAAACCAACGTTTACTCTTTTGCCAGGATTAGGAAGGGCTCCGGGATAGGCATAGTACCTGCCTATTCTTTGATCATTTGCCTCAAATTTGTCGTAAAACGCAGACAGCGTAGCAAAGCCATTCCAGCCATCAGGATTCATGTTATAGTGAGACACCTGAAAAGCAGCACCACGAACGTTTCCGCCGCCGCCGCCGCCCTGGTTACGTAACGTAAAAATATTCTCCGTCGACCTGACATCGTTGTCAGGAGCAAAATTGTCAAAGAAGTTACTATTTAAGGCATATTTGTTAGTTGCAATAATTTGATCAGCCAAAGTAATTACCTGGTTCATGTCAGCTGGATCGAATGTTGGAGCAGCCCTGTTAGAGAACACGCCTTTGTTCAAATACACTTTCATCAACAATGCCCTTGCTGCATTTTTACTGGCAACGTAAGCAGCTACGTTATCAGGCAGGGTAGACATTATAGCATTTAACTCTGAAATAATGAAGTCAGCTGCTTCTTTGCCTTTTAACGTCTTGGGAGATATCTTATAACTTTTCAAATCTTCCCTGTAAGGCACCTGATCCCAACCATCTAAAACAGCAAACATAGACAGTGCTCTGATAAACCTGGCTTCTGCTGCTTGCTGCGGTGACGGGTTGAATTGGAGTACATTAGAGGCTGAAAATTGTGTACTTAATAAGCCATTAAATGCTCCTGTTATTTGCCCCTGGTCCGCATTCCACGTGTGGGCATGCAAAGCTCTCCATTGACCATTGTCATCCCAGTCAGGGCCGCGGGTAGGTGCAATTGTCTCATCAGAAGTATGCTGGCTTACATGCCAGAGATCGCCTGTTTGGAAAGGACCATTTAGGTCACTATAGGCGCTTGACAATAACTGAGCGGCGGTAATTGTATTTGAATTGCTCTGCTCAAGCTCACTCCTAAATTTTTCGTCCAGCTTGGTACAGGAAAATACTACAAGTGTAAGAACCAGGCAGAGAAAGGTTTTAATATGTTTCATACAAAAATTAATATTATAATGAGAAATTAAGTCCTAGTAAAAATGTTCTGGCAGAAGGATACGGAATATATTCAACTCCTAATGAAGGTATACCGCCAAAACCGGCATCCGTGTTTACTTCAGGATCGAAACCTGAGTATTTCGTAATTACAAAAAGGTTTTGACCAGTCAACGAAACATTAAGATTTCTTATGCCTTTGCCAACATTACCAATACGATAACTGATAGTTGCGTTTGCCATTTTAATATAATTACCCTTTTCCAGGTTACGTGTAGAAGGTGCCGGAGCATTAGAGATCGACTCTTTCACACCGGTTCCTATCAACGCTTTTGCAATATTTCTTGTTCCTAAATTGCCTATTCCTAATACAGATGCTGCCGTATTGTTAAACAAATAATGTCCAAAAGTGCCATTCATATTAACCGTCGCTGACAATCTTTTATAGGTAACATCGGATGTTATTCCCAAAAGCATCTTTGGGTTAGGACTTCCTGAGTAAAAAAGCGTATTACCT
>JAOQAJ010000296.1 GCA_025963675.1 Segetibacter sp.
ATCAAACAAGATAAGTTAGCGCCAAATAAAACAATAGATGCAGCGCTTAGAACAAAACTTGCTTCCCTTGCACTACCAATACCGGGACAAAAAACAACTTCGACTGTTGCTTCAAAAATATCAGGAAAGACTTTTTTGATACAACAAAACAAAAATCTTGTAAAGACTTTGTCATTAGATTTCACTAACAACATTTGTTATCTCTCGCTAAATACAGATACTGCTAATTTAAAAATCGGCTTTTCTGCAGACAACTGGCAAACAGGTACAACAACTAAAGTTGGTCCGTATCTTTTAGCAAGAGCTAAATCAAGACTTTCAGGTCTTCCTCCTTTTAAAGTTGCAGGGCATTATAACTGGAAAGATGAAAACACTTTAGAATTTACCCTTCGTTACATTGAAAGTCCTCATACAGAAAAAATAACTTGTCATTTTGATCAAAACAATATTGCTGTTGATTTTGAAAGCAGTATCAATAAAAGCAAAGAAACCATAGTAGGCGAAATAAGTAAATGACTATAGAATAAGAAAGTAGAATTCAGAAAAATTAAAACTTGTCCTTGAATATGGTCAGGCTGATTGCGTTTCTCCCATCCCTGCATGTTAGAATTCACTGCCTTTGGGTTGGGGTTGCATTACCCGAAAGGGTAAAAGTTGAATAGCCGCAGGTACAACCTGCGAATAAATAGTACCCGAACCAATACAATCCTGAAGGGGTTGAATAATTTAAGCACTGGCGAAACGTGTTCAACCCCTTTAGGGTTGAATTGTGCTTACTTTTATATTCCACCGATTTCATCGGCGGCTATTCAAATTAAAGCCCTTCGGGCTTAATTAAACGATAATTGTCATCGCATTCTTAAGTACTCAAGCATTCCACCACGCTCTCCGGCTACGCACTCTTTTGATAAACCGTTTGACCAGTAGAAGCCCAAAGACAAATCCACCGATGTGTGCAGCATATGCCACGCCGCCGGCTTCTTCTCCACCCAAAGTGCCTAATCCATTCATCACCTGGAAAACGAACCACATGCCGACCACGACAAATGATGGAATGGTAACTACAAAGAAAAAGAACAGCCAAACGTGCACCCCTCTTGTCGGAAACAGTAACATGTAGCCACCAAGAACTGCAGAGATAGCTCCCGAGGCACCAAGTGAAGGAATAAGCAGGTTTTGCCCTAAAATTAAAGTTGAGAAAACGTGGCTAAGGCTTGCCAGGATGCCGCAGACCAAATAAAACATCAGGTACTTAAAATGCCCTAAAGCATTTTCAATGTTATCGCCAAAAATCCATAAGAACAGCATATTACCTAATAGATGTGCAAGTCCGCCATGTAAAAACATAGAGGTGATTAACGTGAGAAAAACCGGGAATGGGGAACGTTGAAGACCGGGCAATTGAAACTCCTGCCCCGAATATGGATCGGTTAAAATTTTGTTGTGAGTGACAATATCTGAACCTGACAAGATCTCTGCCGGAACGGTAGCATAGCCAAAAGTAACAGGCAAATCTTTTCCCCATTGTTGCCAATAAATAAAAACAAAAATGTTCAGGGCTATCAGCAGGTAATTTACAAAGGGTGTTATCGTTCTGTCTCTGTTGTCATCTCCAATAGGTAAAAGCATTCTTTTTTATAATACGATACAAATGTTATTCCCCCAAAAATGAACTGGGTGGTGTAAAAATCAGGAAGCTGCTGCTCACTTATATACAACAGTACAAGTGAGTGACACAAGGATGTTGAAGTAAGAAATAATGTTCGTTTCCAAAAAACCTTAGAAAAAACCTAATAAAAGATTTACTTAAAAAGATCGTGCGCTTTTAATTCCCTGTATATTTTTTAAAGACATAAGTAGCTGTATGCCCTCCAAAACCGAATGTATTATTCAGCACATAATTTACAGGCGTATGTACGGATTTACCGAGAATAATATTCATTTTTTCCGGAATAGCTTCATCGAGATGTTTAGTATTTATTGTTGCGGGAATTATATCATGTTTTACCGACAGTACACTAATAATTGTTTCAATTGCACCGGCTGCTCCAAGCAGATGACCGGTCATAGATTTGCTTCCACTTATGGCAACAGGCAGATCACCGAAAAGTCTTTTAATTCCATTTAATTCGCCTATATCGCCGACGCCTGTAGAAGTGGCGTGTGCGTTTATGTAATCAATTTTATCAGGAGTAATTTCTGCGTCCGCTAACGCTTTTGACATGCCGAGAAAAGCACCAAGGCCATCAGGTGGCGTACCTGTTAAATGATAAGCATCGGCGGCCATACCACCGCCTACCATTTCAGCATAAATCGGCGCACCTCTTTTTACAGCGTGCTCTAATTCTTCTAAAATCAAAGCGCCGGCACCTTCACCCATTACAAAACCGTCCCTGTCTTTATCAAACGGACGTGAAGCGGTAGTGGGATCACCATTTCTTTTAGACAAAGCCTGTGCGGCATTAAAGCCACCAACAGATGCGGTTGTGATACAAGCTTCTGAGCCACCAGCCACCATAATGGTTGCTTTACCCAGCCTGATGGTATCGAAAGCGCTTATGATAGCTGTATTGGACGAAGCACAAGCCGACACCGTGCAATAATTAGGTCCATGTAATTTGTGACGTATTGAAATAGCTCCGGCTGCAATATCAACAATCATCTTAGGAATAAAGTAGGGGCTAAACCTTGGTACCCCGTCGCCCAAATGAAAGTCCCTGACCTGGTCTTCAAAAGTTGCCATTCCACCATTGCCCGAAGCCCAAATGACGCCAATTTCGTAACGTTCAATTTCGTCAATCCGGGTAAAATCAAGTTTCGCATCTTTTATTGCCTGGTCGCTGGCAGCTATCGCATATTGAGTATATAAATCATACTTTTTTATTTCTTTCTTGTCGATGTACTCCGTTGCCTCAAAATCCCTGACCTCACACCCAAAGGTTGTTTTAAATTTAGATGTATCGAACTTAGTAAATGGAGCCGCTCCACTTTTCCCGGCAACAACATTGTCCCAGAATTCATTTACCGAATTGCCCAACGGGGTTATAGCTCCCATGCCGGTAACTACTACTCTTTTCATTTTTTCTTCTTTCGTTATTCAAGCTTTATTCCCGCTTATAATACCTGTTATAAAATGGAAATGCAAGTGAAATGTTCGTTCCTACAGTACCAGCGACAATATAAGTAATTGTGCGAAGATTTTATAAAAGCGGTGAAGTGCAGGCCTAAAATTCATTTATTTGCAAATGTGACTGCAAATGTACTTTTCCTATAGTTATTGTGAAAATCTCATAATTGTAGGACAACGTAAAGAAGGGTAAATTATAGCTCTCTAAGGAGTTCTGGTCAGCCGGTAAATAAAAATTGCTGCCCTTTGTATAAGTAATGGAAATTCTTTCAGATTGATGGTTTCTCCCGGAGCATGCGAACCAATGCCACTTGCGCCTAACCCATCCAGGCCGTCTACATATTTCGCAACATACGATATGTCGCCGGCACCTCTCCATCCCGGATCTCCTGCCCTGACCCGACCAATATGTAAATCTGTCGAAACTTTATTTAGTATTTGTACAAGATC
>JAOQAJ010000302.1 GCA_025963675.1 Segetibacter sp.
CTTAACGCTATACATTAAAGTACCACCCAGGCAAAAAATAAAACTAACATCGCACCATTACTTTCGATAAATGCAAAGCCGGTGAATAAACGGTGATAACCGCGATAGCGCGGAATAAAACAGCTACCGCCAAACCCATTTTCTGCAATATCTCTTTAGACTGATTAGCAGCTTTTTTGCGATCAATTCGGTGAATGTTTGTAAGCAGCAGGTACATGGCAATAGTTATGACCTGAAAGAAAATAATAATAAACAATAGCGGATCGCCCGAACTATAGTCGTCAGGCGTATTCCATTGAAAAGGCTCTTTAATACCATTCATAACAATTGAAAGAACCTCTTAGTCATTTAAACCCCGTTAGTCATTAAAATATGTGTTTGCATCAATTCTATAAAACCTATATGTACACTACGTTTCATTGGCTTCATGTCAACATACCATTACATATTTAACTACCGCTTATCCCACAACGATACGGTGCATCGATACTTCATCACATTTCAATTCTGTATAGATATTTCCGAGTCTACTTTTGACTTATCAATTAAAACAAGACAAATAATTATCCGATTCTAAATAACAAGTCATGAAAAAGATATTCTTCACCATATTACTTGCACTAGCTATTGCAGCAGGTGCATATGCAGCAGACACAAGAAAAGCAGGTTCAACAGAAACCGCTGCCTCGAATAAAGAGTTTTTACAAACCAGGGAAATAACAGGCGAATATGAAATGCATGAGCAGAAAATCTTAGACAACGTAAAAAAAGGTGAAAACCAATTGCCGCTTGCGGGAAAAAGAACATTTGCAAAAATGTTTGATGGGTACAGCATTAAACAAGCAATCCAACACAAAGGAACCGACGGCGAAAGTTTTTATATTTCTGCAGAAAATGAAAAAGAGTCTATCATCGTAAAAATAGACGACAACCTGGAAGTATCAATTTTCAGGAAACCTAAAGTACAATAAGGCAAGCATCAAATACGCGTAAAGCCTCTGCTTTTGCAGGGGCTTTTTATTAAGTAAAAAATTCAATTCCAGGTGTGCTCATTTCTAAATATTAAGCTTTAAACGGCGACTCTTCTAAAAATTCCATTTTGCAAAATTGCATTTACCGTTCATCCAAACTTTTGCCATTCCGTTAAATATTTTTATTGACAATATCGCGCCGGTTTATCAACGAAACAATTCGTAACTGTTTCATTTGCAATAGCTTTTTGATTTAATAAAGGAAAAATGCGATCAAAACCGTTTTGCCTCTGTACGACCTGTTTTCATTCATCACAATCCTCCGCAAAATCAATCATACACATTCTACATTTAAACCGTCATTACAATTGAATGATTTAAAAAAACTAAAACAAGTCAATATGAAAAATTTAATCCTTTCAGCTTTACTAACAGTTGCTGTAGCTTCCAGTGCTTTTGCTACCGGCGAAAGCAAAATAAGTTATTTTGTACTCAACAGTTTCAAAAACGATTTCAAAGATGTAACTGATGTTACGTGGACTTTGAAAACCGGGTTGGCTGAAGCAACGTTCATATACAACAACAGAAAGATGGATGTTTTTTACAATCCAAACGGAACTCTTTTTGCGGTTAGTAAAAGTGTAGAGTTAGATGAGTTGCCGGTAAATGCAAAAAGACAATTTGCAAAAAGGTATGAAGGATACACTGTAAAAGAAGCAATACAATATGATGGTTCAGAAGAGAAGAATTATTATATATCTGCAGAAAACGAAAAAGAAAGTGTCATCATTAAAATAGACAAAGACGAACAACTGTCAGTTTTTAAAAAGGTAAAAAAGTAACCTAAAGTCAAGCTAAAAAAATCATTCAAAGCTCAACTAATAAAAGTTGGGCTTTTTGCTTTTTACAATATTGCGTTTGTACCATTCATCCTATGTGTTATAGGTCGCCATTAACTTCATCATTTCACGAAAGTGCATTTTTTTTATTTTTTACCACTTATCATCAAGCTTGTTTGATTGTCCTCATTTCGTCACAATACGTTTGTAACCTTTTGTTTCTCATTCTACTTTTGAAATGTCAAAACAAAATAACTGACATCAAAACTTAAATTAAAAAATAAAAAACTTAAAACAAGCTCATGAAAAAGTTACTAATCGCAGCACTCATAGTTGCATCATTCGTTACAAGCGCCTTTGCAGAACCCGCCAAAATCAACGCTCTTGCTCTTAAGAGTTTTACTGTTGAATACAAAAAAGCCTCTGACGTTTCATGGACCACACCAGGAGAATTTGTAAAAGCATCCTTTGTGTTTGATAATCAAAGGATGGAAGCTTTTTACACTCTAACAGGAGAAAAAATTGGAACCAGTGTAGGTGTATCACTAGATGAATTACCTACAAAAGCTAAAAGAGCGTTTGCAAAAAAATACAGTAGCTATACCGTAAGAGAGTCTATCCTTTTCGAAGGAATGGAAGACAATGCTTACTTTATCGCAGCTGAAAACGACGCAGAAAAGGTAATCGTAAAAGTATATGATGACGGTCAACTCTACCTTTACAAGAAGACAAAAAAATAATTATTCACCCCTAAAAATCAGAAAAGCCTTCGCTCGTGCGAGGGCTTTTCCGATTTATTAACCTGTCGTTATGTTTCAAAGTTTTACTTTTGCCGCCCAAATATTTTTAATATGAACAAAGGTCCGGTTTCTCAATTTATACAGCATCATTATCGTCACTTCAATGCTGCTGCCTTGGTTGATGCAGCAAAAGGATACGAAACCCATCTGCTTGAAGGTGGTAAAATGATGGTTACTTTAGCAGGTGCAATGAGCACAGCAGAACTGGGTATTTCGCTGGCTCAAATGATACGTGAAGATAAAATTCAGATCATTAGTTGCACCGGTGCAAACCTCGAAGAAGATGTAATGAATCTTGTTGCTCATACTCATTATAAAAGAGTTCCGAATTACCGTGAGCTAACTCCCAAAGAAGAATGGGAATTGCTTGAAAACGGGTATAACCGCGTAACCGATACCTGCATTCCCGAAGAGGAGGCTTTTCGTCGTATACAAAAGCACATTCATAAGATTTGGAAAGATGCCGAAGACAAAGGCGAAAGATATTTTCCGCATGAGTACATGTACAAATTATTGCTAAGCGGTGTAATGAAAGAGCATTACGAAATACCGGTTGAACATAGTTGGATGATCGCTGCGGCCGAAAAGAATCTTCCCATCATCGTTCCGGGTTGGGAAGACAGCACCATGGGAAACATCTTTGCGAGTTATGTTGTAAAGGGCGAATTGAAGGCAAGTACTATGAAAAGTGGTATTGAATACATGGTTTGGTTAAGCGACTGGTATCGCAACAACTGTTCAGGCAAGGGCATAGGTTTCTTTCAGATTGGTGGTGGTATTGCAGGCGATTTCCCGATATGCGTGGTGCCAATGTTGTACCAGGATCTTGAGATGCACGAAGTGCCTTTTTGGAGTTATTTCTGCCAGATCAGCGATAGCACGACGAGTTATGGTAGCTACAGCGGGGCAGTACCTAACGAAAAAATCACATGGGGTAAACTCGATATTAATACCCCTAAGTTTATCGTAGAAAGTGATGCAACCATCGTTGCTCCTTTGATATTTGCTTATATTTTAGGTCTGTAGACTTTGTTGACGAACGAATGATCTTTATTGATCATCGTTGCGACGCTCCGTTCGAGATAAGTCATTCTATTATACTTTTTAAAAACCCTCTTTCATCGGAGGGTTTTTGTTTTTACCATATTTCTTTAAAGTCAACAGCAGCGGTGCAATCGTCTTCAAAAGAGAAGTTATAAGTAAATGATCTTCCCGTTTGTTGCAATTGATAAACTCCGTCTATGATAGTAAAAATTTCTACTTCCTCGCTGTCAGGAGATACAATCAAATAGTACTTTATTTGCTGTTGTTCGTAAATACTGAACTTACTGTGCCTGTCTTTTAAAGCAGTTGAAGGAGATAAAATTTCGACAATTAGAGCAGGCGGGAAATCAAGAAATTTTTTTTGGATACTACCACAAACAACTAGCAAATCCGGTTGAACAATTATGTCGTCCTCGATTTTATAGTCAATTGCCTGAAAGGTTTTGCAATTTTTACACCTTTTTAAAGCCAAATGAAATTCACCTCCCAGTGCATTAGCAATCTGCTGATGCTTTGGCACCGGCATTGGACTCATTGCATACGGAATGCCCTCAATCAACTCCCATTGACCTTCCCAGTTTACCCAATCATCATACGTATAGTGAGGTAATATTTTTACTGCGTTTGACATTTGTTGTATCAAATTTAATCAATACCGTTCTTGATATCTAAAATTATTCCTTGCCTATCTTTATTCTTAAGCTCGGAAAATTTATTAGCAAAAGTTGAAAAACAGCTAGCAAAAAGCAAGTCGCACGGGGGAAGATGAAGCGGAGAACTTTACCACTTAACGTAAAGCGAAATCCTATAACTTATTCGGTACCCTATTTAGAGTATAACTGAAATCCCGGTTGCCTACCATCAGGTTTTTTTGACGATCTAAAAAGAAAAAGACGTTGTCATCCGCTTTTTGAAGAAATAGAGTACCTCGCCGCGCGAGGTCTAACTGGTATACAATTGCTTCCGGGTTTGCCACTGTTCCGGTTGTTGTATGCCATGTACCCTTCAACGTATTTGCGCCCCTAAATCCAAATCCCTCTAATTCGAATACACCAGAATTGGCTGTAGCCAGCTCTTTAAAAAGCTTTAGCCTCCATTTTATTTTTATGCACTCGGGCGTCGTTTGTTCATTAAGCTGTTTAGCCAACTCCTGGCAAGGTGTTCTTCCATCAAAAACTCCAACAAGAATATTTGCTTTTTCCGTTTGTGAGCTGCAAATGTTGGTATTGAATAAAGACCAGCAAAGCAGGATTGTCAAAACGTACGGTTTCATGGCAATTAATTTATTGTTAGGTAAATCATTTTTCAATCCTGTTTACGGCATAGCCAAACCCGCCATTACCGGTAATGAAATTCTTCTCGCTATCTGCAAAATGCAGCACATTATTGTCCATTTGTATTAGCAAAAGTTCTGACTGAAGGTGGTTCCCACTCAAATGGTACAGTTTGGGCTTTCCGTTGCCAGCAGTGCCATAACTGATCTTATATGATCCGGATATTTCAATTTTCTTTCCACCGCCTTTAAAGCCATTTGTATTTGGCTGAGACTCGCCGTATAAAGCGGATAATTGAAAGGGACCCGAATTGCTCTGAAGCAGTTTTATCTCCCATTTAATAAACTCACAGGTTTCATTTGCCCGAATTTGTAATAAAGATCTGATCAGGGAATCGCAGGGAGTACTGCCTACAAAAACCCCGGCAGTTGTTGCTGATCTATCAGGTGAAGTAGTTTGAGAATTTGCGTTCATTACCAAAACAGCGGGAAGGATGACGGCTAGAAAAGTCTTAATTGTCCTCATAAGTTTCTAATTTTAAAAAATTAAGCAGGAAAAAACTTCGACAATTATAAAGGCGGTAACAACAGGGTAAATAGAATTTCGATGCAACTAAAAATGAAAGCTATTTTGCCAGTTACTAAATATAATAATAAAAAATGAGTTATTAATTACAAGAATTGTTATAAAAAGATAGAGTTTGAAGGAAGTGTGCCACTCGAGATCGTCACGCTTCGTTTTAGATAAGTAACTGTATTATTATACTTTTTAGGCCCCTTATTTATAGGGGCTTTGATTTTTTACCATATTTCTTTAAGATCTTTCAATAACTAAAACTGCTCCTAATGGATTCACTTGCATAAAACGTTGCTTAAGGCTTTGAAGTACAAGTGTGCGACGCAACAATGCTATATTTCTATTCCGACGTTTGGCTCCAAAAAAGTCTAAAACAATTCACCTTGCCGGTATAAATCGAAAAGGCAGGCAGTAAGGTTGAATACGAAATGAAATATGATGCCGTACCAGATCGTATTGTATTTACGGCGAAGATTTCCAATAAAAAAGGCAAAGGGAATTAGCCATACAAGCGACACCAGGTTAAGGTGCATGATGGCAAATAAAAATGCGGTTAGAGCAACCACTAATCTCTCATCTAAAAAGTTTGCACAATAATTAAACATCACACCCCGGAAAGCGAGCTCCTCAAATACTGCCGGCATAAGCGCAATTGAATAAATCATGACAAGGGTGGGAAAATTATACAACCTGTAGGCCTCATAATAACTGAACTCCCTGTGAAAAAAGGTTACATTCAGCTCTCTTACACTTATTGTTACTAATAAAGAGCCCAGCGAAGCGATCAAAATTACTCCTGCAAAAACATACCAACGAAAATTATTGAACCGTAAAATTGGTTTTATCTGTGGCCAGTTAAGCCATGCAAATCGTAACGTAATACCAGCTAAAATCAACTCGACCCAAAAAAGCTCGTCGTAAGTATTGAACCACGAACTATGCTTGATCAACAGACAAACAAAGAGGTAAATAAAATAAAAAATGAAAACCCGTCTTAAATCTGAGTTATTGAAAATGCTGATAGTAACTGCTTCCGCGCCAAGGTAGTTGCCACAGTTATGGCAAAAGCGCTGCTCTTCGTGTATTGATACATCGCATTCGTGACAGGTCGGTTGTATGAAATATTCTTCTGACAACTCTTACAATTTAAATTCTTCTTCTAAAATATCAGCGTGAAATGCACCCTTTACTCCCTGCAGAAGAAAGTAAATCAGGATTATCTGGACCATTAACAAATAAACACCACTAGCGGTTGTAAATGTCGAGGTAAACTCTGCCCAGGTGTTAATGGCGGCAAACGTCAACATAATAATTAAACTAATGAGCAAGGCTGTAAACGGCTTTTGTAGAGACCATCGCCCTAAACCGGCATAAATAAAGCCAAGGAGTACCATTACGAAACCGGTCATTGCTCTTTGCTTAATGTCAGAAAAGATATAAAAAATACCAAGCATGCTAAAGGCGGCCAGAACATACAAGGCATTCCTTGCGTGCTCGATTCTTAAAAAGCAAAGTCTTTGAACGTTTTTGCGTTTTTGCAATCGAAAGTTATAAATGGCCAATCTATCCTGGTTGGGGTAAATCGGGTAACCGCAATTGGTGCAGAAGTTATTGTCGGACCGATTGATAAAACTACAATTGCAACAGGTTAATGGTGAATCATTCAATTGGATTTTTACCGGCAACAATTTACTTTTCTGTAAAGCTGCAGGAGTATTGAAGGCTGTAGAGATATTGGGCAATTGCATGTATTGCAACTTAAGAAATATTCTACATACAAAAAGCCTCCGAAAAGGAGGCTTTTTAAAATTTGTTATAATTTTTGAAGTGGAATATTTCTTTTAACCATTTCCTTGCGGTTAGCCATCTCCCACGCAGTATGAAAAACAAGTTTTACCCTTTTCGTCATCAGGTCAAAATTTATTTTATCGACGGTATCTGATGAACGGTGATAATCAGCATGGGTACCGTTAAAGTAAAAAATGACCGGCACTCCATTCTTTGCGAAGTTGTAGTGATCTGAGCGGTAATAGTACCGATTTGGATCTTTTAAATCATTGAATCTTCTGTCAAGTTGAATACGAGTGTAAGCCTTATTTAGTGAGTCTGTTATGGGAGCCAGATCGGTGCTTAGCTTATCATCTCCAATGATGTATACGTAATTGAGAGAGTCGCCTTTATACTTTGGATCAATACGTCCGACCATGTCAATATTCAGGTTTACAGAAACTTTATTTAGAGGAAATACAGGATGTTCGCTGTAAAACTCTGAACCTAACAATCCTTTTTCTTCTCCCGAAACTGTCATAAAGACGATGCTTCTTCTTGGTCCATGGCCTTCATTCTTTGCCTTAGCAAATGCCTCTGCTATTTCCAACACACTTGTAGTTCCCGATCCATCATCGTCAGCGCCGAAAAAGATCTCTTTGCCTCTTGTCCCCAGATGATCGTAGTGGCTTGTTATCAGCACGTATTCGTCGGCTTTGTCTGTTCCTGGCAGAAGAGCAACAACATTACTGCTTTGTAGTAGCAATGTCCTTTTGTTGATTGTAAACTCAGCTTCGGCGCTGTAAGCACCGGAAGGAACGTTTTTAATACTTTGCAGCAATTGAGCAGGATTGAGTCCAAGCAGCAAATGGGCAAGATTACTTGAAACTGTTATTGCCGGTACATTTGCCGTCGCAGGCTTTTTCAAATACATCGCTCCTTTTGTATCCTGTGCCCGCTTAGGAAAATCAGAAGACATTATGAAAACACCTTTTGCACCAAGCTTAGATGCCTGTTCTACTTTTGCCCTGGAAGAGTAAGGACTTCTGCGGTCTGTAACAGGAGACTGGGAACCAGGGGTACCTTCGAAAACAAGAACCCATTTACCTTTTACATCCAAACCCTCATAATCGTTTCGCACAGAGTCGACAATACCATAAGAAGCGAAAATTATTTCCTTAATTTCATAACTACCATTAGCAGCAGAAGCTATATTTAGTGAGAAAGAAGTATCGAGCTTTTGGTTTTTGCCTGCGATTTTTAAACTCGCTTCCAACAAAGTGTCCTGGTAAATGGGATACTGCATTTGAAAACCACCTGTAGTACCAGGAAGCAGACCGAGCTTTTGAAACTGGTTTTCTATATATGCTGCCGCTTTTCTCTGGCCGGCAGTAGCCGTTTCCCTTCCTTCCATTTCGCGGCTTGCAATAATTGATAGCTTTTCTTTTAAATCTGCACCTGTAATCGTTTGTGAATACAAATTAGGATAATCAACCGGAGCTTGCTTTAGTTTCAATCTAAACTGTGCCGAACTACTTAAACCTGCCAAAAAGAAAACTGATCCAAAAAATGGTAACAATAATTTTTTCATAGATTTTACTGACAAGCTATTTTATTTACTCTTCCCTGGTGTCTGCCTCCTTCGAAAGGAGTATGTAAAAATGTATTAACTATGTCTAAAGCAACAGGCAGGCTTATAAAACGAGCAGGCAGGCAAAGGACATTTGCATTGTTATGTTTTCTCGTTAATTCTGCTACATCGGTTTGCCAACATAGACCAGCCCTTATTCCTTTGTGTTTATTTGCTGTAATTGCCACCCCGTTTGCACTTCCACAAATTAAAATACCGCAAGCTGCCTCATTGCTTTCAACACTTGCCGCTGTCGGATGAGCAAAGTCAGGATAATCTACAGAATCTGATGAATAGGTGCCGAAGTCAGTAACCTGGAACCCCAACTCATTCAGGTGTTTTACAACTGCTGTTTTGTATTCAAAACCAGCATGATCAGCCCCGACAGCAATTGGTTTTGAACGATCAAATTGAAAACTCATGATAGATTGTATAAAATTATAGCTGCTAAATTACAGCACAACTGCTAACTCCATTCCTCGTTGTCATGCTTTATCATTTCTTTGTATGCTCTTCTTGATACAACAATACTTAACTGGTACAACAAAAACAACGGAACGAAAACCAGCATCTGGCTCGACCAGTCAGGGCTTGGAGTGATAACTGCAGCAACAACCAAAATTACGACGATCGCATATTTACGCGAAGAAGCGAGTAGCTCGGGGGTTACTAAGCCTATTTTAGTAAGTACGTAGGCAAGTACCGGAAGCTCAAAAGCTAAACCACAACCTATAATGATATTAACCAGGTTATCGAGGTAATCAGTTAGCGTCGGCCTGGTCTCTAACAAATGGGAAGTGCCGAGACTATAGTTAGAAAGAAAATTAAATGTGAAAGGACCAAGTAAGAAATAGCCAAAGGCGGCACCGGTAAAAAAGAAGAATGAAACAAAAAATATACTTCCCCTTGTGCTTTTAAGTTCTGATGGTTTTAAGGCTGGTTTTACAAACTTCCAGAATTCCCAAAAAATGTAAGGAAATGCAGCAATAAAGCCGCCCACAAACGCAATCGTAATGCTGCTCATAAACTGGCTGCTAAATTCGATCGCCTGAAGTTTTACATTAATTGCAGGCATGCACAAAGCATCACCGAGACGTATAAAATGACTGAATTGACACAATAATCTGTAGCTGATAAAATCATTTTGCAGTGGGCCGGCTATCACGCGCTCAAAAACCCAATCCATCTTAATGAAGATAAAAATAGCCAGAATAACTACAGCAAGCAGCGACCGTACAATATGCCACCTCAACGCTTCCAGGTGGTCAACAAAAGTCATCTCTTCTCCCTCGGAGTTGGTTCTGTTAAATAGACTTAAGGCCATTGATGTTTTAAATACGATTTTTTAAGAATGCCGCAAAGGTAACTGTAATGAGGAATAATGTAGTTAATATTCATTTAATCAAAAACAGAGTTTGCAAATAACATACTCATTATTATTGTCTATAGTTTTGGTTACAGACTAAATACTTCTATGAGGCATTGTTGCGTCGCACACTTGTACCCCTACCGTGTGTACTCAACTTTTTTCTCAAAACAATAGAACACGGATGACACGGGATCAAACTGATAAAACAGTTTGATAAATTGTTTCCCTGGTCATATCACTTCGCTAACGCTGTTTTTCCGGATAAAAACGGATTGGTTCAGGTTTTCTTACCTGGGTAATCTGCCTAATCCTCTCACTCTGTGTTATGCGTGTCGCAAATAAAGTTGTGTGCTCACCGTAGCACTTGTACCGCGGTCGTTACAAGCAACGTTGTTGATGCATCATTATTGATGCATTTTAGTATTAGTTGGCAATGGAGCTTCAAAAGGCTCCGGTGGGATCTATTTTTAAAATGACAATAAATAACAGTTGATTAAGTTGAATACTGAACATTCAGTAGAAGTGTGCGACGCAACAATGAAAAATTGAAATTCTTCAGCCTTGTACAAATTCAATTCTTTGAACAATAAACCTAAAAGGAAAATTTGAATGTAAAACCTTAAAATACAAAA
>JAOQAJ010000309.1 GCA_025963675.1 Segetibacter sp.
ATTTGTATTATGATAAGGAGTATTTTGATCTGTATAAATACAGTCCGACTTTCTCGGTTTTAATGGCCCCCTTTTACTATCTACCTAATGAAGTCAGCTTGTTCTTGTTCAATATCATAAATACAACAGTATTTATTTACGCATTGTTAAGCCTTAAGCTCCGGCAAGATTCACATAAATTTCTGTTGCTATTCTTATTCCTCGAATTTGGAATATCGGTAACATGGGTGCAGACCAACGTACTTATTGCATCGCTTATAGTGCTCGCTTTTACTTCACTTGAAAACAGGAAACCTTTAATAGCATCTTTATTGATCGTGCTAACGGTTTATATAAAAATCTTCGGATTAGTAGCTGTGGCCTTAGCTGTGTTTTATCCGGATAAAATACGGTTCATTCTGTATGCTATCATGTGGACCGTCTTATTCGCGATACTGCCATTAATAGTTATTTCGAAAAACGAACTGTTGCAACAATACCAGAATTGGATAGATCTTTTACGATGGGACCATGAAGCGTCTTATGGAGTATCTTTTATTGGACTTATCCATTCCTGGTTTAATCTGAATATATCGAAGATTGGTACTGTTATCGTAGCAGCTCTAATTTTCTGCATCCCTCTACTCAAATTACGTTGTTACAAGTTTTATAGTTTTCGCCTTCAAATCCTTGCATCGCTGTTGATTTGGATTGTTATTTTCAACCATCGCGGGGAGTCGCCAACTTACGTTATTTCATTAATCGGTGTAGGTATCTGGTATTTTTCTCAACCTGCCAATACGACTAATAAGATCCTGCTTTGGCTTTGTCTAATATTTACTTCGTTTACTTCCACTGACCTGATTACACCCGGTTGGATTACTGAGAAGTATGTCGATACTTATTCGATAAAAGCTGTTTTTAGTATCATTATCTGGTGTAAGCTAATCTATGATTTGATGACAAAAAAGCAATTTTTGTGTATTGAACATGCAGAAGCGGAAGATGAAAAGTTGGTGGCTGCAATAAGTTGAACCGATGTGGCCGAGCGGCCTCATTTACTTTTTAAGTGCCGCATATAAAGCGTCTCTCAACCATACCGGATCTACTTCGCCTATGCAATGGCACGATGAATTATTCCCCTTGCAATCGTTACAGCTTTTATTTACAACAAATGCTCTTGCCGTTGGTCCAAGAGGAGCCCATCTGCCTGGATGAATGGGTTTGATTGGAGGGTAAATTCCAAATGCATTTGTACGTAAAGCAGCAGCCAGGTGAATTGGGCCGGTTCCACTTGCAATAAGCCCATCGGATGCAGCAATAAACGACATAAACTCGGAAAGCTTCATGAGACCCGTAATATCAATTACCTTATCACCTACTTCTCTAAAGATCGGTTCAAGCAGCGGCTGCTCTTTTTCAATCCCCGATATAAAAAGCTTGAATTTCTCGGGTTCCAGCAAATGGACCAGTTTAACGAAGTTCTCCAAGCCCCACTCTCGTCCGTTTCCCTGAGATTTAGGATGTAGAATCAAATTGAATTTATCCTTATCGAGCAGACCTGCAAATTTTGCCGGTAAGGGTTTTACATGGTTAAGTGCAAACAAATTACCTACTTCTTCAAGCGTGTATTCTTGCGTTATGCCTAGTGCTCGTAAAAGTCCGATATTTAATTGAGCCTCGTGTAGTTCTGATTTTCTTCGGCTGAGTTTAACGAATTTGTTACAGGTAAACCAATGATAAATACGGTTGGTTGTACCGATCCTTAGGGCAATGTTTAATTTTTTAGCTCTTTGCGCAATTTTTCGATTTGGCAGTACATGAACAATCGCCGCTGGTTTCGTTCCAAAAATGTTGACTTCCCGGCTCATAAAATCTTCTACATCTATAAACACGTCAACGCTTGTACAAGCTTCTATAACAGGCCTTGTATAAGCCTTGCCCATGAAGGCAATTTTTATATCAGGAAAGTGATTCTTTAGAACAGTTGCAACCGGTAAGGTTAACACGACATCTCCGATACTATCGGTGCGGCTTATAATAATGTTGGGTGGAGTAACTGTCAACGGTTTTGATATTTTAAATTGCCAGACTGGTTGATGGTACAAGCACATAACTTTATTCAACATCGTTGTGGCTCTCCCGTCAGTCTCTCGAGGTCACTCACTTGTACCTTGTTTTTTAATGCAGCTTTTCCTGCAAATGATATTTGTACAAATTAAAAATTGTATCCGTCAATATTCCTTTCTTCGATAAACTTGTAAAGGTTAAATTCTCTGTCTTCTTCCAGCTTTTCTTTTATTGAATTAAATATTTCTTCTTTATTAATTCCTGCCATTTTTTTTGCAACTAATAAATGATATGCTTTTTCTGTAAGCAACCATAAACGTTTATCAATACCCTTACTGCTTACTTTATGTGATTTAATCTTTTCAAACAACTCCGCTATCCCGGTTTGTTCTGATGCGATTGTTTTTATAACCGGAACGTCGTGGTGACTATGCGATGATCTGAAGATCTTTTTCAGGTTTTTTTCAAAAGCATCAGCATCGGGTCGATCGGCTTTGTTCACTACAAAAATATCCCCAATTTCCATTAACCCGGCTTTCATGGTTTGTACTTCGTCGCCGGCTTCAGGAACCAAAACGATTACGGTAGTATCTGCAAGTCCTGCTATCTCTACTTCGCTTTGACCAACACCAACGGTTTCAACAATGATATAATCAAAACCTGAGGCTTTCATTACGTCTGTAATTTCTATGATCGACGGATGTAGTCCTCCTAACGATCCCCTGTTAGCAAGAGAGCGAATAAAAACGTTTGGATGAGTGTACCATTGATTCATTCGAATGCGATCACCAAGCAAAGCACCAAGGTTAAATGGCGACGATGGATCTACACACAATACCCCTACTTTTTTATCACTCGCTATCATTTCGCCAATCAAAGCATCTACAATCGTGCTCTTGCCGGCACCTGGCGGCCCCGTGACACCAATAATGACTGAAGCGGAATCTGATGGCAGATTTGTCAAAATATGTAAATAATCCCCAGCCTTATTTTCTACTAAAGAAATCGCCCTCGACAACGCTTTAAAAGATCCTTTTGATATTTCAGCAACAAGTTCTGCCATTTATGATAATTGATCTTTTATGATTGATAATGCGTCGCTGCTAAAGGTATTCAGTTGAACGGATTGCGACGCAACGATGATGCTATGAAAACAAATGTTTGTACCAAAAGACTTAAATGATCAGTTGCCATCAATCATTTTATCAGCTTATAATTTCGGTATTCGCCAATTTTAAAACCCAGGATATCTTCAATCGGCTGCATTATTTTGTCCTTCGTTTTCCAGACCGATTTTTTGGGATCGAAAACAAAATCACTTGTAGCAGATCCTATTTTTTCTTTCATCACCGCCGGATGTGTGCCTTTAAAAATTTCTACCCGGTCTACGTTCTGGTAATCGAAACCTTCATAATTATCTTCATTGGTTTCAGCATTGTGAAGAAAGTCGAACGTGTGCATCTTCTTTTTCTGAACTTTATCGGGCCTCACACCATTGTAATGATAAACAGGAGCATTGATTTTTTTTACCAGCAACTTTTCCCCCTTTTCTCCCTGGTCATATGCGTCCACAGTTGAATACTTTCTAAAACCCTGCGAATCTGCATAAGATCTAACCAGCTTATCATTCCTGAAAATCCTTACTTCGTGGTTGTGTACCCGCCTGGAAGTACGCACATAATTGTAGCTGCCCCAAAAGTGAAGGAAGGGTAAAATGAAACCCTCGACGCTTTTGTTATTTTCATTTTTCTCGATAGCGGCAACAATTTTTGGCAGGTCATTTTCATGCATTACCTCGTCAGCTTGTATATGAAAAGCCCAGTCGCCGGTAATATTGTCTAAAGCAATGTTGGCTTGCTGTGCGAAAACTTTTCCTCCTTCGCGCAGTTTCATGTCCCACTTGGTATCGATAATTTTTATTTTTTGGGGGTCCAGTTTTGCTATAGCTTCCCTTGTTCCGTCGCCGGAATCTCCTACCGCCATCACAAATTCGTGGCAGATGGGTAAGACAGATTGGACGGCTTCTATAAAAGGATAACCAAATTCAAATCCGTTTCTTACGTAAGAGAAGCCAGAAATTTTCATTAACGATTTTTATATCGTCAAAGAACGAAATTTTTTTTAACTCTGTGAACTTTTAGATTTATTCTATAGTCTTTACAAATAAATAAGAAAGGATTTTATGACGAATTTTATTCCAATATTCCCGTTGGGCATCGTGGTGTTTCCGGGTGAAGATTTAAACCTGCACATATTTGAACCGAGATATAAACAGCTGATAACAGATTGTTTTGCAGACGCAAAGCCATTCGGTATACCGACAGTTTTAAAGAACGGATTGAGTGAACGCGGCACTTTGGTGGAGGTGAAAGAGATTGTAGAAGTGTATGACGACGGCAAGCTTGATATTAAAACCAAAGGTATTTCGCTATTTAGGATTCTGGAAGTGGTAAAGAGTATTCCGGAAAAGCTGTATAGTGGTGCAATCGTTAATTACCCTGTTAATGAAGAAAATAAGAACGTATTGCTTTTACGAAAAGTGATGAGCAACATTAAAGATTTGCACGCGGTCTTAAAGCTAAAAAAGGATTTTAAGAAGCCGGATGATCAATTACTTTCTTATGATATTGCTCATCATGTTGGTTTATCACTGGAAGAAGAGTACGAGTTTGCCGGGCTGCTACGCGAAGACCAACGCCTCGAGTACCTGAAACGGCATCTGATGAAAGTATTGCCTGTGGTAAATGAAATGGAGGTACTAAAGGACCGGATAAAGCTGAACGGACATTTTAAAAACCTTTCGGGCAATTTTGATATTTAGAAGAAGATAGAACCGGGATTTTTAGGATTTTTACGATTAGACTGAAATAAAGATGTTACCTAACTTTACCTGATTTTTGAAATCTTTTCCGTCGCGGTCTACCTATTCAGCTTAATCCTTTTAATCTATCAATCCCGGTTCTATTATGACAACCCTATGTTTTGATTTTGGCAATACCCGGCTAAAATGTGCCATTTTTGTAAATAAAGATTTTGCTGAAGAGTTTATCTTAGAAAGTGATTCTGTTGAAGAGGTTGAAAGGGTTATCGAGAAATATGAACCAAAAAGAAGTATTCTTTCATCGGTTATAGAACATAATCCAGCCATTGAAGAAGTGCTCGCTGAAAGGACGTCTTTCCATAAACTTTCTTATGATAGCAAGCTACCAGTTACTTCACCGGTGGGAAAACCTCATACAATCGGTGCAGATCGGTTGGCAATGGTTGTTGCTGTAGTTGATCGATTTCCGAAACAACATAATCTTGTTATAGGCCTTGGCACTTGCATCACTTACAATTTTGTAAATAAGTATCACGAGTTTATCGGGGGCAGCATTTCGCCCGGCATGGAAATGCGATTTAAATCATTACAGTATTACACGGCAAAGCTTCCGCTTGTCGAAGTTGACTGGAATTTTCCGCTTCTTGGTTATGATACGAAGACCAATATTCAGTGCGGCGTGATTGCTGGAATGGCGAAAGAAATAGATGGTATAATCGATTTATACAAAGAGAAGTTCAGCAATTTTAACGTGCATTTAACCGGGGGCGATATAGGCATTTTTGGTGCGCTGCTTAAAAATAAGATATTTGCAGACTCTTCTTTAATATATAAAGGGCTTTACGCCATCAGCGAGTACAATCATGAATCCAAAACTTAGCTTTTTTGTTTTTCTTTTATTAGGATCACTATATACAACTGCACAACAAAATTCTCCTTATTCCCGATATGGTCTTGGCGAAACTTATCCTGGTCAAAATATAGTTACCCGTGGTATGGCAGGCATTACAAGTACATACGCAAATGGCCAAAGTGTCAATTTCAGCAATCCCTCAAGCTATAGCGAACTAAAGATTGTTACTTACGATATAGGAATTACTTTAGATAGCCGCACCTTGAAAAGCATCAATCCTGTTCAAAAATATAACTCTACTAACCTGGCACCCGCTTATGTAGCCCTTGGAATGCCAATAAGCAAAAAGCACAACCTGGGCCTCGCCTTTGGTCTGAGACCTTTAACAAGAGTTGGTTATTCCATCCAGGAAAACAGGAGAATATCAAGTGCCGGGAAGGATAGCGTGATGTATATTTATGAAGGTGATGGCGGATTATACGAGGGTTTTGTAGGAATTGGAAAACGTTGGGGTGGATTGAGAGTGGGCATAAACACAGGTTATATGTTTGGTAATAAAAACAATAACACCCGTACAATTCCTATCGACAGCGTTAATACCTACAGCACTAATTCAGCAACCAATACATCTTACGGAAGTGCCTTTTTACAAGGAGGAATTCAATATGATATAAACCTGAGCAAGACCACTAATCTGCGTTTAGGCTTTTCAGGCAACTTAACTCAAAACCTAAGTGCAACGCAAAGTATAACCCGCGAGACCTTCACCTACAACCCCAGCGGAACTTCTATTCCAATTGATACGGTATATGTGTCACCGGAAGTTCGCGGAACCATAAAATTGCCAGCTTCTTATACAGCAGGAATTAGTTTAAATACAAGTATTGTCGATCGGCTCGGAGGCAAATTAGATAAAAGTGTCATTGGGATTGAGTATGAGAGTACGCAATGGTCTAACTACCGCTTTTTTGGTCAACCTGATCGATTTAGCAACAGCTGGCTTTTAAGAGTTGGTGGACAATTGACGCCTAACCCTTTGAGCATTAAAAGTTACTGGAGCCGGGCAACATACCGGGCTGGCTTCTATTTTGGCCGCGAGGCATTAACTACAGACAATAATAAATTGCCTGTTTATGCTGTCACTTTTGGTGCCGGTCTTCCCGTAAGAAAGTGGAGGTCGTATGACAATCAATATACGATCATAAACACAACATTTGAAGTAGGTAGCAGGGGAAATAAAAGTAACAACATTACAGAAGGCTTTTTCCGCTTTTCACTCGGGCTTAATTTAAGTGATGTATGGTTCTTTAAGCGCAAGTATGAATAGAAAATTACAAAGATTATTAAAACATATAGCAGCCCTATTTATGGGCTGCTTTTTTGTTTGGTCCTGCGAAAACGACATCAGGGATGTTCAGAATTTAAACCAGAAAGCTATCAACATTGAAGAAGGCAAGCAGATAGAAAGCTTTTTAAGTGAGAACGGAAAAGTGAAGGCAAAGCTTACTGCCCCCCTTATGTTAAGTTACCAGACAGATACTCAGAAAGTTGAATTTCCAAAATCGCTTCACGTAGATTTTTATAACGACAGCACTAAAATAGAAAGCAAGCTTTCTGCTAAATTTGGCCGTTACCTTCGTGGCGAGAACAAAGTGTACTTACGGGATAGCGTGGTTGTTTTTAACATGAAAGGTGATACGCTCTATTGCAAAGAACTGTATTGGGACCAGGCCAAGGCAATCTTTTACAGCAATAAGAATGTAATCGTCAATCGCCCGAGTGGAAAGACCTACGGTAAAGGTCTGATAGCTGATCAAAATTTTAAGTCGGCAACAATTTTACAGCCTTACAATAGTTACATTATTATACCTGACAGCTCTTTCCTTGCACAATAAGACATTGGTATTTTTTTCATTGCAATCGGTTCTTTTTGCAGTTAAGGTGATTCGGTAGCCAACATTGATTCCCTGATTAGAAATCGTTGCGACGCTCCGTTGGTCGGTAGTAATTACAGGTATCTTTTTTCGAATGTCGTTATTGCTGCAACACAAATAAAAGTACAAGAGTGCGACGCAACAATGTTTAAAGAAGAATCTAAAAGACGGCTCAAAAACATCATTTTTTAATTGCACACATTTTCAATTTTACTAAAAATTATATATGGGACGTATCTAAAGCCGCAAAATGAAGGCACGGTATTTTTCTTATTTTAGTGATCGGTTTCCTGTAAATTCAACATATGAACCAGATTTATTTTATTGTTTTCCTCATACTCATTACAGTTATTTTCATTGGTTTTTTCGCAGGAATGGAGATAGCTTTTGTGACAGCAAACAAGTTGAGTATTGAATTAAAAAAGAAGCAGGGAAAACTAAGCGGCATTATTTTATCAAGGTTTATGGAGGAGCCGGCACGCTTTATTGGTACATGTCTTATCGGAATTAACTTCTTTCTTGTTATTTATGGTTTGCTTTTTAGCAGCTTGTTAAGCCCTCTGTGGAAATATTTTGGAATCGAAAATAACTATATAATTCTTGTTGTTAACACGGTCATTTCTACTGTCTTTATTCTATTTTTTGGAGAGTTTATACCTAAGGCAATATTTCGGGCGAGAAATGATGCTTTGCTAAGTTTTTTTGCACCCGTAACTAAGTTTTTTTATAGAATTTTTTATCCCATTGCTTCCCTTCTCGTAACCATTGCTGAGTGGATTTTAAAGTATGTTTTTAATGTACGGGTGCATGACCGAAATGACGCGTTTGGAAAAGGAGATCTCGAACATTTTTATCAGCAGAACAAAGACCAGGATGAGGAAAACCAGGAATTGAATACTGAGCTTTTTGAAAACGCTTTGTCACTGCCAATGGTAAAAATCAGGCAGTGTCTGGTTCCGAGAACCGAGGTGGAAGGTTTTGATATTAAGGCAACTGTTGCAGAGGTTCGGCAACATATGATCGAAACGAAGCTAAGCAAGTTGGTAATCTACAACGAAAATATCGATAGCATTTTAGGTTATATCCACCAGTTGGATCTATTTAAAAATCCAGCAGACCTTCAGTCTATTTTACTGCCAATTCCTGCAGTTCCTGAAAGTATGAGCGCTACAGACCTGATTAATAAATTTACAAAGGAGCGCAAAAGTATCGCGTGGGTAGTAGATGAATTTGGTGGAACCGCAGGCATCGTAACAATGGAAGATGTACTTGAAGAGATCTTCGGCGAGATAAAAGATGAATATGACGTTGAGGAATTTGTAGAAAAGCAAATTGCTGAAGATGAATATATCTTTAGTGGGCGTCTTGAAATTGATTATCTGAACGAGAAGTATGATCTGGACGTTTCTGTGTCTGAGTCCGAAACTTTATCTGGCTTCATTATATCTAACCATGAAGCAATTCCTTACTTAAAGGAAAGGATAATTATAGACAGATTTGAATTTGAGATTATAAATGTTAGTGATACCCGCATAGAAATGGTCAAAATGAAAGTTCTTCGTTAGTACGTATACTAAATTTATTTAAAGTTCGTTCAATGGGTAGTGCTGTTGCACCTGAGCTGCAAAAAATAAGCAGTTCGTCGTAACTCTATGATAGCTTATACCGACGCTTTAGACACCCCCATTTATACAATCGCCAAATGCCTTAATGAAATTATTGTAAACAATGATTTTGAAGATGCGTTGCAAAACATTGTAGACTGGCTGGCAGCAGCTCTGGAAATTGATTGTTGCTATATTTCAGAGAACGGCAACAAGACTACAAACCTTGCCATTTTTACCAGCGAAAAGTCAAAAATCGAAAGCACTGTTCATGCCAGCAACCCGATTTTAAATATTAACCAGTTTCCGGAAATTCTTTCCATTTTACATAGAAACGCTTGTTTCAAAGTTTCTATCAACAACCGGGTTTCAACCCAATTGCAGGATTGGTTACGGCAGTCAGATTTGCATTCACTTCTGCTGATACCGGTTTTCAGAGGTACCAGGTTTTGGGGATGTGTCGGTTTTGGTGATTCTAAGAATACCCGCACATGGCACAGTAGCGAAGTGCAGCTGCAGTCACTTGCCTCGGCTATCGGTTCGGCGATCGAAAGCAAAAGGATAAAGCATGAAATTCAGCATAGTAATGAAGTTATCAACAGCACGCTGTCTACCTTAAACGAAATTGTTTGGGAAGTCGATTTAATTAGGCAGACTACTAAAATTGCGGGCTCTTCCATTTTTATCGAAAGCTTAAAGAATAGAAGTGTAAGCGATAATTTTATCGATTGGGTTTTAGCGTCAACTCATGCTGATGATAAAGAAAGGGTTTCCTTCAGTTTTAAAAAGTTTTTTGAAGAAAAAGATACGGCAGTAAACGAAGACGTTTTTAGAATTTACAATCATAAGACAGGCGAATACTTTTGGATGCACAGCCGCTATCATCTCCGCCGGAATATTTTCGGAGAGCCTGTTTTTCTAACCGGCACCTCGGTTGACATTTCTGATAACAAAGAAGTAGGGCATGAGTTTTCAAGACAACGTGAGCAATACCAGTTCCTCGTTCAAAGCCTGGGGCAGGTTGTTTTTAGGTTGGACAAAAATTCAGCAGTGTCTCTGGTTAGTCCTGCCTGGAATGATTTGCTGGGTTATAAGAATGAGGAATGTATTGGCCACCCGTTCATCGAGTTTTTACATGATGAACATGTTCAACTTTTTTGGGAGGAATTTGGAAGTCTGCTATCGGGTCGAAAAGCGAACCTGGATAGGAGAATGCAGTTAGTAAATAATGCAGGTGAAAAGTTGTGGGTAAGAATTCTTGCTAAAACAACCTTCGACTATAATAATACAATTGATGGCGTTTTTGGAACAATTGAAAATATTAATAACTCGTACAACGACTCTCTGCTACTACAGGAGAACAACGAAAGAATAAATACCATTCTAAACAATAGTAAGGAAATTATTCTCACGCTTGATCTTGAAAAAAATATCATCGCTTCGGTAAACGAAGCGGTTGGGGTTTTGGGTTATAAGCCAGAGGAGTGGATTAACAAATCTTATAAATCGTGGGATGAGGAGCAGAGGCAGCAGTTTAATGCGCTGATGAAATTAGCCGTACAAAGTGAGTTACAAGTAAAAAACCAACAAATCACTTTTACCAATAAAGCCAATACAGAACGCATTCCTTTCGAGTTCTCTACATCAATCTTTTACTTCAAAAATTCGCGGTACCTCTTGTGCGTGCTTCGCGACATACGGGAACGGTTAAAGTATGAAGAGAATATTTCGCTTATATCGTCACAACTGACCCACCTGCTCAATAATATTGATGACGTCTACGCAATCTTTAATATCAAAACCAACAGCTACGATTTTGTAAGTGATAATGTAAAAGATCTATACAAGTGCGACAAGCAGGAATATTGCAATAATACCCGTTTCTGGCGCGACCGGATACATAAGGAAGATGTGGCTGGTGTTGAAAATGAAGTTCGTGAGATACTTTTAAATAAATCAAGAGGCGAACTTTTTTACCGCATAAATACAAATACGGGTGAAAGAAAAATGTTGGTTGAAAAATTGGTTGTGGGCAAAGACCTTAATGGCGATGCAGATAAACTGTACATCGTAAAGAGCGACTACACCAATATCGAAAATGCAGAGCAGTCGTTGATGGAGACTGAAAGGAAGTTTCGTTTCATTTCAGAGAATCTGAGCGATTTCATCTCAATTCATGATACTGACTGGAATTTTACTTATGCCTCTCCATCCATTAAAAACATCCTGGGTTATGAACCGGGGGAAGTGCTGGGTATGGGTGGTTTTGATCTTGTTCATCCCGATGATCTTTTAAAGACTCTCAATGACTGTGTTCAGCCGATTGTTCTTAACAAAAAGGAAACGCAGTTCAGATATAGAATGCTCTCTAAAGAGGGAAGCTTTAAATGGGTGGAAACGTATGCAAAGCCGGTTATTGACTCGAAAGGCGAAATTTCATCTATAATTTCCTCAACCCGGGATGTTACCGACCAGGTTAACAGCGAAAACAAATTGAGAGAAAGTGAAGAGCAATACCGGCTGTTATCAGAGAATAGTAATGACATAATCAGCATCCATAACTTAGAGAAGGAGTTTCTATACATATCGCCTTCCTGTAAGCAAATTCTGGGGTATGAGCCGTCGGAGTTGCTGGGCAAAAGGCCCCAGGACGTTTATTCTTCTGGCGACGTTGAGGCCCTTTCTATAGTTGAGCCGAACAAAGTAATTGAAGAAAAAAAAGAAAGAAAGTTTCTAAGCAATATCACAACAAAAGACGGCGAGGAAAAAGTGCTTGAAGTTTGGTTAAAACCACTTTTTAAAGCCGACGTTTTAGTTGGATTACAATCGGCTAGCCGTGATGTTACCGAAAGAGAAAAACTACTAAGCGAACTTGAAAACTCGCTTGCTAAAGAAAGAGAATTGAGTGAGCTCAGGGAAAAATTTGTTTCAACCGCTTCACACCAGTTCCGTACCCCATTAACCGTTATTCAGTCCGGGGTAGAGATTATGGATATGTATCTCGAAGATCTGCCAGAGGCAAAACAGGCAAAATTTCAAAATCAGTTTAAAAAAATACAGGAAGAAGTCAGCCGGTTGGAAAATTTGATGAATGATGTTTTGGTGCTTGGAAGGGCAAACGCAGTACGTACCCCTTTTCACCCGGAAAAAAGAAGTTTGGTAGATTTCTGCAAGGGGATTATTGAAAATAAATATAACGGCTCTTATTTGCCTGATCGCCAGATCGTTCTTTCGGTAACCGGAAGTGAGGTCCCGGTAAATTTTGATGAAAAGTTATTAAGTCATGCAATTGAAAATATCATAAGCAATGCCTACAAGTATTCGACACGCGACAATATTTGTGTTGATTTGATTTACGAAGCAGGTAAGGTTACGGTAAACATAACAGATAAAGGGCTGGGCATACCTGAAGAAGACGTCAGGAATTTGTTTCAACCTTTTTATCGTGCTACCAATACCAGCGAGATTGATGGAACAGGTCTGGGACTGTCAATTGTAAAGGAATTTGTTGAAATACATGGCGGTAAAATTTTTCTTACCAGTAAATTAAATAAAGGCACTACAGTTAGCGTTATACTACCTATAGCTTAAAAATTCATTCATACATGGACCAGCAAACAAGGATACAGGTTATAGAAGACGAAGTAAACATTCGCGAAAATATACAGGAATTGCTTGAGGCGAAAGGTTACGTGGTACGGGTGTCACCCAACGGTAAGCAAGGTGTATTAGATGCCATTGATTTTAAACCCCACCTGATTGTTTGTGACGTTATGATGCCTAAGATGGATGGTTATAAGGTCTTAGAATATATCCGTAAAACATCGGTGATTCAAAATACGCCATTCATATTTTTAACTGCCAGGGTAGATAAAAATGACATTAGGCAAGGGATGGATTTAGGCGCTGATGACTATCTTACAAAACCTTTTACTTACAAAGAATTACTGAAAGCAATTGAGTCGCGGCTTAAGAGGCAACAGAAAATTATCGGCGAATATGCAAAAGTGAAGCATGATCTTGATACAACGGTTTTCGCCACTTATTATCACGAGTTCAATACACCGCTGCACGGCATACTAGGTGGTTTAAACCTGATGCTCAATGCAAGGGATTCTTTCAATGAACAACAGGTTCAGGAACTCCTTACATCAATATTAAAGTCAGGGCTTCGCTTAAATCATTCATTGGCCAACCTGATGCTTTTTGAAGAGATCAGAAGGGCAGAGGTCTACCCCGAATTACTCACCATGTTTACAGAGGGCGTGGCCAAAACAAATTGGGTGCAAAAGGTGAAAGCGGAATTGCAAACAATGGCAAAAGAAATATACAATCGTACTGCTGATGTTATTATCGATCTTGAGGTTGCGGAAATTAAAATGAGCGGGGAATATCTTCAGAGAATAATACTTGAACTGGTTGACAATGCATTGAAGTTTTCAAAGCGTGGAGACAAAGTTTTTGTCACAGGTACTGCTATCGGCGAAGATTATCGTTTGGAAGTAAAAGACAGCGGAAGAGGCTTTGAGCTTTCAAGCCTTAGTGACATTGCTCCGTTTAAGCAATTTAACCGTAAGCGATTCGAGCAACAAGGTCTTGGCATCGGTTTATTCCTGGTGAAGCGTTTAGCGGAATTGAATAACGGGGAATTAAAAATATCAACGTCAGAGGGAGAGGGTACCCAGGCAACAGTAAATTTGCTAGTGGCTACAAATGGGGTGGCTCAAAATGTGTTCCTAACCAGTGAAGCTTTTGTATAAAAAAATCGGTTCTTAAATAAATTTCTCTTAAGCCGGCTTTAGTCGGCTTTTT
>JAOQAJ010000324.1 GCA_025963675.1 Segetibacter sp.
CCATTTCTAAGCTAACCGGAACGCGCTGCGAGCTAGTGACTGATACAAGAAACTGAGGTCTTGGAATAGATAGGAAGCGTACTTCAATTAAAATGACATTAGTACTTTTTTTTTTTCTAACATGGAACTAAATAAATACCAAATATCTCTATTTCAAAAAGACGCTTACTGGTTTATGAGTTCCGGAAACAAGGGACTATTTACAAGGGTATGTTATTCCAGCAACTTCCGGAATATAATTGGTTCAACCTGGCAATGCGTGATATTGATCCTAAGTCCGGGGAAATTGAGTTTGATGAGTTGACAGGAAACGGAGATGCAAGAAAAGTTTTTGCTACGATTGCTGAAATTGTGAAACGTATACTGAAAATTATCCTGATAGGGCGCTCTTTGTAAGCGGCGATACAAATGAAAAGAAACGGAGTTACAGTTTAATGATTGGATTTTATTTAGAAGAAATTCGTAAAGATTTTGATGTTTGGGGAGCTGATGAAGACGAAGAGTTTGAACAGTTTGAAAAAGATAAAATTTATGACGCCATATTGGTGAAAAGAAAGTAATTGGTAACTTGGAACAATGAAGCAGCAAGAGAACAACGTAGTGAAAGTGAAAGCAAAGATAAGAAAGCTACCTGGAAACGTAAAAGTGACTGTGGGCGAGTCAATGATTTAAAAGTTGGAACATGCCCAAGCTATTTCTGCATCTATTAAAGGGTTTAAGAAGTAGTTCTAACTATTCTATCAGTTTGTATGATTGATAGCAACTTTCTTGCATGTCTTCTATCATAAACTTCAGTTTTAATCGGCAGCAAATAACTCAACTCGCTCTTTTTCCTTGCATCAACATATCTACTGCATGCTCCATAGAACCCGCCGGAATCACATTGCCGGAATTGACAAAGAAAATCTCATCAGCTTTTTCAATGGTGTTTAGGCGATGGGCAATAATTACACGGGTTGTAGTCTCTGGCAACTGATCTAAAATTTCTGTTAATAGATGTTCAGTAACGGTGTCAATATTAGCAGAAGCTTCATCAAGAATTAGGATTTCAGGATGGCGTAAAACGGCACGCATAAAGGCAATCAATTGCTTTTGTCCAAGACTGATACTTTCTCCACTTGCACTCACAGGGGTGTCCAATCCCTGCTCAAAAACTGCCAGCAATTTTTGCAGGTGGCTTTCATTTATTACTTCCTGTAGTTTGTCATTACTGTATTTCAGCAATTGCTCATTTCCGTAAAGCAAGTTGTCTTTAACTGTTCCTGAAAACAATATCGGCTCCTGTAAGATAAAGCTGATTTTTTTGGATCTTTCTTCAGCAGTGTAAGTGCGAATGTCGCGTCCGTTAAGGAAAACAGTTCCATGGGTAGGATCGTATAAACGGGCAATCAGTGAAGCTGTTGTTGTTTTACCACCACCGGTGGGGCCGACGAGCGCATATGTTTTTCCGGGTAAAAGGTCAAAGTTAACATGATGAAGAATTTCACTTCCGTCAGGATAGGCAAATGACACATCTCGGAAAGTTAATCGGGAAGTGTCTACCGTTAACGAATCCGTTGAACTTGTATAGTTGAGATTTGATTGCAGTGTCAGTATTTGAGAAATCCTGTCCCAACCCGCCATTGCTACCTGGAAACTGGTCCATAAAGCAGCGAGCTGCCTGAGGGGGTTATAAAAATTCGTGGCGTAAGCAAGATAACTTACCAATAAGCCGATAGTAAATTCACCGGTTGAAATAAGGTAAATACCAAAAGCAAGTACGATCAATTGCGCAACACTTGAGAACAAGCCATAGACAGGAACAAAAATATTATTGGCCATACCTGCGGCAAGAGCAGTATCATAGTTCTGTTGATTCGCATCATTAAACCGCTTGCGGAAATAATCACGGCGATTAAATGCAACAATCACCCTAAAGTTGTTCAGACTTTCCTGGATCTCGGCGCTCATGCCCCCAACACTTTTCAAATTCGTGGCATTTTTTCTTTTGACCCATGGAGATACAATCATGGTAAAAAGCAGGATTAGTAATGCCGGCACTAAGGTGGCTGAACCAAGCTTTATATTAATGGCAAGTAGAAAAATACCTGCACCGGTCATAGTTACAATGCTGCCGATAAATTGCATTAATGATTGCGAAAAAAACTGGTTGATTTTATCAGTATCGTTATTAAGCCTTGAGATTAAATCACCTGCTTTGTTCTGGTTAAAAAACGCAATGGGTAACTCCTGCAATTTATTGAACAGCGCATTTCTTAAGGTAAATAACGTTCTCTGACCGATACTTCCCATTAGTTTTGTTTGAAAGTAACCGGTACCTAAAGCGAGTAGGTACATACCGAATAAAATACCCGCAATCATTACAACTCCATTAAATTGTTTAGTTGTCACATAGGCATCAATCGCATGGCCAATTAATAGTGGTCCAACCAATTGCAGGGATGAATTAAGCAGGATTGCAATCAATGCTAAAATCAGGTTCCTTTTTTCGTGAGCAATAAGGATATACAATTTTCGAACAGCCTTAACCGAGGATGTTTTTTGCTGTTGGACGGAAGCCTGGTTAATGTTATAATTCATAAGACAATGTGTTGATCAATAAAATGACTGCAAGTACAAGGGTGTGATCCGCCGATAGGCGGACAAATACAATGATGTCGGAAAGACATTTCATCTGCCGGAACGAGAAAATTCCTACACCATCGACACCGATTCGTAATTGCTGGTGCTCTGTTGCGAATTTAGAATCTGAACATAATCCACGCTGGAATTGATTAGTTCTTCATGTTTCCCTGAAGCCACTATTTCACCTTGTGTCAGCAGAATAATCTGGTCGTATTGTTCTATGGAAGCTATCTTTTGTGTAACTGAAACAAGTGTGAGCCCCGGATAGTTTTGCAGTACATTATCTAAAATTTTGCTTTCTGTATGTTGATCTACTCTAGCGGTAAAGTCATCGAGTAACAGGACCCGAGGATTAATAGCGAGTGCTCTTGCAAGCATGATACGCTGTTTTTGCCCGCCCGATAAACTTGAACCTCTTTCTGAAATAATCGTGTTTAAGCCGTTTGGCAAGCTATTAATAAAGTCCCTTAATTCAGCCGTGTCGATTGCATTTTGCAATGATGCATCCGTCACCGTATCACTAAATGCAATGTTTTCCCTGATGCTCATATTGAAAACAATGCTATCCTGAAAGACGAAGCCAACCTGGCTATAAAAACTTTCCTTGTTATATTCTCCGATCAAGTGACCATCAAATTCAATTGCCCCCGTTGTTGCTTTAACGAGTCCCGTAAGTAAATACAGTAGTTGTGTCTTACCGGCCGCAGTCGGTCCTATAACCGCTATACGTGAGCCTGCTTTTATATGTAGCTCAATATTTTTCAATACTGGTTTCTGACTGTAAAATAACGATACATCTTTTAGTTGTATATCGCCCCGTAGCTGATTACTAATCGTACCATCGGCGCCAGGATCAGGAGCATTTAATACAGACCCAATTCGTTGATAAGAAGCGGTTGCCTGTGCAATCACATTGCTCATAAAACCAATAACAAGAATAGGAAAAATGAGCATGGCAAGATAGCTGTTGAATGCTGCAAAACTACCAAGAGACATACTGCCTGTAATAACGTAATGTCCCCCCAGTACCAAAATAGTAAGACCCGCCATGTTTGCGGTAAACACAATTATTGGTATGAGTCCTGCAAATAACCGCAATATCGAAAAGCCAAGGGTTTTTGCCTGGTTATTTACATCGATAAACTTATCATACTCCAGTTGCTGCGAGTTGACTACACGGATGAGGGCAGCCCCTAAAATACTTTCATTGATCACTTTGTTTAGCTTGTCGACCACCTCGCGGCCCTTTAGAAAAAGCACCCTTACCTTTTTAAAAAGTATATAAAAGGCAACACTAATAATGGGTATGATGGCCATAACACAAAGTGCAAGTTTCCAATTTATTGTCAGAAGCAAAATGGACGCACCGATAATGACAAATAACGAAGAGGCGATAGAGACCACGGCCTGTGAAACAAAGAGCTTTATAGAGTCGACATCTGCCGTTAGGTTAGTTAGTAGTTTTGAAGGATTTGCTTGCTCCAGTGAGGCGTAACTTAAATGGGATATTTTATCTGCTAACCTTGACCTCAGATCTCTTGCAACCCTTTCGGAAGTATAAGTTTGAATGATGCCTTGAACGTAAGTAAATAAAAAAACCAAAAAAGTGGCCAGCAAAAATTGGCTGATTATGGTAGCAAAGCTAAATTGGTGATGGGTAAACGTGTCAATTCCATTAGCTATGATTTTTGGCAGCAATAGATTAAGGCCATTTCCCAGCAGTGCAAATAAAATTAGAAGTGCAATCAAAGCACTGTACGGTCGTAACAAGGAAAAAACACCTGGAGGTTTCTTTTTAGATGGGTTATTTGCAGCAGAAGTCATATAGATTACGAAGATATTTGTTTTCTACATGGAATTATAGTCAGTGCCAGCCCCCTCGTTTGTGTTTTATAATGGCATCTTGTTGTACAATGCTCTAATCGTTTCATATTCGCACTACCAGTTAAAAAAGATTATTTGATATTTTTGCAATAAGATTGATTTTTGCAGCTCAAAGACGATTGTCCGGGCAAAATCTTTTTTATTTATTTTGTAGAAACGGACTCGTGCTTCTAATGTATGTAGTTGTTGTATGAGAAGGTAAATTCAACAAAGAATTTTGACAAAATGGAAGTCAAATTAAATGATGAGAAATTAAAGGAAGATGTTGTTTCAATACAAAAGATCCCTATAATTCCTACAATACTGGATGTCATTTGTCGTACAACAGCTATGGGCTTTGTTGCCGTGGCCAGGGTGACTGATGAAAGGTGGATTACATGCAGTGTGCTTGATAAAATACAATTTGGGCTTAAGCCAGGTGATGAGCTAAAAGTTGAAACGACTATTTGCCATGAGATAAGACAAAGTGGTAAGCGGGTGATTATAGATGACGTAATGAGTGACCCTGATTTTTGTAATCATCATACCCCAGCCATGTACGGCTTTAGAAGTTACATTTCTGTACCAATTTTTAAAAAGGATGGAACCTTTTTTGGAACCCTTTGCGCAATCGATCCTAATCCTGCAAAACTGCATATACCTGAAGTAACAGGGATGTTTGATTTATTTTCTGATCTTATTTCTTTTCACCTTCAAGCCGTTGAGCAAATCGAACGGACCGAACTGCAGCTTTTGAGAGAGCGCGAGGACCGGACAAAGATATTGGAGCAAAAAAATGCAGAATTACAAAAAATGAACCAGGAGCTTGAAGCATTTGCTCATGTTGCCGGTCACGATCTACAGGAGCCATTACGTAAAATCGAGACTTTTTCGAACCTTATACTAAAAAAAGATTACAAAAACCTCTCAGATGTCGCCAGGAATTACTTTGACCGAATGATAAAATCGGTATCAAGGATGCAGGCGCTGATCAGAGACTTGCTAATGTATTCCCAGTTAAAAGCATATGAACAGGTTTTTGAGAATACTCACTTGCTCACCATCGTTAACGAGATTAAACAAAGTTTTTCAGAAGAAATTAGTCAAAAACAGGTAAGAATTATGGTAAGTGAGATGTGTACTGCTTCAGTCATTCCATTTCAAATGTATCAGCTGTTGCAGAACCTGGTGGCTAATTCTATTAAATTTTGTAAGCCCGGGGTGCCTCCCGTAATTGAAATTATAAGTTCTATCGAAAAAGGGAATAACAAACTGAGTGACAAGTTGTCTCCGGACAAGGAATACTGCCATATAATGGTCTCTGACAATGGGATTGGATTTGATGCAGAACATAGTGAAAAAATTTTCCAGGTTTTTCAAAGGCTCAATGGAAGAGAGGAATACGATGGAACAGGAATCGGCCTTTCGATAGTTCAAAAAATTGTGGATAATCATAATGGTTTTATAACCGCTACCGCTGAAGTAAACAAGGGAGCCCGTTTCGACATCTATATTCCTCACGAACTAAAGGAAGCAGCAATTTGAAACGAACGAAGATTTCTGATACCCTTTTTACTATTCTTAAAACTAATGCTTTATTTCCCATTGCTTTTCCGGTCACACCTATCGCCTTACGATGTTTTGACCTTTCCGTAAATAAGCTACTATATCCGCTAAATTCTGTTCCGTCAATCCATTATTGGCGGGATCGGGCATCAGGCTTTTTTCCTGCTTTTGTTTTTTTGTGATTTGACCTACAGGGATAGTATGTTTTTGTCCCGATAGATCTTTTAAGACCATAGCCTGCTTATTCTCTGACACTAAAAAGCCGAACAATGAAGCACCATCCTTTGTGTTGACAAGCCAACCCTCATACCCGAACACGATAGCAGCGCTTGGGTTTATAATAGCATCCAGTAACTCTGGTCTACCAAATTTCTTTCCGATGGTTGTTAGTTCCGGTCCAATATTTTTTCCTGTTGTACCCACTTTATGGCATGATGCGCATCGGCTTGAAAAAAGCGTTTTCCCCCTGCTTGCATCTGCTGTCAACTTTTCTATTTGTGATATAGAATATGTTTTATCAGAGCCAGGCATCTTAAAATAATTCGTTGCTTGTACACGTACTGTTGCATCAGGGTTTTGAAATATTTTTTCCTGGATAAACGGCAACAATACCTGAGGTAATTTTTTTTCTGCTGCCAGCCCGATCAATAATTGCCCGCCTACAGAGTCTGCTGCCATTTCCCTTACTCTTCCTTTTCTTTCATAAATTGATTGATCAGCATCAAGAATGATTTGTCTCTTTACTTTCATTTGCGCCAGCTTTCTTTCATACCGGGTGTTGATGTTCAGCTTACTCCAATTAACTATGTTATACCAATCGTTACCCTGTCGAAAAGAAAGCCAATAAGACGCCTGCTCCGACACATCTTGTAATTTCTTACCGGCAAGTGCGGCCATTGCATCAGCAGCAGTTTTATGATTGATAAAAGCAAGGGCTGTTAATGCAGCTCTCCGTTCGTGTGCAGGTAATGTTGCATCTTCTGCACGAGCTACAAGATCACTAACGGCCTCGACCGGGTGTAGTCGCCACGCAAATGCTGTCATTTGTTTGTTCCATTTTGTCGCTGGTTTATTTTCTCCAAATTGCTTCATTATCGCCGGATAAATGTCTGATTCATGTCCCTTCAAATCAGCTCCTAAAGTTTCGAGATACCAGCGATCTTCACCATCAAAACGTTTTACGAGTTCGAGGAGAATATCTTTTGTTTTTTCATAAGGAAGATCTCGTAAGGAAATGCCAACCTCCCTCCTTACAAAAGCAGCGGTATCAGCGGCAAGTTTCTTAGCATATGGTAGTATGTCTAAAGTCGTTTGACGTAAAGCTCTGTATGCTACAGCCCTTATTTGAGTATCCGGATTATCAAGGATTTTCTCTACTTCCGCCCTCCCCTTTGCACCTAATTGAGCCAATAGCCAAATAGCCCTCGCCCTGATGTAAGGGTTGCGATCAGACAACAACGTTGTAGCAGTGGAAACAGCTGCTTCTCCCTGTTGCTTTAGTTTTGAAAAGCCCAGGTTACGTACGTTGATTGCCGGGTTTGTAAATGCCTGCAACTGTCCTTGAGCCGTGTTGAGATCTATTTGTGGAGGGGTGAGCTTTTTATTTTTTGGAGTGATCCTATAAATTCTTCCGTATCCTGTCTGATCCCTCATTTGATGACCGCCCACAACCGGGTCATACCAATCGGCAACGTAGATACTGCCATCTGTACCAACCGTTACATCACTAGGGCGGAACCATTTTTCTTTGTCTGCATTTTGCGCAGAATCATTCCAGACATAACCGACGTTGTCGTTGGCTAAAGATGTAATAAAGTTGCTCCTGTCTCCGAGCTCATAGCCAGATTGTTTCAGTCTGGGATGATAGCCGAATATGGTATTTCTACCTGCATCTGCACTTAACAACATTCCCAGATAATGTGCTCCTAATGCATCGCTTTCATACATTGTAACTCCTGTTGGAGCACCCGTTCCTGAACGATCCCCTGCCGGCATTACTCCCGGATCTTCCTGGTGCCAGTGCGCATTGAAAATGTCCTGTCCGGGACGTTGATCGGCCTGCCAGTAACGTGTTCCATCTTCACTAAAATAGCCTGCGTTTCCGCCTTCCATCAACCACGTCGTTCTGCAGGTTACTACCTGGTCGTCATTGTCATTTTGCCAAAGGTTGCCATAGGAGTCAGGGATGCTCTCATAAGAATTTCTGAAATTATGCCCCATTACTTTCAGCCCCGTTCCATCGGGGTTTATTCGTAATGCAACACCGCCTACCCATACTTTACCATCGTCGCTTTTCAGGTTGCCCTGGTTTTCGGTTGCATAAGGAGAACCACCAATAGCAAGGCTTCCTGCCCGTAACGTCCAGCCATTTTTATCTTTCACGAGGTGTGGGCCTGAATTTCCTGCATTAAAATACCAGTTTCCATCGGGTCCGGCATAAACAGCGTGCAAAGAATGGTCGTGATCTTTCCCTCCAAAGCCAGTCAGGAAAATTTCTTTTTTATCTGGTTTGTCATCACCGTTTTCATCGGTATAAACAATAAGGTTCGGCGAGCATGAAACAATCACTTTATTCCCGATAACTGCAATGCCGACAGGGGATAATAAGTCAGGGTCTTGTACGAAGATTTTAGAAGAATCAGCTTTTCCATCTCCATTTGTATCTTCTAATATCATCACTCTATCGCCTTTTGAGTGATGAAGAAATTTGGCAGAATCGTTGTTAAAGTTCCGATAGTTAACAGCCTCTGTTACCCAGATACGTCCCCGGATGTCTACATCCATATTGGTGGGATTGTAAAACATAGGAGACTCCGCCCAAAGTGTTGCTTCAAGGTCGTCAGGAAGGTACAGGTCTGCACTTTTTCCTATGAATGTTTTTGGTACGGGATCCTTAACTTTTAAAGTTCCCCTATAGCTAAAAATATAAAAGGAAAGCGATAATAGTACCGGTGAAATGATGAAAAAGTAATATCTTCTCATAAAGCAATTCGTTGTTCAATCATTTTTTTTTAAGCTGCTTTGTTTCAGCCTTTTTTTGATGAATAGTGGTTATATTTTTTTATTAAAAAGTTTCCGCAAAAACTGCAGGTTTTGTTGATAACTCTCTACCACTTTTGCCTTAGGAGGCATGGCCCCTTCAATCTGCATCCATCCATCGCCATAATAGCGCATCTCGTACACCAGATCTCTGATCTGTTCCCAGGGAAGACTTCCCTGTCCTAATAAAAATCCGTTTTCTTTTATGTGCAACTCGCAAATGTTGTCTGCGCCTAACTGTTTTACTTCTTTTACTACATCATAACCAGCATCTGCTGTATTGCGGAAATCAAGGTAAGTTTTTACACTTTTTGAACCTACCTGTTCTATTATGTCAAGGTGCTCTTTTGCATTTAAGTAAGATTCAACCCCTAATATAATACCCAATTTTTCTGCTTTGGGTGCGGCTCGCTTCAATCGTCGAACCACTTCTTTTTTCCCGGCTTCATCATCCCGTAAATCATTTTTACCAAAAAATGCAAGTAGGATAACAGTGACGTTGAGGTTGCTGGCAACCTCAATAGTGTCCCATACCCATTCTTCAGTACGCGGATCAGACTTATATGGTACATTATTTAGCTCGCCGATAGCAAGGCTGGAAATTTTCACACCTGTTTTTTTTGAAGCGTGCAGGTAAGCCTGTTGTAACGTTTTATCGCGCAGATGTAAGTTGTTTTTTTCACTACCCATGTTTACCATAATCCCATCAAGTCCTATTTGCCTGGCCACATCAAATGCACCTATGTCACTGCTCTTACCAATTGACCAATCACATGCTCCAATATGAAACTTCTGTTTTCGTTCTGCAGCCAATAACTCATTAAAACCCGCAAAAGGTGCCAGGGCAGAAAGTAACGCAGTATTAGCAAGCAATTGTCGTCGGGTTAGCATAGCATCGTTACAATTTGTAAACAGAGTAGGAACAGGCAATTATTAATCGTTTTTCAATTTAGCACAAATCTTAGTACGAACAACACAGTTGTTACAAAGAGCGCTTTCAACAGTTCCACCTGGTTATCACCGTAGTATTACTAGCTTCTGCCATTCTCATGAAAATTTTTTGTTTCAAGCTTTTGTTTAGGAATTAAGTATCGTTGTACTTGTTCACCTACTGGCGGATTACTCAGTTGTATTTTTTATCGGTATTGTGGTAGAGCCAGCTTGGTTTGCCAACCGGTTTGCACAAGGTGGAGCGATATAAATCGACCTTTTTTTCATTTAAAGAAAATGGTACATTTAAATATAACTAGGTTGTATGGACAGAATTATAAAAAACCAGAAACGCAGCAAGTTCTTCTTCTTTAAAGAGTTTGAATACCTCGATTTGTTTCCTTACAGCATCGCATTTTTAATGCTCCTTGGAGAAATCTACATCTTGCATTCATTCATCGAAATTACCTGCGACATGCATTAGGCGAAACAATAGATGTAAAATTTGGAGTTAGACGAATTGAAAAATGAACACGTAAAACCAGGGGCTTTATTATTAATGTGCATCAATTGCTTCCTGGGCGGGCGCCCAACAATGGCATTAGATTCTTAATGAACGAAAGTTGAACCTGTAGGTTGAGAAAAGATAAACGGTTGCAGTGTGCGACGCAACGGTAGATGACTAAGGTTATAATGATTGCTCCATAAAAAATAATAATGAAGCTCTTAGATTGACCACAACAAACGGTTCTTTTCTTGCCGGTGTTTACGCTATACTATAATAATCACAACCCATCTTATTTCAATGCTTCAAACAAAATCTCTACGGGATGCTGTGCAATTCTTCCTGTACCATCTTTAATCTGGTGTCGGCAACTGGTGCCTGTTGCGGCAATAACAGCCTGCGGTTGATTTCTAACGGCGGGAAATAAAACAAGCTCTCCTATTTTCATGCTTACATCATAGTGCTCTTCTTCATAACCAAATGAACCAGCCATGCCACAACAACCGGAAGGGATTTCTTTCACCTCATAATTTTCGGGCAACGAAAGACACTTAATAGTATACTGCGTGGACGACAACACCTTTTGATGGCAATGGCCGTGCAGCAACATTTCCTTTGGTTCAGTCGTAAAAGATGCTTTAGTAATGTTTCCTCTCAACATTTCCCTCGCAAACCATTCATCGAACAGAAAGGTATTTTTCGCTATCCGCTTCGCAATCTCTTTTTGTTCTTCAGGGACAAGGTCAATGTATTCGTCTCGCAATGTTAGTATTGCAGAAGGCTCTATCCCAATAATTGGGATGTTGTCATTTACTTTATCCTTAAGGAAATTTACATTCGATATCGCAATCTTTTTTGCTTCCCTTACCAGGCCTTTTGATAAGTACGTTCTTCCGCTTTCAACATGTTTTGGAATGATTACTTCATAGCCCAATTTTTCGAGCAACATGATTAGCTTTTGCCCAATTTCTACATCATTGTAATTGGTGAATTCATCGCAAAAAAAGTAAACTTTTGTAGATGAGGGATTATTGATAGATGACGTTGCCGTCACCTTCGAACTGTCATCCGTCATCTTCTTACTTCTTTTTCGCCACCAGTTCAACAAGGTTGTTTTACCTAGCAAAGGCATTGTTCTGTCAGGATGAAATCCTACCGTTTTGTTAGCAACGCGCCTAAGTGCGGGAGTACCGAAGACTGAGTTATAAGCCCACGGTGCAATTGATGCCAACTTCATTTGTTTACTGAAATTTGCCACCAGCTTCGATCTTGTCGGCACTCCGTTCCGGTCGTAGTATTGTTGCAGAAATTCAGCTTTCATCTTAGTGATGTCAACACTCGAGGGGCATTCTGACTTGCAGCCCTTACACGAGATACATAAGTCCAGCACGTCGAGCACTTCGGCGTATAATGCACCTGATTTCTGTGTTTCGATGTTAGTGTAAAAATGCCTTAGCATATTGGCTCTTGCCCTCGTTGTATCCCTCTCGCTTCGTGTAGCCATATAACTCGGACACATCACACCACCTGTTACCTGTGTCTTACGGCAATCGCCTGAGCCACTACATTTCTCGGCCAGATGCAGTATGCTTTCCTGGGCTGTAAAAGAAAATGTTGTTTCTATGTGCTTTCGTGGCTTGTCTTGCTCATACCGCAAAAACTCATTCATTTTTGGTGTATCGACAATTTTCCCTTTGTTAAAAATCCCTTTCGGATCGAACAGTTGCTTTATGTCGTGAAACATTGCAAAGTTTTTTTCTCCCATGATAAAAGAAATAAACTCGCCACGCAAACGACCATCACCATGTTCGCCGCTTAATGATCCATTATACTTTTTAACGATCGCTGTTGTTTCCTGTAAAATGGTTCTGAAAAGGTGTTTTCCGGCAGTAGTTTTTAAATTCAACATAGGCTCAACATGTAGCTCTCCTGCTCCGGCATGCGCATACATGGAATATTTAACCTGGTATTTTTGAAGTAGCGCTTCCACCTCGCTTATATAATTCGGCAAGTCTTGAACATCAACAGCACAGTCTTCAATTAAGTTAACCGGTTGTGCCTCTCCGGGCTCATTGCGAAGCAATCCTAAACCCGCCTTCCTTAAGTCCCAGGCCCGTAATGTATCATCACCGAGCAAAAGTGGCCAGGCATACCCCAAACCTTGCTTTTGTAAATCTGATATCAGCGCATTTGCTTTTGCTAAGAGACCTTCTTTGGCTTCATCAAAAAATTCAACCATTAATATCGCCCTTGGTTCACCTTGTACGAAGAACCTGTTTTTAGACTGATCAATGTTTGTTTTTGTAAAAGCCAGTATAATATCATCTACCAATTCAGATGCCCTGCAATCATGTTTTAAAGCCACCAGGTTAGCCCTTAAAGCTTCATCGATTGTATTGGTATGAACAGCGACAACGCCTTTTTCGTTTGGCGGAAGATCGAGTAAGCGGAGTTTTGCTTCTGTTATAAAACACAAGGTGCCTTCTGAGCCGGCGATGAGCTTGTTTAAGTTGAAATATTGGCCGGAAGTAAACATTTGAAGTACAGCGTCCAATGCATAACCCGTATTACGTCGTTTGACAGATGCTTTTGGAAAACCTTCCCGGATAGCTCTTTGCTTTTCTTCATCCTGCATCATCCTCTCTATGGTTCTATAGATGTCACCTTCCAATGTTTGCAGGGAGCACTTGTCTTGATATTCACCTTTTGTTAGGTCTTTGAAAACCACTTCTGAACCGTCAGCTAATAAGGCATTTACTTCTAACAAATTAGCCCTGGTATCGCCCCAAATGATGGAATGAAGTCCGCTGGAATTATTGCCAATCATTCCCCCAATCATTGCCCTGTTTGAGGTAGATGTTTCAGGCCCAAACATTAATCCTGATGATTTAAGCATTGCATTCAAATCATCCCGGATAACACCCGGCTGCACTCTAACCCATTTTTCCTGTTGATTAACTTCTATAACAGAAGTGAAGTATTTTGAAATGTCAACTACGATTCCATTTCCAACGACTTGTCCGGCAAGCGAGGTCCCGGCTGCCCTCGGGATTATTGTTAGCTCATGCCGACCGGCAAATTGTATGAGGGTTTTAATATCATCAATGCTTTTGGGTAACGAAACTGCAACAGGTTTTTCCTGGTAAACAGAGGCGTCAGTTGAATAAACCAAACGCATTGCATTATCGCGTTGCGTTTCTGCATAGTACAGTTCACCCTCAATCTTATTAGCAAGTTCTTCAAATGGAAAAGGCATTTTGATCAGTCGTTATTTTATAACGCAAGTTATTCTTATAATGCCATTTCCCTAAAAGGTTGTTGTCACATTTTTTGACTTAGAAATCGGCTACAAAATGATTGATGCTAATAGAAAAATGTTTTTTTATTATAGAAAATAAGGGGCGAGCCATTCGGTTGAAGGTGTAGATTGTATAACTGTAGTTTAAACAGTCAAAACGGGTAAACTGGTACTTGGAAATAACGCTTACCGATTTGGCACCTTTTTCTTTTTCTAACGTATATACAATAAAATTTAAAAGTATTATATTTGGTAACACCCTTTCTCACACATCTTTTCCATAACAAAACAAATAAAGTATGAAAAAAGCTTACGCCTTGCTGGTTGCGGGAATTGCAGGACTATTCCTCGTTGCAGCAATAAAGCATACCACAAAAAGTGGCTTTGTAAATGGTACACCTGGAATTAAATCAATTAGTTCTCTGGCTTTTGGTCCTGATGGAATTTTATTTATTGGAGATTCTAAAAGTGCTACTGTCTTCGCCGTTAATACAAAAGACACCAGGGTGAATAAAGCGAAAGCTGTTGAAATGAAAAATATCGATCAGAAAATTGCAGCAGCACTGGGAACGGAAGTGGCCAATATTACGATCACAGATATGGCTGTCAACCCTGTTAGTAAAGTATTATACCTGTCTGTTCAACATAGCGATGGAACTCCGGTACTTCTTAAAATTAATGGTGATAAAATCTCTTCGTTCTCTTTAAACGATATCAACTATTCTTCTGTTGTCTTAAATAACTCTCCTGCTGAAGATGCAAAAGATCAGCGCGGAAGAACTTTAAGTATTTCAACTATTTCTGACCTCGGATATTCCGACGGAAAGCTGATGGTAAGTGGATTATCAAATCATGAATTTAGTTCTTCGTTTAAAAGTATTCCCTTTCCTTTTACTGATAAGCAAGATG
>JAOQAJ010000326.1 GCA_025963675.1 Segetibacter sp.
GACAAAGCAACTTCGGCTTCCCGAACGTCGGCAAAGTAGGTTTGTTGTAATGTTAGCGCTGTATCATACATCATTGCTCTTAGCGCTTTGTGAATCATGTTAAATGAATTAAACTGTTGCATAAGAAGTTATTTTTTATGTTAGTTTTTTAGTTTGGTGAACTAAAATTGCATAATCAAAACGCAGCGGTCAAATACAATGAGTACGAGTAGTTGCAATTGATGATAGGCGGTCAAAAGTGATAGTTGCTGGTCGAAAAACGATTCTTGTTAGTGATGAAAATTCAATTGAAAGCTATCGAACTAACACAACTAATCAAGACAACCTTACTGCACCCCGATGCTAATCTTTACGTTTAGTTTCAGGTATTTTTTAGTCGTTTTCCTGTTTTTCCAGAAAAGGTTGTAGGCAAGGTTTGAACCTCTTAAATAGGGGCTGATATCAGGCGAGGAAGTTGGTATAACTGTGATAGAATCAGTATAAGTGGTAGGGAAGGTGACGACGGCGATCTCTGTTGAACTGGTGTCCGAATAGATCCGCATTCGTGCCGACTCGAAATTTGATAGATTATTATTTTCATCCGCGTTTAAAACTTTAATCACCATTTTCTTCACTTTTACAAAATGCACCGCATCTGCCCCAAAAGTTCCTGCTGTATTTGCCTTTATTGTACTATCCATATTTATGTGAGTCTTTAATGCACCCACCGGAATTTCTTCATTTGTAACAAGCGGCAGCGGCGGAACAGTAAGATTAATCTCGGGAATATTTACATTAAAGGACGGGAGTAATTTTTCTTTAACCTCGTTACACGTACAACTTGTAAACATCGTAATCAATACAAGTAATCCTGGTGTTGCACTTTTCATGGTTGCCTCTTTTACCAGTAAATTGCAATAGGTATACCATCTCACAGGTTGGATAAGTTGTGATAGTTATCTGGGTGGAATCCGGGTTTAATTGTTTCTTTTGTCGTCATCGTCCTATATCGTCCCGCAAGCTTATCAACTAACGTTTTACCGCTTCCCCAGGGGCGTGTTTAATTCGCCATATAGGCGATGCGTTCTACTTCCTTAAAATCTTCTCCATTGTCTTTCCTTTAGCCAATTCGTCTACCAGCTTATCCAAATAACGAATCTTTTGCATGAGGTTGTCTTCGATTTCTTCCACACGATAACCGCAAATTACGCCGGTAATTTTTGAAACATTTTGGTTCATTTGGGGTGCTTGTGCGAAAAAGGTTTCAAAATCATTCCTTAAGTCGATTTGTTGCTGAAGTGCCTGTTGATTATATCCCGTTAGCCAATAAATGATGTGATCTACCTCTGCCTTTGTACGCCCCTTTTTCTCCGCTTTTGCAATATAGTGCGGATAAACACTTGCAAATGATGTTGTAAATATTCTATGCTTTTCCATTTTCTTTGATAACACTAACCTGTGTTCTTTTTGGTCAATATGTACTTTAAAAAACTTAATCCTGTAAGATTAACGCTAAAGTTGCGGCCCCCAATATCGCCGATTGCAGCATTAAAGTTTATAGCAAAAATGCTGAACGTTGTACAAATGTTCTTATGACACATGTCGGCAGCAATATTGCCGGCCGATGTTACTCGTTTGCTGTTTCTAATGTACTTTGATTATTTTTTCGGAATGTTTTTTCACTCAAGATCTTTGTCCTTCTGTCATATTTTAAGGTTTGCTTTTTACTTGTTTTTTTTATCACCCTAACGAACAAATATTGCCGACCTGAGATAATATAGAAACTTGCGCTTCCCAAAGCAACTTTATTATTTATTAAAGATTGAAAATTTAATTTGATGTTCAAAAAGCGTTTCGTTCGGCCAAACTGAGCTCCCTGCGAATTAATTATTTTTGGTGAAGGCATAACCCATTTCCATCGAGGTCTTTCAACCAGGCGAACTTACCCCACGGTGTATTGTCAATTTTGCCCAATTCTATTCCTTTTGTTTTTAATGCCTCAATTTCTTTTTCAATGTCATCTGTCTCAAAAATAATTCCTTGAAACGTTGCAAGAGATATAGTAGTATCGTGGTTTGGTAACCCTAATTGAATCCAGGTTTGTCCATGTTCCATTGGTGCTTCCACTATTATTTGAAAGCTCGCTAATACTTATTCTAATTCGTTCTTTATTTCATTCAAGAAGTTTATTTTTCTAGTTGTTACCTGCCCATCTAACTTCCTGGTTTCTATTTTGATCCCTTATTTTTTAAATATTGCTTTAAAAGTCCCATCGGGTTGTACCGAGGTAAATCCTTTTGGTTTGTCACCGTCCATTTGAAATGTAATTGTATAACCTTGTGCGCCCTTAACAGTAAAAATATTTTCCGATAGTAATTGAAATTCGCCATCCTTTTGTCCTGGAACTACAGACCACAATGTAGCGTTACGAATTTCTAAAATAATGGAAATGTCATAGTTTTCTAAAACATAAACGCCTGCATATTTTTGTAAATCTACAGTTACAGGGATTGATGTTCCTTTTGTAATTAAAGCGTCTAACTTTATTTGGGTCTCTGCATTATTTTTAATCTGCAATGATTTTTTATATTTTGAAATGGCATTGATGGTATCCTTTTTAGCCAAAAAATAATCAGCATACGAATCATAAACATTACTGCTTACAGGATAACTTTCGATGTTTAGTTCAAATAATGCTTGTGCTTTATTGAATTGATTTTTACCCAAAGCATCATATGCAAAATAGTTGATGAGGGCTTCTGGTGCTGAATTTTTGTAGCCCATTTTATCTGACACGTTAACATAATGCGTTTTTAATTTTGTAGCAATTAAAGCGGTAGAGTCAGCAAAATCTTTTTCACTTGCATCTAAACGATAATAGTCAAAAATAAAACGTAGCCCATCATACTCACTTAACATTGGTACGCTATTGTGTCCTTCTGTGTCATAATATTTTTGTGCGTACAACAAGCCATTGGCATTTGCTTTTAAAAATGCATCTGTCCTAAAAATTGAACGGATATGCTGTGTTTCAAACGATTTGTCGTTTTTGACCTGTGATATTTTCATTCCCCTGGGCATTGTATTAGCTGTTGCAACAAATAGTCTTTTGCCGGTCATATTTTGTTTGGGCAGTTGAGCAATGGTACTGTTCAAAAACTTTTCGTTATTGTACCACATACTTGGGTCAATTGCAATGCAGGCATTAAATAATTGGGGAAATTTAGTGAGAACATCAATTGCGATGAGTCCACCTAAGGAATGACCAACTAACAATTTGTAAGGGGCGGTGTTGTAGTTCTTGTCTATGTATGGTATTAATTCGGATGATAAAAAGTCAATAAAAGGGTTTGTTTTGGTTAAATCATCAGAAGGCACAAGATCCCTTAACCTGTTTGTGTTTTCGATGGCAACCACAATCATTTCAGGTAATACACCATTACCGTTGGCTTGACTCAGTTGTTGAATGATGCCCACGGTTGAAAAGAAATGAGCATCGCCATCTAATAAATACAATACAGGGTATCGCTTACCAGGACTTACACTTTGAGAAGTAATGTCTGGAGTATAAATCCAGATTTTTCTATTTTCATTTAATACCCTGGAAAAAATGATTTCTTTTTTACCTATGGTAATGCTTTGGCTATTTTGTGCATTTACACAGAAGTTGAGCAGTAATAAAAGGGACGGGATAAATATTGTTTTCATAAATTTAATTTTGAGTTTCTTCTACGTATTCAAGAATATCAGCAGGCTGACAGTTTAGTGCTTTACAGATAGCTTCTAAAGTGCTAAAACGTATAGCTTTTGCTTTACCGGTCTTTAAGATGGAAAGGTTAGAAAGTGTCAGCTCAACTTTTTCTGATAGTTCATTAAGCGACATTTTTCGCTTTGCCATCATTACATCTAAGTTTACAATGATTGGCATGGCTTAAACTGTTAAATCGTTTTCGTTTTGAATTTCAACTCCTTTCTTAAAAATAGTAGCGATAACATAGATTACAGCCGCCATTAAAATGAATGCCTGGCTGTCTGCCCAAAACTGGTTTAGTGTGCCTATAACATAACCATCATGTTGCAGGTATCTCGCGGACTCTCGTGCTATGTAACTTAAAAGTCCAATTGAAAGGGTGTAGTAACTAATTTTTGAAATCTGTCTCGAAACATAGCTGTTGAAGGGCTTTGATAAATCGATTTGGCTTACTAGCATGCTGACTACATAAAACAGGACTGCTTTCATAATCGAAATGACCAGGATAAAACTATACATGCTGAAAAAAGCCCGTTTACTACGTTCATACATTTCACTTAAGTCCAGCTTTTGATATAAGTTTTGGACAAATTCAGGTTTATAGAGACTGAAAAAAAAATTGACTACTAACCCCCCGGCCTCAACGCACAAGCCAGTGAAGATGAGCCATGAAACGATTTGTAGTGCTGTAAATACGAAGGTGTTTGTTTTAAACATAATTATTGAGAGTTTAAATTATGTCAAAGTTAATATATATTTATTGATAAACAATAAATATATATTCTTTTCTATTAAATTATCTTATAATAAAAAATATCA
>JAOQAJ010000329.1 GCA_025963675.1 Segetibacter sp.
TCTCATTTAGGACATGTATTTGAAGACGGCCCACCGCCAACAGGTTTAAGATATTGTATTAACGGTGTGGTGCTTGACTTTGAGAAAGCAAAGGCTGCTGAAAAAAGTTTCGACGCAGAGCAGGCGAAGCCTAAAGATCACAGTTAGTGGTTTCTTAATAATTCAAAAAAAACTTTTAAAAATGCTGCTAATTAGTTTACAACTTTTAGCGGCATTTTTAATTAAGCGTTTTTTGGGAGCATACGTTAGTATTTCTATTAAGCATTGTTGTGTCACTCACTTGTACTTGCAACAAGAAATCAGCAATTTTATTTAACAGGAATTAAAGCCCCTTTAGCGGTTTGGGGTTAATTTTGCGGCATGAAATTGAGTAACCTTGCTGAAACCCTAATTGGTTCGGAAATCGTAAAACTGGGAAACGCTATAAGCGAGCGCATTCGCCAGGGAGAAAAAATTTACAACTTTACTATTGGTGATTTTGATCCTAAAATCTTTCCCATACCGCAGGAACTTGAAGACGGGATTATTGAGGCCTATAAAAATCATTATACAAATTACCCTCCAGCGGATGGTATACTTGAATTAAGAAATGCAGTATCATCGTTTTTGAAAGATTGGGAAGGTATTGAATACAGTAACAATGAAATCCTGATTGCTGCCGGCGGCCGTCCACTTATTTATACCATTTTTCAGGCAATTGTAGATAAAGGTGATAAAGTCATTTATGCAACTCCATCCTGGAATAACAATCACTACGTGCACATGACGCAAGGTGAGCATTGCATGATTGATGCAAAACCTGAAAATAACTTTATGCCGCTGGCTTCTGATATAGAGCCACACATAAATGGCGCTACTCTTATCTGTCTTTGTTCTCCACAAAACCCAACAGGCACAACGCTCCGCAAAGAAGAGCTGGAGAAGATTTGTGACCTTGTTTTAGAAGAGAATAAAAGGCGCGGTGAAGGAGAAAAGAAATTATACTTGTTATACGACCAGATGTATTGGACTTTGACTTTTGGTGATACCCGGCACTATAATCCGATATCCGTTAGACCTGAAATGAAAGAGTATACCATTTTTGTTGACGGTATTTCTAAAGTTTTTGCTGCTACCGGTGTGCGTGTTGGTTGGTCTTTAGGTCCGGCTTTTATAATTGCAAAAATGAAAGCTATACTAAGCCACATCGGTGCATGGAGCCCGATGGCCGAACAAAAAGCAACGGCAAAATATCTCTTACAAAAGGAAAACATCGAAAAATACCTGGTGCATTTTAAAGCCGGGATTGAATACAGGCTGAGAAGTATTTTTGATGGTTTTATGAAATTAAAAGATGAAGGATTTGCAGTCGATGCAGTCTCACCACAGGCAGCTATTTATTTAGCCATTAAACTTGACCTTGCCGGAAAAAAAATAAACGGCCGAAAGGTTTTAGAAACTCAATCCGATGTAACAGATTATTTGCTTGCGGAAGCCAAACTTGCAGTTGTTCCTTTTTATGCATTTGGAGCAGAAAAAACTTCTCCATGGTATCGATTAAGCGTGGGAACATGTAAAAAAGAAGAAATACCAGAAATGCTTGAAAAGCTTAGAGAGGCGTTAAGTAAGTTAGAATAGCGAAAGTTGACATAAAATAGAAAAGGGCCATCGAAGGCCCTTTTCTATTTATAAAAGATCTGTATTTAATTTTTGTTATTAATAAACTGAAAAGGTTTCATTTTATTTTTCATGATGATCTTCTGTACTTTATTGACATCATCGATAATCTTGTATTTGTTTAAATCGATGATCTCGTTGGCAATACAAAAATTTTCCAAAGCTTCAACAAGAACTAATAAATCATGCAATTTCTCTACTTCCAACTCCATCTCACGCTCGTCTGTCGACCCATTTTTTGACAAAACCAATAAATCTCTCTTTGCAGATTTCATAACTATAAATTATCTGGTAACATTGAAATCAAAGTATTTCTTTTAAAATTAGCCAACTGATTTTTTATTAACCATCGGACATCCACACCCTTTTGCTGATCTACTCGAACCACACCCGCTTAATATTATTGCTAAGATAAAAAACAATAATGCAGATATTTGATTTATTTTTTTCATAATTCTCAGTTACTTCCTTTACAAAAAACGGGCAGATTTTCTAGTGTCAGATAAAATTAACATTAAAATCCTGGTTGCTCCCCTCGATTGGGGTTTGGGTCATGCCACAAGGTGTATACCCATAATAACACAATTACTGCAATTAGGTTGTAAAGTAATAATTGCCACTGAAGGAGCACAGGAAAAATTGTTAAAAACCGAATTTCCAAATCTCGTTTTCGTCAGGCTGCGCGGGTATCAAATCAGATACTCTGCTAATAAACGATTTTTCCCCCTAAAAATTATACTTCAGCTACCTAAAATTTTTCGTGCTATTAAAATGGAAAACAGGTGGTTGAGAGCATTTATACGTCAAACTCCGGTTGATGCTGTCATATCTGATAACAGGTATGGTCTATATCATGCTGGTGTACCATGTGTATTTATAACCCATCAGTTATTGATCAAAGCTCCTTTTTCGGTCGCCGAAAAGCTGATGCAAAGATTGAATTATTCTCTCATTGGGAAATTTTCTAAGTGTTGGGTTCCTGATTATCCGGGTCTAGTTAACCTTGCAGGATCATTATCTCATCCTGCAAAATTTCCTGCGGTAAAAGTCGAGTACCTCGGCGGATTGAGCAGGCTGAACAAAACAATAGATTGTAAAAAGGAATTCGATCTGCTTGTCATCTTATCGGGCCCGGAACCGCAAAGGAGCTTGTTGGAAAAAAAGCTCACATCAGAGCTAAGGTCTTTTGAAGGAACGGTTTTATTGGTTCGCGGACTACCCGCAAATAATGAAATAACTACTTCTGAGAAAAATATTATCGTCAGAAATCATTTACCTGCTCGTGAGCTTGAGGAAGCCGTCTGTAAAAGTGAGCTGGTTATCAGCCGTAGCGGTTATACAACAGTGATGGACATTTGCAAGCTTCAAAAAAAGGCAGTGCTAATTCCAACGCCCGGACAAACCGAGCAGGAATACCTTGCTTGCCACCTCGAAAAACAGGGATGGTGTATTGCAATGCAGCAAGACGATTTTTCATTGCCGATGTTATTGGAGCGGGTTAAGCATTTTGAGTATAAGCTTCCGCAATTGGATATGGACGCTTATAAAGATGTGGTAACTCAGTTTGTCAGGGATTTGAAATCTTAGGTGCTGAAGGATTTTTTATTTATCTGCAAATACTCCGGATTATTATCGTTTTCAGGACTTTGCAGGTCTCGGCAACGAAACTGCAGAAATGCGTAATTATAGAGTTTGAAACTTCAGAGACTGACTTTGAGGGCGAGGCATAAAAATACATTAGACAGCACAGGTTAAATTTGTATGGCAAGTAATTCAACAAACAGTATTCTATTTTGACGAATCATGTTAAGGCGCATCTCGCCGCTATTTCGGCTAATCTCATTTTTGCAGCTAATTATAGTATTGTAAAACTCGTAACTCCATCCGTCATTAAGCCATTTGGTTTAAACGTATTACGGGTTTTGGTAAGCGTGACTATGTTTTGGGGACTTTATTTAATGAAGCCATCAACACCGGGAATTAGAAAAAAACATCTTGGTCGTTTTGTTATTTGTGCTGCAACAGGTATTGTAATCAATCAATTGCTTTTTATCAAGGGATTATCTTTAACGACATCAATCCACGCTTCGCTCTTAAGTCTTGGCACACCTGTTTTTATAACCATTATTGCTGTGTGGCTGCTAAAGGAGCAACTTACTATAAATAAAATTGGGGGATTGTTGCTTGCAATTGCAGGGGGTGTGTTGCTAATTGTAACAAAAGACAGCACCGGTAATGGAAGCGACATTTTTTTTGGGGATATGCTGGTATTGATCAATGCCATTTCTTACGGATTTTTCCTCGTGTTGGTTCGTCCTTTAATGGAAGCGTATTCGCCCATACATGTTTTGAGATGGGTTTTTACCCTGGGCTCCGTTATGATTATTCTTGCCGGATACAAGCAATTTTCGGAAGTGCAATGGTCGGCAATTTCAACAAACGAATGGATCGCGCTGGGATTTATCGCTATTGGAGCTACGTTTCTTGCTTACCTGTTGAATGTCTATAGCATTAAAACCCTTGGCTCTTCAGCAACCGGAACATACATATATACTCAACCTGTCTTTGCAGCTATCATTGCTGTGTTTGCCACCGGAGAACAGATCACTATAACCAAAATAGCTTCAGCAGGATTGATCTTTACAGGTGTTTATTTGGTTAATATGAAAATGAAAGAAGTTGGCGCGGGAATAGATAAGGCATAGATACAATTATTTTATCATATATCGGTAACGGCAAAACGTAAGAAAGGTTGATAGAAGATTTTAAAGTACAAGTGAGTGACACAACAATGTTGAAAATTATTCATTTGCACACGCCAAAAATCTAATACTGTATTTCGATGTTGATATCGTTTCGCCTACGTCGCTTTAGAATTTTTAAATGGAGATTAATCAAAAGTCGTTAACAGCAAGGCGAATTAGGATAAGCTTATTTTTCTTTTTTTACGGTTTCATCTTCGCGACCTGGGCGTCGAGAATTCCGAATATTCAACAGCAGCTGCAACTTTCCGAAACTAAATTAGGAGCAGTTCTTTTAGCGATGCCCGTTGGGTCATTTATCACCTTGCCTTTTTCAGGATTATTAACTTCGAAAATCGGAAGCAGGAAAGTAGTAATTGGCGCATCTTCCATTTATTGTTTTGTCTTACTGGGTATCGGTTTGTCGCAAAACGTGGGGCAGTTAACTGTATGTCTTTTCCTCTTTGGCTCTTCAGGAAACATGATGAATATTGCCGTCAATACGCAAGCGCTTGAACTGGAGAAATTATACAATAAAACAATCATTTCTTCTTTTCATGGAATGTGGAGTGTAGCCGGGTTAGTGGCAGCGGCCCTTGGTACTTACTTCATTGGCAGGGCTTTTCCTGTCTCGTCACATTTTCTGTTGGTTGCCGGCATCTCTCTTCTGTGTTTTATACTTTGCTCTCCTTACCTGCTTAAAGAGGTTTTGAAAAAGCAGGAAAAAAGGCCGCTTTTTACAAAACCAGATAAGGCATTTTGGGGACTTGGAATTATTGCTTTCTGCTCTATGATTTGCCAGGGAGCCATGTTTGACTGGAGTGGAGTATATTTTAAAAAGGTGGTTGTAGCTGAACCCGCTTTTATTGGACTTGGTTATACTGCATTCATGATTTCAATGACTGCTATCCGCTTTATTACTGACTGGCTAACACAACGCATTGGGTTTAAAAAGATAATTGTTTGTTGTGGCATTTTCACTACAGCCGGTTTGTTGATATCAGTATTCTTTCCTTTTCTGCTACCGGCAACCATCGGTCTACTATTAGTAGGGATGGGTGTTTCTCCGGGCGTTCCATTAGTTTTTAGTGCCGCAGGAAAGTCCAAAATTCTTCCTGCACCTGTGGCCATCGCAGCCGTCTCTTCCATTGGTATGATTGGTCTTTTGATCGGTCCGCCGATCATCGGCTTTATTGCCGGCCTTACCAGCTTAAAAACTTCGTTTTTAATTCTTTCTTTTTTTGGTGCCGGAATTATCGTTAGCGCGCTAAGTTTAAAGAACCAGGATTAAGGTTGCTTTTAGTATTCAATATGGAATGTTCGATAATCAATATTCAAGTTGGATTGAAACCGGCTCCGTCGGGCTTTGAACATTTAAAGTTGATTATTGAACTTTTTTTATAAATCAAAAAAGCTACCTAAAAAGATCATTCAACTGGTGTCGGCGTATCCTTCCAGTTCCACAGATGCAGGCATGCATAAGTGCGGTAAGGTGACCATTTTGAAGAGATCTTCACCATTTTTTCCTTCACTGCTTTTTTATCATCAGTCGGTATTTTATACACTTTGACCATTGCTTGCTGTATGCCAAGATCATCAACTGCAAAAATATCTTCACGCCCCAGCGTAAACATAAGCAGCATCTCAACAGTCCATTTACCGACACCTTTAATTTGTGTGAGCAGATCAACAATCTCTTCGTTGGTTAGTGACAAAAACTTTGTATCTGTAATTTCGTTTTCTATACAAAACCTTGCAACGTTTTGTACATAATTTACTTTAGCATTAGATAGACCAATGGCCCGCAGCGTTTCAAAAGCAGTCTCAAGAACTTGTTTTGGTTCTGGCTCGTCGCCTCCATAAATTTCAAGAAAACGTTTGTAAATAACCTTTGCAACCTTTGTACTTAATTGCTGGCTCATAATACTTGCCATTAATCTCAACGGAATGTTTTGCCGCATCTGTAACAATGGCAAAGGCTCTCCTAAAATCTTTGCCAGTTTCTTATCTTTCTGCAGGTGGAGTAAATAATCCATTTTTTAAAATTAGTGCATACAATCTTACTTTTAACACAACTAAGAAATGCCTCCCATGAAAAATACAAGCCGTTCAAATTTTTACATTTCAATCATTTGCTTCATTATTATATGCACTTTGCCTGGTGCAGCCAATGCGCAGAGTGCGGACGAAATGGCCATAAGGCTTGTACTACAAAAGCAAATCAATGGATGGAATAATGGGAATATAGATCAATATATGAAAGGCTATTGGGAAAGCGACAGTCTTATGTTTATTGGAAAGAACGGCCCGAAGCGAGGCTACAAATCAGCACTTGAAAATTATAAAAAAAGTTATCCTGATACAGCTGCTATGGGAAAGCTTGGTTTCAATATTCTTCAACTAAAAAGGCTTTCGCCGGAGTATTATCACATCACTGGTCAATGGACATTAAAAAGATCGATAGGTAATTTACAAGGATACTTTACACTCTTATTCAGGAAGATTAAAAACACCTGGCTCATTGTCTCTGATCATAGCAGTTAGCAAAACGATGCTACGCTTTAGCAAACCAGATTTTTCTAAAAATGATAATGAGAATAACGATACTTATGATCAGCCACAAGTAAAATAAAATGTTACCGATGTTGACATGATCTCCAATAAAAGCATTGTCACCTTTTATTGCGGCAGTGGCAGTAATCGCGAGCCAGCAGAAAGCGATCGTAAGACTTTTTCCAACGCGCTTTAAAAAAGCAACCATCTCCGGTTCCATCCCTAATTGTTTTTTTAGAAGAAAATTGAATTTAGTAAAGTTATAATATCACCATTTACTTCATCAGCAGGTTTGCAAAGTCAGAGCTATCGCCATTAAAAACATTGAAGTCAACAGGCATCGCTATTCCGTTTACCCTGCCTTTTTCACTGTGTTGCCAAAAGATCCAACGACGATTGATACGAGGTTTATCTTTTTCAAGATAGTGAGCCGCCCACAAGGGATAGTCATCAAATTGGCCGGCTAAATAACTAGAGTAGAAATTTACGTAAGTATATATGATCGGCTTCACCTTGTAGTAATCTTCAACAATAGTAAGCCAGTCCTGCACTTCCTTACGCATTTTCTCAGGTCTTACCCCGTACAACTGTTCGATGTCTAAGACAGGTGGCAGGTCGCCGGGTTCCAAACTCACGCTGCTGATAAAATTCTTTGCTTGCATTTTTCCGCTTTTTGTAGCCAGGAAGAAATGATAAGCCCCTCTTGTTATGCCGGCCTCTTTTGTTTTTTTCCAGTTGCGTTTAAATAGCTTATCAGTATTGCCGAGACCTTCGGTTGCTTTTATAAATGCAAATCCTATCCGCACATCATGCACTTTCATATCTCGCACCGAAGGCCAATCTATAAAGCTTTGGTATTTGCTTACATCAATTCCATGTATTTCGTAGCTATCAGGAATGTCGATTCCAAAAGCAGGATAACGAACAAATTTTGCGTGGCCTATTTGGGCCATCTTATACCACAAGTAGCCAATAGAAGCGATTGCAACCAAAATCAAAGGAATAAGAATCCACCACTTTGCACCTGACTTTTTCTTTTTCGCTTTACGTTTCGCCATATCACTGCAGAATCTGCAAGAACAAATATGACTAATAATGTGTGAACTAAAAATGAAAACTTTTATGTTACCAGCAGTTGTATTCTATTAACCTCCCGTTGCGACGCTCCGTTTAAACTTTACATCCCTTTGCAACACTCGCTAACCAGTAGTTAGGTTTTCAGTTGTAACCCGGGTTTAAAAAAGAGTAAGCCAACTGTTTTTGTTACGAAGACCGGACTTAAGGAAAGCTGTTAGCGAGCGCGACAAAAAGAACCAAAAAGAACTGCTGATAGGGGAACTACTTATGAAAACCTTTATCTGACCATTAGTTGAATATCTGCCATCTTCTTTGACATCTCAAGCAGCTTTACAACCTGTTCCCGCTGCACTCCACTAAAATCGTCTAGGAAGTAATCTATAGTCTCTCCATTCTCCAGGTAGTCAAAGAGATTTTTAATAGGTACACGTGTTCCATAAAAAACAGGCGTTCCGCCTAAAATTTCAGGGTCAATATTGATGACGCGTCCTTCCATGTCTGATAATTTTTACTATCCAAATATAACCCTTTCTACAGTGGTTGAGGCAGTAGTCATGCTATCACTCCATCTTATACATTACCAATGCAGTAGTGCCCGGAACAGTTACTTTTAAGCCATTAATCTTTTTAATGCCTTTTTCGTTTATTTCATTACCATCAACTACCAACGTCCAATTTCCTTCAGGTATATTGACTGTATTCTCGTGTTGACTTCCATTGAGCACAACCAGAATGTTTTTCCATTTATCGTTGTTGGCATTACCATTTATCTGGTACGCAATCACCTGCTCTTCGGTATCCAAAAATTGCAAATGCTCCTGAATCATTGTTGTTGTTGGCATTCTAAAAGCAGGATGGTTTTTACGAAGCGCAATTAATCCTTTGTAATAGCTGAATACGTCCTTATACTTCTTCTTCCTGCTCCAATCGAGTTGATTTATGGCATCAGGAGATTTATAAGAGTTGGCAATTCCTTGCTTTGTTCTAAGCATTTCTTCGCCCGCATGTAAAAATGAAACACCTTGTGATGTCAGTACAACTGCATTACTTAGCTTGTCCATTTTAATCACTTCCGCTTCAGATGCATCTGGATTAGAAATCTTAAGGCGATCGAACAAGGTGTTGTCGTCATGACAAGAAACATAAGTCATAGTTTGATCTGGTTCTGAAGCCCATGGCTGATTAGAATAATTAACAGCAGCATAGTTTATTTGCGGATGTTGTGTAGAAGCAACGATTCCAAATTTTACACTTTCCTTCCATCCTGATCCGCCACTGACAAACCCTTTTTGATGAACATCTCCAAAGGGCCCGCGCAGTCCATCTCTTATATCATCACTAAAAGCCGCTATCTTATTTAATTTAAAAGTATTTTTTTTAACTGC
>JAOQAJ010000346.1 GCA_025963675.1 Segetibacter sp.
TATATAGATGAAAACCCCGTGAATGGTACGATTTCTATTACCTCAAAAACAGAACAAGGAATTAGGAAAAACAGTCTTGAAGAAATTTTCGGCAAGCTCAAAAAAACCAAACAGGGCAACCATGACACATTTAAACCTGGTGGCGGTGACGAGATTAGTCCGGATGTAAGGCAGTTCCAGTTTGGGGATACGATGGAGCAGATAGATTTTACTGAAAGCATCAGAAACGCCCAGATAAATCACGGTATTGAGAGTTTTAGCATGCATGAGGATGATCTCAGGATCAGGGAGACTGATTATAAAACCCAGACTTCTACTGTGTTAATGATTGATATCAGCCATAGCATGATCTTGTATGGAGAAGACAGGATAACGCCGGCAAAAAAAGTTGCGATGGCCTTAAGTGAGTTGATCACAACGAAGTACCCCAAAGACACGTTAGATATTGTCGTTTTTGGAAATGATGCGTGGCCGATAGAAATTAAGGATCTTCCATACCTGCAGGTAGGTCCTTATCATACAAACACCGTTGCCGGCCTCGAATTGGCGATGGACTTGTTGAGACGCCGCAAAAATCCGAACAAGCAAATCTTTATGATCACTGACGGTAAACCAACTTGTTTAAAAATCGGAAAACGCTATTATAAAAACAGCTTTGGATTAGACCGTAAAGTAGTAAATCGATGTATAAATCTTGCAGCGCAATGCAAAAAGCTTAAGATCCCCATTACAACATTTATGATCGCGAGCGATCCTTATTTACAAAAGTTTGTTACCGAGTTTACAGAAACCAATAACGGAAAAGCGTTCTTCGCATCCCTTGACAAATTAGGTGCTTTTATTTTTAAGGATTTCGAAAGCGGCAAGAGGAAGACTGTTTATTAACTGCCACAGGAATTGAAGAGATATTAAATATTCATTTTACCATTTACATGACTACGACCTATCATATATCTACTGATGAACTAAACGACGAATTTCTGCAGAAGCTAAAACTCCCATTTGGCAAAAAACAGCTTCTTATCACTGTTGAAGAGGATGAAGAGAACACTTTTTTTCTGGTGTCTAAAGAAAACAGAGACAAAGTCAAACAGTCTTTGAAAGAACTTAGAGGCGTGATCTGGTTCCTGTTATGCCTGCCGAATTACGCAAATGATGTAGATACTTGCACTTAAATAAAGAATTATGAAAGAGATAATCATAAATGTGCCGGAAGATGCCGTGGAATTTGTTGAAGAATTCGTGGAAAGAATCGGTGGTACAGTTGTAGAGGGAGATGGAGAAAAGAAACAAAAGCCAAAGAGTAAGCGAAAGACGGCAAAGCCTAAACCTCTTGATTTCTTTGGAACATGGAAAGATATTCCCTTAGATCCAATAAATTATCGTAAAGACTTATGGCGAAAGATACCCGAATTATAGTCGATACAGACATTTTAATTAAAATATTCAGAGGGGATCGGGAGAAAAGGGAAACTCTAGAATCAATTCAAGATCACCTCGCAATCTCGGTGATAACAGCGATGGAATTAATGAAGGGAGCGACAAGTAAAAAGAGAGAATTTGAAGTTTTAAAAACTGTTAAAGCATATTTCCTTTATGATTTAAGTGCAAAAATTGGCACCAAAGCTTTTTCAATTATAAAAAAGTATCATCTTCACAATTCGGCTTCTATTGCCGATAATCTGATTGCCGCTACAGCTATCGTCAATAACATTCCCCTGTATACTGATAATCTAAGTGACTATTCTTTCATTACCGAGTTAGAGTTATTTAAGCCGAAATAATAGCAAGTAGTACAAGTGAGTGACACAACGATGCCGCTATGAAAAACAAGAAGTTGATTACCAAAAAAAACTAAATGGACATTACAAAAATTAAGACATTAGGAGATTTAAAAAAGAGCGGATACAAGAGCCGGACAATAAAAGAAGAAATACGTGAAAACCTGATTGGAAAAATCAGGTCGAAAGAAAATACTTTTCCGGGAATTATAGGATATGAAGAAACGGTTATTCCTGATACTGAAAGAGCGCTACTTAGCCGTCACAATATTCTATTCCTGGGCCTCAGGGGCCAGGCGAAAACAAGGATGGCAAGGCAAATGGTTGATTTACTGGATGAATATATCCCGGTAATTGAGGGAAGCGAGATAAACGATGACCCCTTTAAGCCAATCAGTAAGTTTGCTAAGGATCTTGTTGCTCAGCAAGGAGATAATAGTCCGATTGGTTGGGTTCACCGAAGAGAGCGTTATGGCGAAAAGCTGGCAACACCCGACGTAAGCGTTGCTGACCTGATCGGAGATATTGACCCCATAAAAGCTGCTAATCTCAGGCTGAGTTTTGCAGATGAAATGGTGATACATTATGGTATCATTCCGCGCAGTAACCGGAGCATCTTTGTAATAAATGAATTGCCTGATTTGCAGGCAAGAATACAGGTTGCGCTCTTTAATATTTTGCAGGAAGGAGATATTCAGATTCGTGGATTTAAATTGAGGATGCCGCTTGATATACTGTTTGTGTTTACAGCAAACCCTGAAGATTATACTAATCGGGGAAGTATTGTAACTCCGTTAAAAGATCGTATCGAAAGCCAGATTCTGACGCACTATCCAAAAACAATTGAAACGTCGTTGGAGATAACTGAACAGGAAGCGGATGTTTTGGAAGAGCAAACAAAAAAGATAAACATTAGCGACCTTGTTAAGCGTTTAATAGAGCAGGTGGCTTTTGAGGCAAGAAACAATGAATACGTCGACAAGAAGAGTGGCGTGAGTGCGAGGCTTACGATTGCGGCTTATGAAAATGCTGTTAGTAGTGCAGAGCGTCGCTCGATCATCCATAACGAAAAACATACTCAGGTTTGGATAAGTGACCTTGTTGGAATCATACCTTCTATCACTGGTAAAATAGAACTTGTGTATGAAGGTGAGCAGGAAGGACCTTACCAGGTTGCGGTTAACCTTTTAGAAAAAGCAATACGCTCGCAGTTTGTGCTGTACTTTCCGAATCCGGAAGCCGGAAAGAAGAAGAGAGCTACAGGAAAGCCAGGCCAGCAGGTGAAAACCGAAGACGAAAACCCCTACAAAGCAATCATTCGATGGTTTGATGGTGGTAACCATTTAGACCTTTTGCTCGACAGTAATGATGCAAATAAATTCAGCTCATTGTATAAGGTGGACGGTTTGCATGGTTTTGTAAAGAAATATTATCCCCAGTCAAACGATAAGGAAAATGCATTATTGATGGAGTTCGTGTTGCATGGCCTGGCCAGCTATTCGCTGATAAGTAAGAAAATGCTGGATGGAAAAATTGAATTCAAAGACCTGATGGGAAGTATGATGAATTTTGGCGCGATGAATTTTGAAGATGATTTAACGGAAGATGATTTTAAATAGTGTACAAACGAAAGGGGATGTTTCAAAAACATCCCCTTTCGTTTTGTTTCAAATATTGTTGAGCTAAAATTAGAATTTGTACCCAAAAGATATTCCGGCGTAATAGGGAACGAAACCATCTTTATTAAATATTGGTACTATACCTGCCCTGAACAAAAATCCTCCGTTTGCAGGCTGAAGCCTGTAACCAAAATTCAAGTGACCGAAACTCGTTGTAAAAGCTCCATCACCAAGATCATCGTTGGAAGAGACTGCAGTTATGCCACCGCCAAGCTCAAAGTAGTTCTTTCCATCTTTACCAAGCAGGTAGTTAACGCCTAATGGTACAAATAAAACACTTGCATCTTCAATACTAAAACCTCCAAAGCCTGCCCTAAAGCCTAAACCGTCTTCTTTTTTGCCAAAACGCATATCATAATTAATAGAGGCCAGTCCGGGGCCACCCAATTCAAAGAAGATGGCCTTAGCTCCTGTTTGAGCTTCAACTGCTGTAGTTACAGCGAAAATGAAACAAATAACTACAAACGTTTTTTTCATATTATATTTTTTAAATAACCAGGCTATTGACAACCTGTTATAGTAAAACGATGCTTTTTACAAAATATTTACTTCTCGTTCTAATACAATTCCAAACTTTTCAAATACGCTTTTCATTATCCTGGTTGACAATTCAAATATTTCACTCCCCTTTGCATTCCCATAATTAACCAAAACCAAAGCTTGTTTTGCATGACAACCTGCATCGCCTTGTCTGTATCCTTTCCATCCGCATTGTTCAATTAGCCAACCTGCCGCAACCTTTACTTCATCTTCGTTTGCCTGATAACCAACTATAGCTGAAAATTCTTTTTTAAGATTTTCGAACTGCTTTTTTGGTACCGTTGGGTTTTTAAAAAAGCTTCCTGCATTACCGATCTCTTTTGGATCAGGAAGCTTGCTTTGCCGAATGTTTATTACCGCCTGCGATATGGCGGCAATTGACAATTCCTGCACATTCATCTGCTCCAGTTCCTGTTGAATCGCGCCGTACGTAGTGTTGAAGTCAGGTTGTTTTTTTAATTTGAATGTCACAGAAGTGATTACAAACTGACCTCTGTATTTTCGTTTAAAAACACTTTCGCGGTAACCAAATTCACAGTCTTGCGACGTAAAAATTTGAACCTTTTTTTCGTTTATGCTAAAAGCTTCCAATTCATGAAAAACATCTTTAATCTCTACGCCGTATGCACCAATATTTTGCATCGGGCTTGCACCTATATTTCCTGGTATCAGGCTTAGGTTTTCAACTCCTGCGTAGTTGTTTTCTATGCAGTGTACAACAAACCGGTGCCAGTTTTCTCCGGCGGCCGAACGAACGTAAATATGTTGCGCATCCTCATTTACCACTTCGATTCCAAGCATTTCGTTTTTAGCAACAAGACCGTTGTAATCCTGGGTTATCAAAATATTACTTCCACCTCCTATGATTAAAGGAAGCTTTTCTTCAGGAGAATACTTTGTATCGAAAAGTTCAGCGAGTTCATTTGTTGAAGAGAATTTTGCAAAGTGTCTAGCCCTGGCGTCGATACCGAAAGTGTTATAAGGCTTAAGTGAAATATTTTGTTCAATTTGCATGTAGTCGCTTAAAATAATAAATATGCAAGCATTAACTGCTGTCGTACTCGGTGCAACCGGCCTTATAGGCGAACAGTTGGTAAAACAATTGTTGAATGATACTGATTTTTCAAAAGTAAGGATACTTGTGAGAAGACAGGTAGAATTATCGCACCCAAAACTTGAAGTGCAAATCGTAGATTTTGATAACCATGTTGAGTGCCAAAGCAAGTTGGGAAGTGGCGATTGTATTTTTTGTTGTATCGGTACAACGAATAGTAAAGTCAAGGGCGATAAGACAGCTTATAGAAAGATAGATTTTGATATTCCTGTAAATGCTGCTAAAATGGGCAAAGAAGCTGGCTTTACTAATTACTTGCTGGTTTCTGCGGTCGGTGCAAATGCCGGTTCTTCCAATTTTTATCTGAGGTTAAAGGGTGAAGTGGAAGCTGAAATTGCCCGGATGAATTTTCAAAGCTTTCATGCTTTTAGACCAAGTATGCTTTTAGGTAACAGAAAAGAGTTTCGGTTTGCAGAAAGTATTGCAAAAAAAGTGATGTCGGCGCTTTCAGTATTGTTTGTTGGGCGACTTAAAAAGTATAAAGGGATCGGGGATCTGGTTGTAGCAAAAGCTATGGTGGCTTCCGCAAAGCTTGGCAAGAAAGGAATATTTGTTCATCATTATGAGGACATGGTGAAAGCAAGCGGGAAATTTAAGCACACGGCCGCATAGTGTCAATGGGGATCGTTGGAGTGTACGTTGTTATGTCTTGAGTATGGTTGGTGTATTTTTACAACCTTTTTTGGGCTAGCTTTTTCTACGTATGAGGCTTTCGTTGCGACGCTCCGTTCGTCGGTTTATTTTCTATTGAGCTTTTTTTAGCGTCTTTTGTTCAATACTGATTTGCTGCACAAGAGTGCGACGCAACGATGCTTAATAGAAATTCAATTGGCGGGCCCAAAAAACGAACATTGAAATAGAACTGCTACCTAAAGCAAAGAGGAAATGATATAAGCTCATCTCCTCTTTGCTTTATAAAAATATTAATCTCTTATTGAAAATCTGTTGCAGCTACTCCTTCATTTATTTTGACATCAGAAGCTTTCATTTCTAGTGCCTGTTGTTGACCACCTGCAGATATAGTAAGTGTTTGTGAATAAGGATACATGATAGGGCCAACCTTTTTGTAATCGCTATAGTCCATTGTAGTTGTTGCCGCGACATTATTGGTTGTTTTTGATTCTTCCTTTCTAATAAGAAGTTTGCTTGCTACGTCATAATATTCTGTTTTTGTAGTACCAGTAGGGTAGGTGACTACCAGCTTGTAAGCGTCAGAACCATTTACTTTTTCAGTGCCTTTTATTTCAGCCTTAAAAGCCGGGTTGCTAAGGTAATCGAGTTGCTCAAACAAACTCTTTACGACATTTTTTTCCTTGATTTCGTCTGCGGTTAATTCTTTTTTGTTTCCCATCTGTTGCTGATAACCGCTCGTGCCGTTAAAGCTGGATTTCATTACAACATTTCCTCCCATGGACATTGTCATGCTCTCCATATTCGGAGCCATATTTTTCATCTGGACTGCCAGGTTCATTCCCTGCATTTGCATAGTCATAGTTGCAAAAATTGAATTGACTTTTTTTAACGCATCCGCTCCACCCATAGCAGTCACATAACTATTTAAAACATCAGTAGCTTTTACATTTAATGCCGCCCCTGATTTCTGTGTTTCTGTAACACTGTTTGCGTACCTGTCGTACATCTTTACGGGATAATTAAGTTTAGAAAGGCTTTCCTTCATTTGTGAAGTGTTGCCTACTACAACTACCCGTGTATTGCTGCTGTTGAAATATTTTTGAGCTACCCTTTGAATGTCTTCTTTTGTTACCGCATTGACCTTTTGAAGATAAGTTTTATAAAAGTCTTTAGGGAGACCGTTGATTAAAATATTTCTGGCAAAGGAAGCTGTACGTGCAGGATTTTCAAGTCCTAAAGCAAACTGGCCGTTGTAAAGTGCCTTGGTATTTGCCAGCTCCTCGTCAGATACTTTTTCATTACGCAATCTTGAAATTTCATTAATAAATTCCACAACTGCGCTATCTGTTTTTGCAGTCCTTACGGCTGCAGAAGAGGTAAATAAATTTTGAAACCTTCCCGCCTGAACACCTGAATAAGCGCCATAGGTAAACCCGTGTTTTTCTCTCAGGTTAGTAAATAGGCGACTCTCTGAACCACCACCTAGAATCTGGTTAGCAAGTAATACAGCAAAATAATCAGGGCTACTCATTTTCAGATCGACCAGGTTTGTTACGGTAATTTCAGATTGCACCGCGTTAGACATATCGACGAGATTAATTTCAGTCTTTGCCGGGTTTGCTACCGGCGCTAAAGTTGGCAGGGTCAAAGGACTTCCTTTGAAAGTGCCAAATACAGTTTGAGCTAATGCCTTTGCTGCCTCAGGCTTAATATCTCCTATAATCGTCAGATATGATCTTGATGGAGTGATATATTTTTGATAGGCTGATTTAATATCAGCTAGTGTAAGGTTGTTTATAGTTTCTTCTGTTTCAAATTCTCCAAGGGGGTGTTGCTTTCCATATGCTAAAGCCTTCACTACTCTGGATGAGACCGCCTTTACATTTTTTTCGTCACTCTTCATTCCTGTTAGAGTCAATGATTTCAATTTTTGAAACGATTCATCTGTAAATGCAGGATTTTTAATTGCTTTACCCATTAGTTGAAAAGCCTGGCTGAAATAACGTGTCAGCGCAGTTGCACTACCGCCTGAAGCGGTAAGGCTAACTTCTGCACCGATCTTATCAACGGCTTCATCAAAGGCCGCCTTTGACATGTCTTTTGTTCCCTCGTTCAGCATTTGTCCCATGAGGCTCGTAACACCTGCTTTAGCGCCTTCTTTAATCGGTCCGGCATCTATATAAAAACTCGATGAAACGCGCGGCAGCTTATGATCTTCGACAACTAAGACAGTTATTCCGTTAGCTAATTTATAAATTACCGGATCCTTTAGTGTAATTACCGGGGCCGGACCTGGCTCTGGTCTCTTTGTACGATCAATATTTACCTGTGCCTCTGCAGAATAAACTAAAAAGGCAGTTGCAGTTATTATCAAAAATTTTTTCATCACTATTATGTTTTTGGTCGTCGATAAAATGTGTTTACAAAAGACCTATCGGGAACAATGTTTTTAATTTAATAAGACTTATAGTGCGGCCTTTGCCGGCAAGTAATAAAGTACTACCCTTGAATTTGGTTGAAGGTATTTTTTAGCTGCTTCCCTTATATCTTCTCTCGAAACATTTCTGATCTTGTCAAGTTCCTGGTTAATATTATTGGTGTTCTTATTATAAAATGTATAACCCTTTGCCAGGTTTTCCGCAACTCCCAACATGCGTGAATTGGCATTTACATAGTTGTTTTCAAATTGGTTTTGAATTTTCTTATAGTCATCTTCGCTGATAAGGTTCGTTTGTAGTTTTGCGATTTCTTCATCAACATCCTTCAGCAGCGTATTTAAAGGAGTGTTGTTATTTGGCAAAGCATAAGTGATATAGGCGCCGTAGTCTTCAAGCACATAGTTAAAGGCACCCACCTGCAGAGAGTTCTTTTTTTCGTCAACCATTTTTTTGTACAGTTTGGAACTGGCTCCGCCTGAAAGAATTGCCGAAATCATTTCCATAGCAGTTGCGTCTTTGCTGGTCAATCCCGGCACACGGTAGGCTGACATTATAGCGGGAATTTGAATGTTGGGGTCGTAAGCTGTATCAACTATTGATTGGGTTATTGGTTGTTCTTCAGCTTTCTGGTATACAACTGGTTCTCCTTTGGGTATCGGAGAAAAATAAGCGTTAATTAATTCTTTGGCCTGGTTAACATCAATGTCGCCGGCAATTGAGAGGACTGCATTGTTTGGAACGTAATACTTTTTGAAAAATGCCTGAAACTCTTCCAGTTTAGCGGCATCAAGGTCAGCCATGGAGCCAATTGTTTGCCAGCGATAAGGATGATTGGTAAACAGCCTTTTAAAGATCTCCTCGGTGAAGTGTCCGTAAGGTTGGTTGTCAATTCGTAAACGTTTTTCTTCTTTCACTACTTCGTTCTGTGTTCTTACACCGACTTCGTTTATCACGGGGTGCATCATTCTTTCGCTCTCTAGCCATAGACCCAACTTAAACTGATTAGACGGAAAAACCTCGTAATAGAAAGTTCTGTCCTGCGTTGTATTAGCATTGTTTTGACCACCGTTGCTGGAAACGAGTTTCATAAATTCACCTCTTTTTATATTATCCGAACCCTCGAATAATAGATGCTCAAAAAAGTGAGCGAAACCGGTTCTGTTTACCTGCTCATTTTTAGCACCGACATGATACATCACAGAAACCGCTACAACTGGAGCTGATTTGTCCTGATGCAGAATTACATGTAATCCATTTGGTAAATCGTATTCGGTAAATGCTACTTTTTGTGCATGTACGGCTGTAGATAATAAAGCTACTGCGGCTGCACTTAAAAGTTTTTTTCGTAATAACATACTATTTGTTGTTTAATTAAATCCGTGTGATTTTTTTAAATTCAATGTATTTCTCTGCTAAAAATGGTCATTTAAGTCTCAAACATATTAAATTAATGCTGCAGTTTATTTTGTTAAGAAGAATTATTTTTTTAAGGTATCTGCCAGTTATAAGGCTTCGGATCTAATTTTCTGAATTAGTAAAAAAAGGTGGACCCGAAGGTATACGCCAGTGGATGCTGAATAAGGTGCTGGCGGTAGAAGGGAGTGACACAACGCTGTTGAAAGAAGATTTATTGATGATTATAAAAAAAAGACATAAAAAACAATTTTTAATAGTTCGGATATTTAAATAATGAAGAAGGCTCCCATTTAGAGAGCCTTCTTCATTTTATCGAAACGGTGTAGTTATTTTACTACGATCAGCTGTTTGTTGTAAGTGTGATAATTAAAATCAAGTTGAACATAATAAGTGCCTGCTCTTAATCCTTCCAACCTGTCAAATTTTACCAGGTTCATGCCGTTAGCGATGGTAACTTTTTTAGTAGCAACCAGTTTGCCGGAAAGGTCAGTAATCCTTGCTACCCCAATGCCACTTTTAGCTGCCATTACTTTTATAACGATGAAATCATTGGCAGGGTTAGGGAAAACCGATACGGAAGTGCCGGTTAGCTCAGGGGCTGTAATGGCGGTAACAACGCTTTGAGCATCTGTAGAAGCGGCTTTTGATTTATCCTTATCCTTATCCTTGTCCTTATCATCCTTATCATCATCCTTATCCTTTTTGCCACAGTTTTTATGGTCGCAATCTTTATGCTTACAATCATTTTTGCAGCTATTGTGGCTACAGTTTGCATGGCCGCAGCTGGTGTGCTTACAGTCATTTTTGCAACTGTTATGTCCACAATTTTGGTGTCCACAATTAGTGTGCTTGCAATCGTTTTTACAACTGTTGTGACTACAGTTTGCATGACCGCAATTTGTATGGTTACAATCATTTTTGCAACTGTTATGACCGCAGTTTGAGTGACCACAACCGGTGTGACTGCAATCATTTTTACAGTCGCAATGATTGGTACAAGGGGTAGGGGTAGGTGGCGTTACGGTTGCTATTTTCAAACCGAAATCAAGAGTCAGATTGCTATTATTGTCTGACCCGTCGTTAATTGGTTCGTCGCCTGCTGAAAGGCTAATAGCATTACTTCTAACTTCACCATTTACAGTTGTTACACCGTTGTTGTCATTATCAATGTTATCATTAGCATTTGCATTTCCATTAACACCCATCTTATAGTTACTTCCTGTTGTAACACCTACTATATAGTTACCTGCAGCAAGATTCCCAAAGTAATAAGTACCATCTGCAGCCGTCATAACAGTTGATAAAGCAGCACCGACGACATTGTTACCACTGGCAGCATACAGTTTAACTGTTAATCCACCAATGCCTTGTTCGTTTGCATCTCTAACTCCATTACCGTTTGCATCGTTAAATACCAGGTTGCCAAGACTAAGATTAGGACAAGTTGGCGGTGGAGGTGGTGGTGGAGTTAGTTTGGTAAATCCTGCATCAATAGTGAAATTGCTTTCATTAGGTGCAATCGTTACTGTAACCGGTCCGCCATTTACAGGATCACTGTCTTTTGCATCATTACCCTGGTTTGCAGGACTAGGATTAAAGCCGGCAGGTTTTTCAAATGTTATAATATAAGTGCCTGGTCCGAGGTTTTCAAAGTCATAATACCCATCATACTGAGGTGCATTCTGGTTGTTGGGAGCATTGTATGTGTGGGTTTCTTCAGTTGCTTTAGTTCCATCTTCAAAAGTTATAGTAACCGGTACTCCGTTAATACCAGGCTCACCTGCATCCTGTATTCCGTTTCCATTTAAGTCATTCCAGACGAAATCGCCAATAAATGAGTTGCCACATTCTGCAAGGTCAAATGTAAGATTGCCATTGGCATCATCTCCATCATTTGTTGGTTCCTGTCCTGCACTTAGTGTGATTGCATTTGTATAAACGATACCACCTGGTCCATTTGGTCCAACTAACCTTACCAGGTTATTGTCGTTGTCTCTGTCTTCGTCAGGTGTCAGGCTACAGCAACCTGGTTTAGGAGCGCCAACAATTCCGCCCGTTGTGTTATTAGGACTTTGCAGGTAGCCAGGTAAAATAGGCATAGAAGCTATGTATCTTCCGGGAGCGAGGTCAGTGAAAAGATAACGACCCTGAGCATCACTCATAGTTGTTCTAATAGCAGCTCCGTCAGGTAAGTTATCTGAGTTATTATCGGTATATAAACTAATGGTCACCCCTCCAATAGCAGGTTCATTAGGATCTCTTTTACCATCACCGTCCCTGTCGTTCCAAACCTGGTTGCCGAGTCTTAAATTAGTGACTGGTGGAGTGCTCTTCGTATATCCTGCGTCTATAGTTAAATCATTCACAGTTGCACCCACATTAACCGTAACAGTACCGTTGACCGGATCACTATCTTTTGCATCATTACTTCCCTGGTTTGCAGGACTTGGATTGAAGCCGGCAGGCGTAGTAAAGGTTACTTTATGAGCGCCTGGGCCAAGGTTTACAAAAAGATACTTGCCGTTGGCATCAGTATTTTTTGATGTGGTAGTTCCATCAGGATAGGTAAGGGTAACTTTTACGTTAGCAATACCAGGTTCACCTGCATCTTGTATTCCATTTCCATTAAGATCGTTAAAAACAAAATCACCAATGCTTGAACGGCCGCAAATAGCAAGATCCAGTGTTAAGTTTCCATTGTTATCGTCACCATCAGTTGTAGGCTCTGTACCAGCTACAAGTGTGATATAGTTACTTCTTACCTCAGACTGGTTGTTAACGACATTTATAGCATTGTTATCATTGTCAACATTATTATCCGGAGTGCCTATACGTGTTGGTGGAACAGTATAACCTTCAGGTATAATAAGACCGACTAGATATTTCCCGTCATTTAGTCCGGTAAATTTATAACTGCCATTAGCCGCCGTTACAGTGCTTGCGACCGCGGTATTATTATCTGCGATGTTATCTCCGTTATTGTCGTTGTAAAGGCGTACTGTTACACCACCTACACCTGCTTCATCTGTTTCTTTGATACCGTTGCCATTGGCATCATTCCATACAAGATTACCTAAGGTTAGTTTACCTTGAGAAGGTGGGGTAGGCTTTGTTGTGGTAATGCATATGTCGTCGATTGCTAAAAAGAACAACCCTTTTTTTGGATCTCTGATTGATAATTCCAACCTGGTGACACCGGCAGGTACAGTGAATGTGCCACAGATCTGTGTCCAGTCAAAAGTTACTCTTCCTGTGCCTATCGATGTACCATTTGCATATAATCCCACTATGACACTAGCTCCATTTCCAGCGTTTTTCAACATTGTTACGTTAGTACAAAAATTGTAAGTGGCACCGGAGGTCACATTAATGTTAGTGTACCAAATGCGGTCTTGTTCGTCATTGCTGGTATGAGCAGCAAGAAAGTATTTACCTGTACGGGGATGGATGTCAAGATAACCTCCGCCTCCGAGTTCATCTACTGATTTCACTATTTGATAAGATCCGTTACTAGGCAACCCCTTATAAAAATCAGTGCCTCCCGTTGAGCTGGAAAAATTACCGGACCCAGCTTCAAATCCGCCATAATAGCCAGAGCTGGAAGTACACAAGTTGCCACTGCAACCATTAGCGGTTTGAGCTGATAGCTGTAAATAAAACGCGTTCAGTAAAATCAATAACAATAGATAAGTAAACCTTTTCATGTTTAACTAATTTAATTTAATAAAGAAATTTAGAATTGGATAAATAGGATTAGCAGCCTTTCGCCAGAATAGTAGGATTTTAAATTATCTTTTGTAGAATATTGGATAAAGTAAACTTAGTTAAAAAAGGTTTGAGAGAGTGTAGCAACGGCGACAACCTTTCAACAAGATGTATGATGAAAGGAAAAGTTAAAAAGTTGCACCTTTAAGTAAATAAAGAAGGGAATCCGGAAAGAAATCAGGAGTTAATATCGGCCTTCTTGCCTTAGTTGTTGAATAATCTCGGGTTAGCAGGCTGTCTGCTAATTGCGGAAGTTAAAACATGAATATAAAGATGATCGTAGTTAATGATAGGATGCATTTAACTGAAATATTTTTAAACCTCACGATGTACGGTCACATTTTTTAGCAATTTAAAAAGGGGGTAAATACCTGCCACTATTCCGGGTTTCCAAAACCGGTACTGTAAGTTCAAAAATGAAAATTGCCCTTTTTTGCACGGGTTTTAAAAAACACAAAATGTAAATACCGGCGTAAACATTTTGGATTGTATTTGATACTCCTTCCAATCAAATAACTGTCGCTCTAATAAAAACCTTTTAAAAAGGATGCTCAGGGGCTCGTACCTGTTCTTCTTTTAGATACTTTATTTGGTCTGATATTATTCCTCGTTGATTTTTTTAAGGTGTCAACATTTCTCCTTTGTTCGACATCGTTGTGTCACTCACTTGTACCTACGGTCAGCACTCAAGTTTTTTTGGAACACCGATAACACCGATTGACAGGATTAGGCAGATTGCCGAGGTAAGAAATCCTGAACCAATCCCTTTTTATCCGGAAAACAGAGTTAGCGAAGTGATATTACCAGGGAAACAATTTAAAAATCCGTTTTATCAGTTTGATCCGTGTCATCCGTGTTCTATTGTTTTGAGAAAAAAGATGAGTACAGACGGTAGCACTTTTACCGAAACGGTTTATTCAACCGGTTTAAGGAAACCATGTCACCTAAAACCTTTTATGGTTTCTGGAACAAATATGCAAATGCTTCAAATTGCACAAGTACGTGCAATTGCAAAGCGAAACAACATTTCTTAATAACCTTTTCTTAATAAGCTTAAGTGGTATCTACTCCAAAAGATTTCCTGCTTAGAAAATACTTTAATTTCTTGTACTGCTGATTATCAGGCTATTATTCTCCCGGGAATGTTAATAAAGCAATATTTCCATTCTTAATAACGTTTCTCTAAAAACCGGTTTTTCCAAAAACTGGAAATATCCACATGTCATGAAAAACCAAGATGAAGGATTTTTGACGAATTTATTTTCAATTCTTAATCCATTTGAGAGTAGATCCAATTATGCCTTCAATAAAGCTAAAGAATTAATTTCTGTAACAGTTGGTACTTCCGGGTGCAGTGACAATAAATATAATACCGGGAGAACAAGAAGGCTTTCTCGTTTTTCTTTTATTGTATTGTTTTTCGTTCTTTTTGGTTCAGCAGCTTCAGCCCAGCAATTAGGCACCTATCCTTTTACCGGCCTGCTGGTTGCAACTTGTCCTAATAACAATAATGCGGTAACTGGCCAGGCTGCCAATGTTACATTTAGCGCTTATACAAATACGGGTGCTTCCTGTGTCGCATCAACAACGGAATTTATTAATAGTAACTGGAATCAATCGGGTACGATTAATCTGGCTGAGTATAACCAATTTACCGTTTCTGCAAACAGTGGTTACGTGCTAAAGTTGGCGTCATTATCCTTTACTCACTATTATTCTTCTAAATCTATAACCAGCTGGTACCTCCGTTCAAGTATTGATAATTATGCAACTAATATTAGTACAGGAAGCGTGCCTTCAACCAGTCAGATTACCACGGTAAATCTGCCCGCCGCCAGTTTTACCAATATCGGCAACGTTACTTTTCGGCTATATGTTACCGGAGCGCAAAATGGAAATGCGAACTGGATCAATGACGACGTTACGCTAAATGGTATTGTTATTAAAATTCCGGCTAATCCGGCTAATCCTACCTCTAATTCTCCACAATGTGCAAACCCCGGAGTGACGCTTACACGTACTGGCACCCCTTCCGGTCCTGAAGTGTGGTATTGGCAAAGTACGCCAACAGGCACAAGTACTGCTAAACCTCAGTCCACCTGCGTCGTTAACACCTCAGGTACATACTACATAAGGGCGATGGATACCGTTAATGCTTTGTGGAGTGCGGGATCGGGTAGTCTCGCCGTAACTATCACGCCAAATGTCGGAACACCTGTCTTTGCAATGGGTGCAACGTCTGTTCGTTGCGAGGCGGCCGGAAATGTAACCTATTCAGCAACCGCAACTACTAACACCGGTATTACCTATAGTTTAGATGCTGCAAGTATAGCTGGCGGTAATTCCATTGACCCTGTTACAGGTACTGTAACTTATGTTGCGAGCTGGCTGGGTAGTTCTACTGTCACTGCAACTGCTACAGGTTGTGGCGGCCCAACAACGGCAACCCATACGGTTACAACTAATGGCCTGGTTACAACCCCTGTTTTCAATCTTGGAACGTCGTCAACAATATGCCAAACACCGGGAGCGATTGCGTATACCGCCACAGCCACTTATACTACCGGCATTACTTACAGCCTTGATGCTGCAAGTGTCACAGGTGGCAACAGCATTAATGCGTCTACAGGTGTAGTGACATATGCGGCAGGCTGGAACGGCACATCAACGATTACGGCAAGCGCCGCCGGTTGTTCTGGTCCCCACACAGCAACGCATACTGTTACCATCACGCCTACAGTAGGAACTCCTGTTTTTGCCATGGGTGCAACTTCAAACCGGTGTATAGCAGCAGAAACCATCAATTATAGTGCAACAGCCACTACCAACACTGGTATCACATATAGCCTCGATGCTGCAAGTGTTACAGGTGGTAATTCTATAAACGCAGCTACTGGTGATGTAACCTATGTAGCAGGCTGGAGTGGTACTTCAGTTATGACTGCAAGTGCAGCCGGTTGTAATGGTCCTAAAACTTCTACGCATACAGTTACAACCCGTCTTCCTGTTACAACCCCTGTTTTTGCTTCAGGGGCCACTTCAACAAGATGCGAGGGAGCAGGAACGGTAACCTATACAGCTTCAGCAAACTATACCACCGGTATCACCTACAGCCTCGATGCTGCAAGTGTTACAGGCGGCAATACCATAAATGCAGCAACGGGTGCAGTAACATATGCTGCTGCCTGGAGCGGGACATCGACAATTACTGCAAGTGCAGCTGGTTGTTTTGGTCCGCAAACTGCAATACATACGGTTACCA
>JAOQAJ010000359.1 GCA_025963675.1 Segetibacter sp.
CGGTAACAAAAAAACATCATCTCTTTTACAAACGCTAAAAAACAAAACAGGGTAAAATCTTCTGACTTTACCCTTTTTCGAATATCCGTGTTTTATTTATAAATCCTTTCCGTGACAGTTCTTAAACTTCTTGCCACTTCCGCAAGGACAAGGGTCGTTTCTGCCAACCTTTGGTCCGACGACAATCGGCTGCTGTTTTACAACCGTTGGGGTGGGATCGAAATAATCATTTTCATTTGCTGCATAATCCTGCCCGGCAACATCAATGTCATCTTTATTGATGCTCATTTTGCTCATGTCAGTTTTTTGCTGCCTGCCTTCATGTATTACTCTTTCAGGCTCATCCTGTTCAACAGGAATGCCCGAATGACATAAGAAGGAAACGATGTCGCGGTTGATCTGCTCATCTAATTTTTTGAACAAACCGAAAGCTTCCATTTTATATATAACCAAAGGATCTTTCTGCTCATAAGAAGCGGTTTGTACACTTTGCTTAAGATCATCCATTGCACGCAAATGCTCTTTCCATGCATCGTCGATTAGGTTCAATGCTACGTTACGTTCAACAGCCTGTGTTAACTCAACCCCTTTGCTTTCAAGTGTTTTATCAAGATTGGCAAGTACCTGAATCCCGCGACGACCATCAGTAAAAGGAACGACCACGTTTTCAATATGTCTGCCCTGTTCCTTACGAATGTTTTGAAAGACAGGTAATGCATTTTGTGCTATTTCAAGCTTCCTATGATGGTAATTGTTGATAGCTTCCTGGTATAATCTTTCGGTCAGTTGCTTTTCATTTGCTTTGGTTAACTCATCCTCGGTAATGGATGTGTCGATACCGAAGTTTACGATTGCAGACATTTTAAAACCTTCAAAATCTGCCTGCTCTCTAAAGCCGGCGATCAACCCTTCAGCAACTGAATAAAACCCATTATCAAGATCTAGTGCCAGCCTTTCTCCAAATAGGGCGTGACTGCGTTTGGTATAAATAACTGTACGTTGCTTGTTCATCACATCATCATATTCAAGCAAACGCTTACGGATGCCAAAGTTGTTTTCCTCTACTTTGCGTTGGGCTCTTTCAATGCTCTTGGTGATCATGCTATGCTGGATCACTTCACCTTCTTTGTAACCGGCAAAGTCCATCACTTTAGCAATGCGTTCGCTACCAAACATACGCATCAGGTCATCTTCTAAAGAGACGAAGAACATAGACGATCCCGGATCTCCCTGGCGACCTGCACGACCACGTAACTGCCTGTCTACACGACGGCTTTCATGCCTTTCAGTACCAAGAATTGCCAAGCCACCCGCTTCTTTTACTCCAGGTCCAAGCTTGATGTCGGTACCACGGCCGGCCATGTTAGTGGCGATAGTAACGTTGCCTGGCAAACCTGCTTCAGCAACAACCTGTGCTTCCCTTGCGTGTTGCTTTGCATTCAGTACGTTGTGAGGGATTTGTTTTTGCTTCAGCATCCTGCTAAGTAATTCACTCACCTCAACACTTGTTGTACCCACCAGTGAAGGACGGCCTAAATTCCTTTGCTTTTCAATTTCTTCAATAACCGCTTTATATTTTTCCCTCTTAGTTTTAAACACAAGATCCTGCTCGTCTTTCCTGATGGCAGGGATGTTGGTCGGGATGGTAACCACGTCAAGTTTATAAATGCTCCAGAATTCTGCTGCTTCTGTTTCTGCCGTACCAGTCATACCTGCCAGCTTATGATACATCCGGAAATAATTCTGAAGTGTAACGGTTGCGTAGGTTTGAGTTGCTGCTTCGATCTTTACATTTTCCTTCGCTTCAATCGCCTGGTGCAGACCATCACTGTAACGGCGGCCTTCCATTATACGGCCGGTCTGTTCATCTACAATTTTTACGGCTCCGTCAATTACTACATACTCCACATCATTTTCAAATAGGGCATAAGCTTTCAATAATTGTTGTACGGTATGAATGCGGTCAGCTTTTAAAGAATAGTCATTTAAGATCGCCTCTTTCTGGTGTAATTTTTCGTCAGCAGATAAATTTGGATCAGTGTCAATTGCATTTAGCTGAACGCTGATGTCAGGAAGAATGAAGAAGTTAGGATCTTCTCCTCCCTTGGTGATCATTTGAATTCCTTTATCAGTCAGGTCAACCTGGTTGTTTTTCTCATCTATGTGAAAAAACAGTTCCTCGTCAACCTTAGGCATTTCACGCTGCTGATCGGCGAGATAGTAATTTTCTGTTTTCTGCAGCTTCGAACGGATGCCGGGCTCACTTAAAAATTTAATCAAAGCACCGCTTTTAGGCAAACCGCGATGTGCACGCATTAAAGCAAGACCGCCATCTTTAGGATCGTCATTGCCTTCGGCAAATTTTTTCTTCGCTTCGTTCAAAAACTGGTTTGCCACTCTTTTCTGTGCTTCTACCAGTTGTAGTACTCTGGGCTTGAGAATATGATATTCCTGTTCGTCACCACGAGGTACCGGACCGCTAATAATGAGCGGCGTTCTGGCGTCATCGATCAATACACTATCGACCTCATCTACCATTGCAAAATGGTGTTTGCGTTGCACCATTTCATCCGGGGTATGCACCATGTTGTCTCTCAGGTAGTCAAAACCAAATTCGTTGTTCGTACCGTAAGTAATGTCAGCCTGGTAAGCATTTCTGCGTTCCTGCGTATTAGGTTGATGTTTATCGATACAATCTACCCGAAGTCCTAAAAATTCAAATATTGGTCCGTTCCACTCAGAGTCACGTTTTGCCAGGTAGTCGTTTACAGTTACGATATGTACGCCTTCTCCTGCAAGTGCGTTCAGGTAAGCGGGTAGGGTAGAGACAAGTGTTTTACCTTCACCTGTTGCCATTTCGGCAATTTTTCCCTCATGTAAGACCGATCCACCTATTAACTGAACATCATAATGAATCATGTTCCATGTCACAGGAATCCCTGCGGCCAGCCAGGTGTTGTTATAGATTACAGTATCCCCTTCTATTTTTATATGTTGTCTTGAAACACTTAAAGCTCGGTCGTGGTCTGTAGCTGTAGCCTTTAGTTCTGTATTCTGTGTATACCTGCGGGCTGTTTCTTTTACAACGGCAAAAGCCTCTGCCTGAATGTCTTTAAGCGCTTCTTCGATTTTTACATTTCGTTGCTTTTTTAGCTTGTCTATAACCTGGAATATCGTATCGCGGCCGCCTATGTCATCTGAAGACAAAGCCTCGGTGTCGCCAGTAAGCTTTTTGATTTCGTTGTCAATATCATTCAGGTGCGCTTTTATACGCTGCTTAAACTCAATCGTTTTTGACCGAAGTTCATCATTCGTCAACGATTGATATTCCTGGTAATATTGATTTGTCCTTTCAACAATGGGGAGTAACAGCTTCACATCTTTCTGCGATTTGCTTCCTCCAAATAATTTTGATAAAAAACCTAACATAATATATGCGTTGCGTATTGGTATAAATTCTTTTAAAGATTTGTTTCCGGTCAAATTTGGTGCTAATTGTTTTATCGGGCCAATTTGACAGGGGCAGCAAAGGTAACAAAAGGCGTTGACAAGAGCGAAAACGGGAAAACCGAGTTGTGTTAATATTTGGAGCCTGGCATTTGTCTACTAATGTTGCTTTCGTTGCGTCGCACTCTTCTACTAAAGTAGTATCAATGAGCCCGCAGTAAAGGCGTGTCGGAGCGTTAAGCATAGTAGTGTTCGTTTCAACATATTAATGAAGCCGACTTACCCCTTTTTATTTACAAAACATAACTATATTAGGAGAAGAATTTAGATTAACTCGAATTTCTTACATCTTACTCTATAGTCAAGGCAGGCCGTACCATAAATTTTAATCCTCCAAATGAAGACAGTACTCTCCATTCTAATTGTTTTTTTGTTTGTAAGTGAAGTGCTTCAAGCTAAGCCGCCGAAAAGAAGAATAATAGGTAAACATGTTACGAAAGAAAGAGAAATACAGCAAGATAAAAGGAAACCAGGCAGTCCCATTGATCATTTGCCTTCAAACATTGAAGTACTTACTTACTTCGGCGAACGCGCCGATTTTTCTCCCGATAATCAACGTATTGCTTTTATGGCAAAAAGTTTTGGTGACGCGATGGTTTTTAATTTGAAAACACGACAGATTCGTTGTCTAACATGCAATGTTCCCGGAGCTACTTTTCTTAGAGTAATGCACCTCTCAACAGGAGATTATATTTTGATAGGACCTGAAAAATTTGAAAATATCAACACCAGCCGTAGCAGGGATAATGAGTTATGGTTCTTAAAAAACGCCAAAGGTGCAAAGCCTGTTAAGTTTGGCGTAAAGATGAGCGAAGGAATGGCAATTTCTAAGAAGAGTTTAAAAATTTCATTTTCTCAAATACATGCTCAATCTGCTGATGTTCCCGAAGGTGCGTCAAGGCTAGTGGTGGCGGATTTAGATATTGCCGGAGGAGTTCCGAAACTGCTTAATCAAAAAACTGTATATGAAAGTCCTGATAGAAATTGCACAATTGAGGCCCAGGATTTTTACGACAATGATTCTAAAATGACTTTTACCTGTTACGAGCCTAATGGTTTAGCATCTGTTATGGGGATTGATTTAAAGACAGGAACAGCATCTAATTTTTCTAAAGCTCCGGGAACTTATAATGAATGCGAAGGGGTTTTGCCCGATGGTAAGTACTCGCTGGTGGAAGGTGATCGCCAATGCGAATGGTTAGGTGGAAAACGTGGTTACAGTAATATTGATATCTGGAAATTGAAACTCGACGGCACAGGGAAGGATTTTGTAAGGCTTACGAACTTTAATGATTACCGGGGTGGCAAAGCCTCAAATCCTGTAGCCTCCACTGATGGAAAATACATGGCTTTTCAATTTGCTAATACAGCGGATCCAGCAGGAGTGGGTTATGGGATACTGCTTTATAAGTTTAAAAAATAAGAGACCGAACGTGCAGTCGTTGATGATTATCAGTTGGCTGAATGAAAGCCTGTTAATTCACAATTCTGCAATCTGCACAGACCCATCATTTCAACGATGTATTTTTAGTAAACGTTGATAATTGATTTCCCCTCGCCGTTACAATAATTAGCACAAAGACAAAAAATGGCAGATAATTCCAATTCTTAGTAATACAACCGCAGGAAGCTCTAGCCTTTTGCCTTTTGCTTTCCATCCCTTACCTTTGCCGCCGATTCAACCAATGCTATTAGTTTTTAAATATTTACCTGTTTAAAGTTGGGTGGCAATAATTGATAGAGGCTGAAGTAGATCAATGATCTGCTGATGAACGAAATGCGACGCAACGTTGATGCTATGAAAACTGAAGGCAGGTATAAAAACACACTACTAAGAGTTTATAATATTTTTTGGTTTCGTTCAAAATGAAACTTAAAATCTAAAAAAATGAGTGGTCAATTAAAAGAGGTTCGGAACAGGATTAAAAGTGTACAAAGCACGCAGCAAATTACCAAGGCGATGAAAATGGTGAGTGCCGCCAAGTTGCGGCGTGCCCAGGATGCTATTACGCAAATGCGTCCTTACGCTCAAAAGTTGCAGGAAATGTTGAGCAACATTGTAAGCAGTGGAGATGACGACGTGAGCGGGTCACTTGCAGTGGACAGAGGTAAAGAAAGAGTTCTTTTAATTGTAATCACCAGTGATAGGGGATTGGCCGGAGGCTATAATGCTAATATTGTAAAACTGGCTAAAGAAACCATTTCTACAAAGTATAGCGATCAGTTCAGAAAGGGCAATGTTACGATCTGGAATATTGGTAAAAAAGGTTTTGAAAGCTTAAGCAAACAGAACTATAAAACAAACGCCGATTATAAAGATGTTTTTCTGAATCTTCATTTTGAAACTGTTCAGGCAGCATCAAGGGCAGCAGTTAAGGCATTTGAAAACAAGGAATTTGACGTGGTCGAGCTAGTGTACAGCGAATTTAAAAACGCGGCTACTCAGAGATTTGTGGTTGAAAGATTTTTGCCAATTCCTAAAGTTGAAAGAAAGGGCGGACAGAAAAAAGCAGATTTCATTTTTGAACCTGCAAAAGAGCAATTGGTTGCGGAACTAATGCCCAAAATTTTAAACACGCAGTTATTTAAAGCTGTTTTAGACGCTCACGCAAGCGAACACGGTGCCCGGATGACCGCGATGGATAAGGCAAGTGAAAATGCAAACGAGTTGTTGAAAACCTTGAAAATTTCTTATAACAGAGCAAGGCAGGCTGCGATTACAACTGAGCTTACCGAGATTGTTAGTGGGGCGGCAGCTTTGAATGGATAAGGACAAGCCCCTGACCCGCTGAAGGGGAATTGAAAACGGATAGACAAACTTTACATTTATAAATAAAACTTCAAGTCCCGTTCGGGATTTTTGATAGCCCCTTTAGGGGTTGGGGTATGGAACTTTCACAAATAATTCCACATATAGAAGCTTTGATCTTTGCCAGCGATAAACCGTTGACTGCCTTAGATATTGTTGAACTGATCAACAATGCTTTTGGTTTTATGGAAGAAAGAATCTCACTTGACCAAATAGAAGCGGCTATTGAGGGAATTCGTGAAAAATATAATGCAGAATTTTATCCATTTGAAGTAAAGGAAAGCGGAGGTGGATTGCAATTCTTAACTAAAAAAGATTTTTATAAAACAGTTGCACTTTTAAATGGAGAGAAATTTCTGAAAAGGCTATCTAATGCTGCTTTAGAAACACTTGCCATTATTGCCTATAAACAACCGATTACAAAGGGAGAAGTAGAAGCCATTCGCGGAGTAAACAGCGATTACTCAGTTCAAAAACTTCTGGAGAAAGAGTTAATCATTATTTCCGGACGGAATGAAGAACTGCCCGGTAAGCCTCTTGTCTATTCTACGTCGAAGTCTTTTATGGACTATTTCGGAATAAATTCAACTGATGATCTTCCAAAAATAAAAGAAGTTCTTGCTGAGCAATCGATTCAGGGAACGCTTATAGGTGATGCAATAAACGCTCATGGAGCAACCGATGCAGAAGTTGAATCGGTGCCGGGTGAAGAACCAGTTACTCCAAACCAAGAAGCCACTAACACAACTTTGATTGTAGCTGATACCGGTGAACTTCTTGAAAAGCCCCTTCAACAAGAAGACGAAATATCTGCAGAAGATACTGTAGATAAAGACGATGTGTCGCCAAAGGAAGAAAATTTAACCGAAAATAAATCTGAAGATGATAAACCAGGCGAATCATCTGAAGATATAAAACGGGAAGATTAACATTCTTTCACTCCTTTTTACACTTTTTTTCAAATTACTTTTGCCCACTATGTCGCTTAAATTATCCACTAAACAATTGATTAGTATTGCCAACGAGTTTGGTACTCCCGTATATGTTTATCATGCTGAAAAAATAGAAGAACAATTTAAAAAACTGAAAGAAGCTTTTAAAAATTCCGATTCTAAATTTTTCTATGCATGTAAAGCACTCACAAACATCAATATATTGAAGTGGATGAAGCAGATCGGTGCTTCATTAGACTGCGTAAGCATTAACGAAGTAATGCTCGGGTTAAGAGCGGGCTTTGAACCTAAAGATATTTTGTTCACTCCCAATTGTGTTGACTTTGGGGAAATTGAAGCGGGCAAAAATTTAGGAGTTAACCTCAACATCGACAACATTTCAATTCTTGAACAGTTTGGTAACCGGTACGCGGGTTCTTATCCTGTTTGTATTCGGTTAAATCCGCATATTATGGCTGGAGGAAATTATAAAATTTCAACCGGACATGTGGATAGCAAATTTGGAATTTCGATTCATCAATTGCGTCATATCGAGCGCATCGTAAAGACAACTAAGCTACATGTTACCGGGCTGCACATGCATACGGGCAGTGAGATTAAGGATGTAAATGTTTTTATAGAAGGCCTTGAGGTGATGTTTGAAATTGCAAGGCATTTTCAGGATCTTGAATTTATTGATTTAGGAAGTGGCTTTAAAGTTCCTTACCAGCACGATGATCCTGAGACGGATGTAAATCAATTGGGGGGAAAGGTTGCGGAGGCTTTTGCAGAATACGAAAAAGAGACTGGAAGAAAATTGCAGATATGGTTCGAGCCAGGTAAATACCTGGTTAGTGAAGCTGGATATTTTATTGTAAAAGCGAATGTGGTTAAGCAAACCACTGCAACAGTTTTTGCAGGTGTCAATAGTGGTTTTAATCACCTAATCAGACCGATGTTTTACGAAGCTTTTCACAGAATCGATAACATCTCTAATACTAAAGGGGCAGAGAGAATTTATACCGTTGTGGGAAACATTTGTGAGACTGACACTTTTGCGTGGGATCGTAAACTGAACGAAGTGCGTGAGGGCGATTTTCTTGTGTTCTATAATGCCGGCGCTTATGGTTTTGAAATGTCAAGTAATTTCAATTCCCGTTTAAAGCCGGCGGAAGTACTGGTGAAAGATGGCGAACCTAAATTAATCAGGAAACCAGATGTGTTTGAAGATTTGTTAAGAAATCAAATAGAGGTTCTATAAACTTTTTTTGGACCAAAGCGGTAGTCATGAATTTAGCTTTGGTTGCGTCGCACTCTTGTACTTTAGATTTTAAATTGAACTGAGATTTTCGCTTGGGAAAACCGCTTCATGCAAGTGTTAAAAAGAGGAGAATTTTTGAAGTGGAAGAAAGTTATCTGATTGGCTTAAACTGATAAAAGTAAGGGGAGTTAGATATAGAAATAGTAGAGAGGAATAAGAGGTGATCAAGTCTGAATTTGAAAGTAAGAACGAATAAGCTTTCATAGTTTTTACTTTATTTTTTTCAGGTATTCGCCGTACCCGCTTTTTTTATACTTTTCTGCAATAGCATTTAATCCCTCGCGATCTAAGAAGCCCATACGATAAGCTACTTCTTCAATACAACCAATCTTTTGTCCTTGCCTTTTTTCGATCACTCGTACAAATTCGGTTGCATCGCTGAGGGAGTCAAATGTACCAGTATCCAGCCACGCTGTTCCCCTGTCCATAACTCCGACTTTAAGTGATCCGTTTTCCAGGTATACTCGGTTTACGTCGGTTATCTCATATTCACCTCTTGCAGAAGGTTGTATATTCTTCGCTATTTCTACAACTGAATTATCATAAAAATACAAGCCGGGAACTGCATAATTTGATTTAGGATTAGTAGGCTTTTCTTCAATACTTATCGCATTAAAATCTTTATCAAACTCTACAACTCCATATCTTTCCGGATCTGCTACTTCGTATGCAAAAACCGCAGCTCCCTGTACATCGTAAAAAGATTGAACTAATTTACTGAAGCCGCTACCGTAAAAGATATTGTCTCCCAAAATCAAGGCTACTTTATCATTACCTATGAATTCTTCTCCTATTACGAAAGCCTGTGCTAGTCCGTTTGGTAAATGTTGAACAGCGTAGGAAAAAGAGCAGCCCAATTCTTTTCCATCACCTAACAGCCGCTGAAATTGCGAACTGTCTTCAGGAGTAGTAATGATTAATATTTCCCGGATACCAGCAAACAACAAAACAGATATCGGATAATAAATCATAGGCTTATCATAGATAGGCATCAATTGCTTACTTATCGCCTGGGTAATTGGATAAAGTCTTGTACCTGATCCACCCGCCAAAATGATTCCTTTCATATGAAAACTATTAATCCGATAAATTTTGTAAAAGTATCGCCTTTTTGCATTGCATTTAGACCAATATTAAAAGGCTAAAACTGCTATTTAGCTTAAACGCTCAGTGTCCGTTTGAATTCTTGAAACGAAATATTTTGCTCATCTTTTTTCGACAGAAGAATTTCAGAAGCTGATAATTTCCAATCGATATTTAGATCAGGATCGTTGTAAATAATGCCACCTTCTGCTGCTTTATTGTAAAAATTATCACATTTGTAAAAAAAATCTACCTGTTCACTCAATACAATAAATCCATGTCCAAAACCGCGGGGAATAAACAGTTGTGTGTTGGATGTATCAGATAATATAACTGAATAAGTTTGACCAAAAGTGGGCGAGCTTTTTCTAAGGTCCACCGCCACGTCCAGAACTTCACCTTTAAGAACCCGTACTAATTTCGCCTGGGAATGTTCACCTTTTTGAAAATGTATTCCCCTTAATACTCCTTTTACACTATGACTTTGGTTGTCTTGAACAAAAGTGATGTATTTTCCTGTAAGCGTGCAAAATCGTTCAGCATTAAAGCTTTCGAAAAAATATCCACGATCATCTTTGAAAACAGTATCGTGAATTAGCAAACAATCTTTTAAGGGCGTTTCTTCAACTTTCATAATATTAGAAGCATGTATTTTAAGTAGTGATATCTCGAGGAAGTACTTGTTCCTTAACCTTTTCTGGAATTTTTGTTTCTAAAGGGGACAGGAGTGTTGGGTGATACAATTAGAAGGAGGACTGTGGTTTGTCAGGAAACAGAAGCTATTCCTGCCAACTGTTATTTTTTACTTCCTCATATACCTTCTTAATGCCTTCTTCCAAAGAAATGGAGGCTTTCCATCCTAAGGCATTAAGTTTTGAAACGTCCATGAGTTTGCGTGGAGTGCCGTCTGGCTTTGAAGTGTCTTGTATTATTTCTCCGGGGTAGCCAACAATATCTTTTATTAATAAAGCAAGGTCTCTTATGGTGATGTCTTCCCCTGTTCCGACATTCACGAAGCCGGGTTCATTGTAATTCTGCATCAGGAAATAACAAGCATCAGCAAGGTCATCTGAATAAAGAAATTCACGACGGGGAGTGCCGGACCCCCAGATCACTACATTCGCAGCATTTGTTTGTTTGGCAACAATCATTTTTCTAACCAATGCTGGTAGAACATGACTGTTATTTAAGTCGTAGTTGTCATTCGGGCCATACATATTGGTAGGCATCGCGGATATAAAGTTGCATCCATATTGCGCTCTATATGCTTCACACAGTTTAATCCCGGTGATTTTTGCGATCGCATACGGTTCATTTGTCTGCTCAAGAGTTCCTGTAAGTAAAGACTCCTCCCTTAAGGGCTGAGGAGCGAATTTGGGGTAAATGCATGATGATCCAAGGAACATCAGCTTCTTAGCCCCATGTTGATATGCAGCATGAATTATATTGGCCTCAATCATCAAATTATCATAAATGAATTCGGCTCTGAAGCTATTATTAGCATGGATGCCACCAACTTTAGCTGCTGCTAAGAATATATAATCTGGTTTTTCCTTCGTAAAAAAATCGTTTACAGCAACCTGATTCCTTAAGTCCAATTCGGAAGAAATTCTCGTAATAATATTTTCAAATCCTTCTGACTGCAACTTCCGCATAATCGCGCTTCCCACCATACCCCTGTGACCTGCAATATATATTTTCGCGCCTTTTTCCATTTTTTTTAGCTGCTAGTTGTTAGCTTCAAGCGACTAGCCTTTTTGTACTTAACTTAAAATTGACACCAGAAAAAGCAACAACCCTTTAGAAGCCTCAACGGCTTAAGGGGGCACAATTGTACCGACCTGCTTGCCTAATGATTTTTGCTAATTATAGGTGATTGACTACACTGCCCTTCCCCACATTACTTCAATTCGTGAAAACCTGCTGTCACCTAATAGCAAGCCGCAAACCCCTACTACTCGAACTGGTTCATTATTTTATAACCGCTTTGTTTTAGCAACACCTCCCTCTTAAAAAGTTCGAGGTCTGCCGCCACCATTTCTTCTGCTAGTTTCTCCATCGTATAGATCGGAGTCCAACCTAATTTTTCTTTTGCTTTAGTGGCATCGCCTATTAATAACTCTACTTCTGTTGGTCTGAAATACCTAGGGTCTACTTTAACCACTGTTGTACCCACTTCTATACGGCATTCTCCGGAACATGAGGCGACAACTGCTGTTTCTTCTTCATTTGTACCTTTAAATTCCAATTCGATACCGACATGTCTAAAAGCAATTTTTACAAAGTCACGAATCGAAGTGGTAATACCTGTTGCCAATACATAGTCATCGGCAACTTCCTGCTGCAGAATTCTCCACATACCTTCTACATAGTCTTTTGCATGGCCCCAGTCGCGCATCGAATTTAGATTACCGAGAAATAAGGTGTCCTGAAGTCCTAAAGCAATTTTTGCAGCTGCCCGCGTAATTTTCCTGGTAACAAAAGTTTCACCCCTCAACGGAGATTCGTGGTTGAAAAGGATGCCATTACAGGCAAACATATTATAGGCTTCCCGATAGTTTACCGTAATCCAATATGCATATAGCTTAGCGACAGCATATGGAGAACGGGGGTAAAATGGAGTCGTTTCACTTTGTGGAACAGCTTGAACGAGACCGTATAATTCCGATGTAGAGGCTTGATAAATCTTGGTTTTTTGCACAAGCCCCAGCAATCTTACCGCTTCAAGTATACGTAGAGTGCCAAGACCATCGGCATTAGCAGTGTATTCAGGTGCTTCAAAACTAACCTGTACATGGCTCATAGCCGCCAGGTTGTAAATTTCATCAGGTTGAACCTCCTGAATAATTCTTATCAAGTTAGTTGAATCCGTAAGGTCGCCATAATGAAGTACCAAATTTTTATGCGGCGTATGGGGATCCTGGTACAAATGGTCTATACGATCAGTATTAAATAAAGACGCGCGACGTTTGATGCCATGTACTAAATATCCTTTTTGTAAGAGTAGCTCAGTAAGATATGCTCCGTCCTGGCCAGTAATCCCGGTAATAAGGGCGACTTTCATGAAATTTGCGGTGATTGTATTTTATAAATCTAATATTGTTTCTTATAAGTTTGAACGAATATAAGTAACCGAGTATTTTATTACAAAAAAAACAGCTGGCAATACAATCGGAAAAAAAAGCAATATATTAAAAAATAACAAGTATTGTTTAAGCGGTTGCGTAATATCTTAGAGTTAATCTGTCTTATTTCAGCATTACCGCAAATTACTTTTGTCCTTCTTCATACATCTTAGTATAATATTGCTGATAGGCTCCGGAAGTAACGTTAGTCAGCCACTCTTGGTTACTTAAATACCAATCAATTGTTTCGCTTAACCCTTGCTCGAAAGTAACTGAAGGAGACCAACCAAGTTCTTTGTTTATTTTAGTTGCATCAATTGCATACCGGCGGTCGTGACCTGGCCTGTCTTTAATGTAAGTTATCAGTGCTTCACTGGTGCCATTTTCATTCCCTAGTTTTTCATCCATCTGTTTACACAACAGTATTACAAGATCAATATTTTTCCATTCATTAAACCCACCGATATTATAGGTATCACCAACTGTCCCCTTGTGAAAAACTGTATCAATTGCAATTGCATGATCCTTTACATACAGCCAATCCCGCGTATACAATCCGTCGCCATAGACAGGCAAAGGTTTCTTGGTAATGATGTTATTTATAAAGAGCGGTATCAGCTTCTCGGGAAAGTGATAGGGGCCGTAGTTATTTGAACAATTAGAAATGACGAAAGGGAGATCATATGTTTCTCCATAAGCCCTTACAAAATGATCGGAGGACGCTTTGCTTGCAGAGTAAGGTGAGTTGGGATGATAAGGTGTAGTTTCAGTAAAAAAACCTTCTGATCCTAACGCGCCGTATACTTCGTCAGTAGAGACATGATAAAAAAGATTGTTGTCAAATTTCCCTTTCCAATGTTTTTTTGCAGCATTTAACAGGTTAACAGTACCAACAACATTTGTATAAACAAAATCAAGAGGAGATTCAATCGATCTGTCAACATGCGACTCAGCCGCCAGGTGAACAACATCCGTTACCTCATGTTCTGCAAACACCCTCTCCAGTTCTTCGACGTCGAGAATATTTACTTTCTCAAAAATATAGTTGGAAGAATGATCTATGTCAATAAGGTTTTCAAGATTACCTGCGTAGGTTAAAGCATCGAGGTTAATGATTTTGTAGCCAGGATATTTTGTAACAAATAACCTGATCACATGAGAACCTATGAAACCAGCACCCCCGGTAATAATAATGTTTTTCATGATTTTGATAACTCTGGTTAAAAAGAATTCGATTACTTAGTCTACCTATTAGACTTTTTGTTCTCTTTTCTTTTTTCCAAGAACTTAAATAAAAAATTTTGCTAAAGATTCAATAAGAAGATGCAATAGAAAGTTAACGGGTTGCTTTTAAAGCAAAATACCCTTGAGAGGGCATTGTGCTTTAAAAGAGGGATACTTAATTGATTATTTGTATGAAAGGTTTTCAGTTTTTTCCACTTGGTTCTTCTGTTGAACTTTCCTTTGTACCTGTGTCACTGAAGAAACCGCTTCCATTTCTCCAATTTCTTCTAATTGCGGTAAATTTTTAAACACTTTATAGGTTAAAGTTTGTTTGGGAAAAAAAATAGAATAGGCAGTAAGAAAAACAATAAGAAAATCGGTCTTTATAGACATATTTTCCTGATACCAAAGTTCGAGTTGTCCTTTATCACTATTAATACGTCTGTATAATTCTTTGAAATCTGTAGACTTAGATACCAGCGTCTCCTCGTCCCGAAAAATCACTG
>JAOQAJ010000196.1 GCA_025963675.1 Segetibacter sp.
TTTTTACCGGTTACCTGACATACTCTCGCCATGATTTATTTTTTTTCGGAGTGCAAAGGTCGTTAAATTCATTAAAAAAACAAAACAAATAAAGGTTTTTTTGAAAACTATTTTACCTATTCTTACACATTAACTTTTGATTTGTATAATCGCTGATCTTCCGACTCCTTCTTCATTCCGGGCAACAAATTTAATCCCTTTTTGATAGTTCAAATAGAAACATGGCTTTAACTTGCATTGATAAATAATAGTTTATGGCTTTTTTAGCACTTAATCTTGATTTCCTGGATCATCCCGCGGGTAACTCTTGCCTTTGATCTTCAATTATTATTTATTCAATCAACTCATACGTTATGACTTTTAATACTGCTGGTTCTGAAACCGCAAAGTTTCTTGACCTGGAAGAGAGATATGGTGCACACAACTATCACCCATTGCCGGTTGTGTTGCAAAAAGGATCAGGTGTTTTTTTGTGGGATGTTGACGGGAAACGTTATTATGATTTTTTAAGTGGCTATTCTGCAATCAACCAGGGGCATTGTCATCCAAGGATTATCAATGTTCTGGTCGACCAGGCCCAAAAACTGACATTGACAAGCCGCGCTTTTCACAACAACATATTAGGCGAATATTGTGAGTATATAACTAAATTTTTCGGCTACGAGAAAGTATTGCCAATGAATACCGGGGTTGAAGGCGGTGAAACGGCAATAAAACTTGCCAGAAAATGGGGTTACATGAACAAAGGAATTGCTGACAACGAAGCAAAAATAATTTTTGCCGAGCATAACTTTTGGGGAAGAACCCTGGCAGCTATCTCCTCTTCCACTGATCCAAGTAGTTATACAAACTTTGGTCCTTATATGCCTGGCTTCGAGTTGGTTCCATTTAATAATCTCCCGGCGCTTGAAAAATCTTTCCAGGATAAAAATGTAGCAGCGTTTATGGTAGAACCCATCCAGGGAGAAGCCGGAGTGGTGATACCGGATGACAACTATTTAAAAGGTGTTAGAGATTTGTGCGATGAATACAATGTGTTATTTATTGCAGATGAAATTCAAACAGGTTTAGCCCGAACAGGTAAAATGCTGGCATGTGATCACGAAAATGTAAGACCCGATATTTTGATTCTTGGAAAAGCATTGAGTGGTGGTGTGTTACCAGTATCGGCCGTACTGGCAGATGACGAAATTATGCTGAACCTAAAACCAGGCGAGCATGGTTCAACATACGGGGGAAATCCGTTAGCATGCAAAGTTGCCATGGAAGCTTTGCAGGTATTAAAAGATGAAAACATGGCTGAAAACGCCGAACAGATGGGGGAATTATTAAGAAATGAATTAGTAAACATTAATTCGTCGATAATACAATCGGTGCGTGGAAAAGGTCTCTTGAATGCTATTGTAGTAAACCATCCTGATCCCAATGCTGCCTGGAATTTTTGTATAGAATTAATGAAAAATGGATTACTGGCAAAGCCTACTCATGGCGATAAAATACGTTTTGCTCCCCCGTTAATAATTACAAAAGAGCAAATATTGGATTGTGTTGAAATTATAAAACGATCATTGAAAGTGCTCGAATAAAATAAAATCCCTTTTCACTTTGGTTTTTTAATTTGCAGACAACGAAGTCTACATGCACGACCACCATTCACACGAGCAACATTCCAAAAGTTCAGATGTTTTAAGAGACATTGTTATTGGTATGAGTGATGGTCTTACAGTACCGTTTGCACTTGCTGCCGGATTGAGTGGTGCAATAAGCAATACCAGTTTGATTGTAATTGCCGGTCTTGCTGAAGTTGCCGCCGGTTCAATTGCCATGGGCCTTGGAGGGTATCTCGCAGGGCAAACCGAGGTGGATCATTATAATGCTGAACTGAAGCGTGAGTACGATGAAGTCGAACAGTTACCCGAAAAAGAAAAAGAGGAAGTAAGAGAATTTTTTGAAGGCCTGGGTCTGAGTGAAGAAGTACAGGAAAAGGCGGTGCAGGAACTTACTAAAGACAAAGATGTGTGGGTTCAGTTTATGATGAAGCATGAATTAGGCCTTGAGCGCCCCGATGAAAAGAGAGCTGCTAAAAGTGCTTTTAATATAGCATTGTCTTATGTCATTGGCGGCTTGGTTCCACTATCACCCTATTTCTTTACCGATACCGCATTGAAAGGATTAGAAATATCTGCTATTATTACCCTTATTTCCCTGTTTATTTTCGGCTACTATAAATCTAAAATGACCGGCGTGTCTCCGTTGACTGGTGGTATCAAAGTGATGTTTATTGGCGCACTTGCTGCAAGCGCAGCGTTTTTGATTGCCAGGCTAATTGAGGGAAGCTAATTTCTTTTGTAGCCAACATTGTACAAACATCAGCTTTTCTTGCGTCGCACTCTTGTGCTGTTAAGACAACTCTCAACATCTTCCTTAGCAGAATTGTTGCCAACTATGAACTCGTTTGATCCTTTAATTTAACTCGGGGAATCGTAGTCATAACAAGTATAACAATAGATAATAGCAGTATTGCATAAATGCCTACTCGCTTTTCAGGGCATTCCCCAACTTCGCAATGACTAATCAGTAAAAAATTCCTGATGCTCCAGGCAAAATTAAATGCTGCTACAAAAAGATTGGTACGCTTTGCCCAAATGGTTGGAATAAGAAAAAATATAGAAGTGAGAATCGCAAAAAAGATATGAAGCACTCCCGGCTTTCCATAGTTTGTGTGGTCAGCCTTGACGCCGGTAATTATTGTTTTAATTGAATCGATATACACCCACGGCAAAAAACAGGCTGCAATCAATAAGATCGCCGCCAATACACCTATATAATTCGAATACCTCATAATAATTAAGACAAATAAAAGAATCTGAAAAAGAACATCTATAAACAGCAAACAGTTTAAAAACGTATGTGCGTTTTTAAAGTAGTTGGACAGAAACCGTCCGCTTGCAAAAGTATGCTATTACACTCTCAACAATTGTCGGTGATATCTTAATCGATATTTTTTAGCTTGACCATTTTGAGCGAAGGACGTCGTATGAGGGCACTTGTTTACCTTGATCAGTTACGATAAGTTGATAACGAAATAAAACTTTGATAAAACTAAAACTGTGTTACAATGACTGCAAATCAACAGATGAAACCAGGTCGAAACCGGAACGTTTCGGAAACTTCTATTTTGCTTTTTAGTTTTATCACCGCCTTCAGCGTAGGACTAATTATTATCAGTGCTCTTTTTCTCACAATAAAAAAA
>JAOQAJ010000440.1 GCA_025963675.1 Segetibacter sp.
CAATTTTTCCCTTTTGTATAGCCTGGGCAAACCAAACCTGGAAAGGCACCTGGCACGGCTTGTCGAGCAATAAAGTATTGGTCGAACAAACTTACCCGGGAAAGCAAGACTATGAAGCACATTTCTATTATCTGTTAAAGGCTTTTCAAGATCCAAGATATATTGAAGTGAACGGAAAAAAACTGTTCCAGGTTTTTCAACCACTAGATATACCGAACAACAATTTTTTTACCGATTGTTGGCAGAATCTTGCCATTAAAGAGGGTATCAACGGATTTCATTTTGTCGGTATGCATATGCCTTCTGATTGGAATCCTCAGCAATCTGGTTATAGCTCTTTTGTTCAGGCAGCTAATCCTTGGGAAAGGTACCTCGAGAAACCAGAGATGAAAAGAGACTTTAAGAATAGAATTATTCGAAAATTAAAGCCTACTGAGGTTTCTAAGCCAGAGGGGCCAAGGAAGGTCTACTATAAAGAATTTGTTGAGCATTATCCAGAGACAAAAGTTTCTGATAAAGAGTATCCCTTAATATTTACGGATTGGGACAATACGGCCCGAAGTGGAAAGGATGGATGGCTGTTTAAGGATTTTTCCTTTGATCTTTTTGAGCAGATGTGTTATAAGGGGTTTGAGGCTACGGCAAATAAACCTGAAAATGAAAAATTTGTGTTCGTTAAATCTTGGAACGAATGGGCTGAGGGGAATTATCTTGAACCGGACCAAAAGCACGGCCGTACTTATTTAGAAACTTTCTACGGGGCATTAACGCGTTATAATAATTCGATTCAAGCTTTAAAGTCCCCTGTCGTTCTTTAGCCATGCCTTCCGATTTCTGCATATCTGTAATAATACCGGTTCATAATTGTGAAAAATACATCAGGCGTGCTGCCGATTCAGTTTTGATGCAAAAAGAAGTAGGCGAGTTAATTATAATAGATGACGGGTCTTTAGATGCAAGCCTTGAACTTTGCTTACAGTTAAAAGAGTTGGATAAAAGAATTATTGTATTACAGCACAAAGGGGGAAAAAACAAAGGGGCCTCCGCAAGCAGAAATTTGGGAATCAAGAATGCGACTTACTCGTTTATTGGTTTTTTAGACGCAGACGACTACTATTTGCCTAACCGATTTAGAACCGCCCTCAATTGGTTTAAGGCTGATAATTCAATTGATGGGGTTTATGAGAACATCGGTGTTTTGGAAAACGGTAGAATTGGAAGTTCGTTTTCTTCGATTCAATATGTTGAACCTGAGTGTTTATTCGAAAATTTAAATCCGATAGGAGGAAAAGTTTGGTTTCATGCAAACGGTTTAACCGTTAAAAAAAGCATTTTTAAAAAATCTGGTCTTTTTGAGGAAAGACTAAGGACTTCGGAGGATACTCTGCTGTGGTTTAAAATGTCAGCGACGGCAAAACTTGTTCCTGGCAATATTAATACACCAGTTTCGATCTCAGAAAGACGGCTAATGAGCTTGTCTTCAGATAAGAAACTTGTCGAAAAGGATATGAACAAGATGTTGCTCCAGTTATATAAATGGGCAAAATGGAAAGATATGGGGGGCGAGAAAATCGAATTGATTTTAGAGAAGCTCTTCCTTAATGTCTTCAATTTTACTTGGCAAAATAGAGCCCAAAGGATTTTAAAGGAGTCAAACGCCCTTTTGAAAGTCTTCTTCATCAGCCCTCATTATGCTATGTTTGAATCAAAAGCTTTCAGGAGATATGCCGGGCAGCTTGTAGGTTACAACAAGCTTTACAAATTTTAAAGAGTTAATTAATACAGCTAATACTTAAAATTTGCAATTTAATACTCCTGTTCTCTTTTTAGTCTTCAACCGCCCCGATACCACGCGAGAGGTGTTTTCAAAAATCAGGGAGGCACAGCCAAAACATCTTTTTGTAGCAGCGGATGGATTTCGGAGAGATAGAATTGGTGAAGAAGAAAAATGTCGCCAGGTCCGTGATATTGCAACTGCTGTTGATTGGGAGTGTGAACTTAAAACATTATTTAGATCGGAAAACCTGGGTTGCGGAAAAGCAGTTAATGAAGCAATAACATGGTTTTTTAAAGAGGTTGAACACGGAATCATATTAGAAGATGATTGTCTGCCTGACAGTTGTTTTTTTCCCTATTGTCAGTTGCAACTTGACAGGTATAAGAACAATGAAAAGATAATGCACATTGCCGGAGTGAATCTTCAGAACGGTATAAAAAGAGGTGAGGGAAGTTATTATTTTTCTAAGTATCCACATGTTTGGGGATGGGCCACGTGGCGCAGAGCATGGGAGCATTATGACTTCAAAATGTCAGAATGGACTGAATTTAGAAACTCGGAGCAATGGGCAAAGTGGTGTTTAGATAAAGAAGAGCAGGATTTCTGGAGCCATACTTTTGATCTGAGTTTTTCAGGAAGCATTGACACCTGGGATTACCAGTGGTTTTTTGCTATTATAAGAAACAATGGCCTTTGTTTGATGCCAAATTGTAATTTGATCAGTAACATTGGTTTTCATGCTGAAGCGACACATACACGTGAAACGGATACCCGCTTTTCTAAAAGGCAATTATTCCAATACAGCTTTCCTGATACGTTAACTGCTGAGATCGCTCATCGCGACGCTGATGAATACTCCTATAGAAACGTGTTCAGTGCTCCCGCACCTCTAGCAAAAAAAAAGATCTCAAAGAAAGAACGTCTGTTTAGATTAGTCGGCAAGCTAAAAAATAAAGTAAAGCAATTGTGTTAGGCTTAGGCGTGATGCCACGAGGGCAAAAAGTACAAGTGAGTGACACAACTACAGCTCCTATGAAAAACGATAGTTTGCTAAAAAAATATTTCTTTTTTAATACCCGCATTTGTTATAGATCGACATTGTTGCGTCGCAATCACTTCATCTGCAGTTTGTTTATTCCACTCCAGCTTTCATTCGTAAGTCTTTCATTAATCACAAATAGTACTGGTAACAGTCATTAAAGACATTCGTTGAGAGATAGGATTGTAAATAAAGTTTTGAGGATTTTTTATCGCCATTTTGGAAAAATAAGGTTGCCTTTTAAATCCAAACGCCTCTTGATAATTAGGGTAGATGGAATTGGGGACTATATCTTATTTAGAAATTACCTCTCGTCTTTAAAAGCTTCTCCTCGGTTTGCCAACCACAGGTTTACCCTTTTAGGTAACGAGGCTTTCAAAACTTTAGTTGAGGAATATGATGCAAACGTAATTGATGACTTCATCTGGGTAAACCCTGACATTTTTTTTGATACTGCAAATCAAACCCTTAAAATAAAATTAGCTTTCCAATTAAAGCTGCGTTGCTTTGATATTGCAATTAATCCAACCCATTCTAGAATCTGGCAAATAGATGAATTTATCTCGAGGGCGGGTGCGAAAAAAATAATTGGTAGTAAGGGGGATGATAGTAATAATTATAACCCCAAAAAATACGTTACCTCTTCTAAATTTTATACTAAGCTGATTAATGTTCCTGACACATCTCATTTTGAATTTTTCAGGAACCGCGCATTTATTCAACAGCTAACAGGTGAAAGTGGAAAAGAGGTTGAATTGAAGCTGCCATCTGATGTAAAAAGATATCTTGAGCAAGTAAAAGTAATCATCTTCCCAGGTGCTCGTTATCAGTTTAGAAGGTGGAGTACAATAAAGTTTTCTTCTGTAATTAGGGAAATTAATCAAAAGAGTAATTTGCCTTTGCGTTTTTTCATTGCAGGTTCTAATGACGAAAAGTATTTGTCAGAAGAAATACTAGGTCAACTTGGAAAAGATATTCAGGTGACAGACTTAACAGGTCTGCTAACATTACCTCAATTAGTTGATCATATAAAAGGAGCGCATTTATTAGTATCAAATGAAACAAGTGCAATTCATATTGCTGCCGCTGTAGGAACTACTGCAATATGTATATCTAATGGGAATCATTTTGGTCGTTTCAATCCTTACCCTGTGACAATTGCTCCAGGTATATTTACTTTTTATCCTGATGATAGGTTTTATAAACCTGAGTATCATAACCAGTTGGTTGAGGAGTGTCGGAAGCAATCGGAATTAGATATTAACGCAATAGAGGTAACAGAAGTGGCGGAGAAGGCAGTAGAATTGCTTTTAAAGAACAAACCTTTCGAAATAATTTGAACCTTACTTACAATGAAACTTTATAGTCACTACGATAAGGCCTCTATTAAGATGACGGAAGACTATAAATTGTCTGAACAACTTCAATTACTGGCGAATGAAAATGAAATAAATATTATTATAGAATCCGGGACATACCTTGGTACAGGCTCAACTGTTGTATTAGCAAATGCTTTTGAAAACTCTTCCGCTTTCGAAAAGTTATATACTTGCGAGGTAAACTGGACTTTCTATAAAGAAGCGAAGAAAAATTTACAGAAGTTTTCAAAAGTAGTATGCCTTTATGGAAGAACAGTGTCTTTTAAAGACGCACATGAATTTATATTGTCAGATGATGTATTAAAAAATCACTCTCTTTACCCTGAAATATATATTGATGACATTGAAGATCCAACCAAATTCTATCTTAACGAGTTGAACGGGGGACTTGGTGTGTCTAATAAACTAAGATGGACAGATAAGTTAAGAAAATACCTGGAACCTTTTAAAGAAGGTCTGTTACAGGAACTAATTAAGCAGAACGAAAATAAAACATACTTAATTGTTTTAGACTCAGCGGGCGGAATCGGTTACCTCGAATTTTTAACTATAAAGAAGTTACTAAAAGATAAGAATTTCTATATTTTATTAGATGACATCCACCACCTAAAACACTTCAGAAGTTTCGGGCATATTAAAGATGATAAGCAGTTTGAAATGATGAGTTATGATCTTTCAACAGGTTGGGCTCTTGCAAAGCATTCAACCCCTAAATAATGAATATTTAGACAAGGGATAGATGAATAGAAAAGAGTTATTCGCCTATTAAAAATACACCTATAGTTCTTGTAGCTAAATCAAACAGTTGTTGACCCGCACATTAGAAATGTTTTATGCTTAACCAGCTACCCTTACCTAACAGTCTGAAAACAGGTTGGCCATGGCATAAGGAAAGTAATATCATTTACAATACCGATACAAAGTGGCCAAAAATATCTATTGTAACCCCTTCCTTCAACCAGGGAAAATTTATTGAAGAAACAATTCGTTCTGTATTACTTCAAAATTACCCCAATCTAGAATACATTATTATTGACGGTGGCAGTACAGATGAAACGGTTGCAATTATTAAAAGGTATGCACAGTGGATTAGCTGCTGGGTAAGTGAGCCCGATGAAGGCCAAAGTGATGCGATCAATAAAGGAATAAAAAAGTGTACAGGTGAAATTTTTAACTGGCTAAATAGTGATGATTGGTATATGCCGGGGGCTTTGTATGAAGTCGCTAACGCTTTTATTGCTGATCGAAAATTACAAATTGTTTCTGGGCATGAAAATCATATTGGATTAAATGGAGAAATACTCTTTCACGAAGGAACTTTTTTGACGAGTTCTTTGGAGAAAACCATTGAGCTCTGTGAAGTTGCCCAACCATCCACTTTTTTCAAATTTAATGCTATAAAAGAAATTGGAGGAGTTTCAGAAGACTTGCATTACATAATGGATGGAGAAATTTGGGTTAAGTTGTTGCTATTGTATGGACAAGATAAATTTAAAAAAATCCAGGGCGTCCTCGTCAATTTTCGCCTAAACGAAAAATC
>JAOQAJ010000011.1 GCA_025963675.1 Segetibacter sp.
GCTAAAGCATTATTAATATTTGTCTGCCTGATAGTGTTTAATTGTTCTCCTCCAACAACCTGCGCGTTATTTGTAGTACTGCGCTTAGTTCTTTTAATGTTGAACGCACTTGTTACAACGACTTCAGATAAACTCAGGCTTTGCCTAGCTAAGGAAATAGTCAGATTAGTATTTGAAGTAACAGTTATTTCCTTGGCAGGAGCACCCACTGCAGAAACAATTAAGACATCGCCAGTTTTAGCATTAATTCTAAAAGCGCCATTGACATCGGCAGATGTACCTACAGTACTTCCTTTAATTGAAACAGAGGCACCACTGATAGGCTGCCCTGCGTCATCTACAACTCTTCCGGTTATAGGACGCGTTTGTGAAAATACTAGCATAGACACTAGCATAAACACACTTAAAAGTGATAGAATTTTTCTCATGTGCATTTTTAAATTTTAAAATCCAGTACCGTAAAATTACCAAAATTAAAAACTGTTAACCAAATATTAATTCTAATAATATTGGTTAAGCGGTTTTTTATAATGACAAGCGGTAAAAAGGAAATGCTGCTTTATTAAAGAAAGATGGGTGGAATTGATAAAAAACAATATATAATCGGTTATCTTAATCCATAAAAAATGAATAACCAATTGAGAAAGCAATTTAAAAATATTGAATAGAAAGTATCATTCTGCCCACTAAACCCTGAAACCACCCAATTAAATTAAAAAAATAACAAACCTTTTTTTTAATAATATAATAAAATGTCAAAAAAATGGGCGTTTTTTATTAAAAAGAGTATAAAAACTGAACTTTAATTTCACTTCTTTTATTCCCGATGATCTGGTCCAATCCACTACTGATCGAGTTTTGATTTCCATAAATGGTCTGAGCCCACCTGAACCATATAATCATTTTTTTACTTATATCAGATTTGAAATTAAGATAGTAACGAAATCCCTTCCCAATAAATTGAGGAATTGAAAAACTATACAAGACATCATTTTCAAAAGCATAAATACGGCTATCAAAACCCTTGGTTTGAAAAAATTGAAGCCGCCCTTGAAGTGACATAGGTTGGCTAAGTGGTTTATATTTACAATCAACATACATTAAATACCCTTGCTCGCTTGCGTTTGCCCTGTTATGGTCAAACCACAAAAGTTCCAGTCTTTGACTATATGTTATCTGCCTGCTTATTTTGTAAACGATCTGAGTTCGCCAGCTTTGCCTGGGTCTGACATCAGCAAAATGGGTAGCTACATCAAGACCTGATCGGTTAATCTCCTTACTTTCATTTTTTAAACGGGTATAGAACTCTATTTGTCTATTTGGTCTAAATGAAAGTTGCAGTAAATATTCTGACCCTTTGCTTGGCGCATCCACTCTGTACCTTAACCATGGAAAGCTAAAGACATCTGCATATGCATCAATTTTTAGCAAGGGCGTTGGTCTCAGGCTTAATCCTGTGAATAAACCTTTTTCATTTGTTGGATATGCACTTTCGGTAAAAGCATTTCCATACAGCGTTTGATAACTTTTTTCTATATTTCTATAAACTAATGAAGCATCCACCTTTTCATTCAGGCTTGCAAGCAATCCTCCCACAAATGCCCTTGAGTGGTGTTTATCGATAGCTGCCTCCCCAAAGAAATGAACGTTCCGGTAGGTATAACTATAATCAAAACTGTAATTAACCCACCGGTCTCCTCGTATTGCATATGTGTTATACAGAAAATTATTACGAATTAACGGAGCGGAAAATTTAAACGCAACTGCATTGACACCTACATGCAAACTGTTTTGCCTATAAGATACATTACCACCAATAGCAGTCTGAGTAATGGCATTTTTTTTAGAAACTTCTGTTATGGTACGGTGATAACCAGAATTTAAAATCGATGATATATAATCGTCGTTGGTTTGAGAGGTATCGGCATTAACAGTTCCATCTATTTTACGTAGTGATGCAAAGGTTGTAAAATCAAAATGCTTCACTCCTACGGTGATTCCCACCCCTCGCATAAAATTATATTCTCCCGGTGAGTTATATGGTCTTAGTATATCAGCTTGCCTTTTAACAGCGGTAATATCGGCGCTTTTTTTAAAGGCCATACTTTGCCAGTGAATTAATCCTTGCCCAAGGTTCACTGTAAAATCGCCCAAAGCTAAATGTTTAACAACCCCAAGTTTTCGTGCAAAGAGATGAAACGAATAAAAATCGAAACCTTGTTTCTGGCTTCCTCTAAAAAACATCTCTCCTGCATCTTTATCTCCTGTTACGCCGAACTGAAAAATATTACGATAATTATACTTATACCTGAACATGATTTTCGTTGCGCTACCTGGATAGCGAATAGAGATACTATCCGGGCGATTGAAACCATTACTCTTTTCGAGGACTTGCTGCATTCTTAACAGCAAGGAATGTTGACCAGATGTAAGGCGGTCTTTTAAATTTGATGAGAAAGAAAGAACATTACCAACCTTTACGTATAGCAATAGTTTTTGTATAATCGTCAAGTCCCATCCCGGTACAGCTTGTAGTTCGTATATACTAATCAAGTTTCCAAGTACTTTTCTGTATAATAGAAAAGTTTGGATTTGAAGATCAGAGACAAACCTTAATTCTTTCAATTCACTTTCACCGGCAGTGTTAAGATTCAGCTTGTTCCTTCTGTAATACTCCAATGTTTGAAAATAACTATCATCTTCCGGTTCTCCATCTTGTTGAGCAGCCAGGTTTTCTATCTGCTGCTCCATTTCACTACCATGTATCACTACCTCTTCATACTGGCTTATAGCATTAAACCAAATGAAAAATGCGATCATGAATAATGAAGTATTTTTCACTCTTCTTCAGATTTCTTAAAATTTATTGATAATAAAATTCCGGGAGTAAAACCGAGTTGCGGATGAAATGCAATATTTAGATCTATGCGACCAAAGCCAGTATTTAAACCTGCACTGGCAAAGCTGTTATTATTAATTGTAGAAATACCAGTTCGAATAAAAAATGATTTTTCAAGGCTATATTGCAAACTTGCTTTTACCCCAATGTTCTCATCTTCATGTTTTATAATTTCCCCTCCAATAAACAATTTCTCCGATACCTCATAACCTAAACCTAACGAATAAACTGACGCTAATTTTTCACTCGCTGTTTTGCCAGGCGTACCACTACCAGGATTATAAACATGAATGCCGGTATGCAGTCTTTCAGTTAAATGAATAATTGCACCACCTTCAAAGTTCACTGCTGAAATACTTCCATAACCAGCGATTTTGACGAGGTGATAGTTAAATTTTCCACCGATATCTATTGTCGCACTTAATTTTCTGGCATACATTATTCCTGCTTCAGTCTCGTTAAAAGAAGACGAACCAAAATAATCTGCCTGAAAACCGAAAGTTCCTGAGGCAGTTGGCAAGGCTACCAGCGAAGTAAATCGTGAAAGTTCCTGCAGCATAAACCGCCTTTCACCATAAGCTCCGAAGGCGCCTGTTTTCAAACTCGCGAAAGCCGCCTGGTTTGATGCACCTGAAAAAATATCCAAAAAATTTTTGCTATAAGCACCAGCTGTAGCATAATTAATACTTAATCGCTGTCTTACAACCTGCCCTCGAATACAGCCGAACATCAAAAGGGTAATTGTTGACAGAATAAATTTCAAAGCAGCAATTATTTAAATAGAAATGTAACTATTAAAACACATTATAAAAAATTTTATTTTATTATAGCTTTAACAATTTTCCTTTATTTAAATCCCGCTTAATACCTTTGACCCATGTTACTACTAGATGGAAAAATAGCTTCTCAATCAGTGAAAGAAAGCCTTATTATCGAAACTAAAGAACTGATTGCTAAAGGAAAACGAAAGCCACACCTGGCGGCTGTACTGATAGGCAATAACGGTGCAAGTGAAACGTACGTGGCAAGTAAAGTAAAATTTTGTGGTGAAATAGGATTCACGTCTACCCTTGTTCGCTTTGAAAATAATATTGCAGAAAAGGAGCTGTTGGCAAAGATTGAAGAGTTAAATACCGACGATAAAATTGATGGCATATTAGTTCAACTGCCGTTACCAAAACATATTAGCGAAGCCAATGTTATCAACAGCATTAACCCCGACAAGGATGTGGATGGTTTCCATCCCGTTAGTGTTGGTCGTTTGGTACAAGGTTTAGATACATTTATACCTGCTACACCTTATGGCATTATGTTGCTACTCGAGCATTTTCAGTTAACAACAAAAGGAAAGCACGCGGTAGTTATCGGACGCAGTAATATAGTAGGGCGTCCGATGAGTATCTTACTGAGCAGTAACATTCCTTATGGCAATTGCACAGTTACCATTTGCCATAGTCATACACCCGATTTAAAAGAGATAACCTTACAAGCCGATATTATTATCGCAGCCCTGGGACGACCTGAGTTCGTAAAAGGCGATATGGTAAAAGAAGGTGCAATTGTAATAGACGTTGGTATAACACGAGTTGACGATGCCAGCGCTGCAAAAGGATACCGTATCAAAGGGGATGTTGATTTTAAAGAGGTTTCAAAAGTAGCTGGTGCCGCCTCACCCGTTCCGGGCGGGGTAGGCCTCATGACTATTGCAGGGCTTATGAAAAATACCCTTGCAGCTTACAATAGAAGAAATCCATAGAATCGAAAAAAACCTATAAGTTTAATGAAACAAAGGGAAGTGACCGATAGTGAAAATACAAGATGGACCTGCGTGCAAGCGTATAGTATGTCTGAAGAAAAAACGTCTGAAAAAGCTACTGAGCTGGAAGAAAATGAAGATGGAAAGGTAACGGTAGTTTGCACTCCGTCAGGTGGTTCTCAAACAGTAAGATTAGAATTACCTCTTGAGTGGGAAGAGGTAATGGATGACAAAAGTTTAATTGAAGCAATAATGAATTCTAAAAAAAAACATTCATAGAGATACTGTAGTATCCGCTTTTGCGGGGTAATTTATTGTGCAAGCATTTTTATCCTTATCAACATTGTTGTGTCACTCACTTGTACTTTCTCTCTTTATTCAGAGTCAGGCTCCCTTTTAAAAAGCCTTCAATTTGGCTCAGAATATTTAAAGCCACCTGTTTGCTTTTTGAAACTCATCTCTCTCAAACTGCATAAGAGACAAAGTCTTTTCGACGATGGTGATGTAATCGCTCTTGGGCCAGTTATTGAGCGACTGATAGAAAAATGTTGCATTGTTTGTAATGACCCCTACAATTGATACCCGCTTATCTCATCAAAGAAATGTCACCTTTCAAGCTAAAAACCTGACCCGTCTGACAAATAATGTCAATTTGATAGACATACACGTCTTGACTTAACTGCGCCCCGTTTAGTGTACCATTCCAACCAAAAGCAGGATCATTTACTGCAAAATTTGATCGCTGGAAAACGACA
>JAOQAJ010000021.1 GCA_025963675.1 Segetibacter sp.
ACATATAACTTTTGAAGCTTGTAAATATCCTTTTCAACTTTGGAAAAGGAAGTGAAACCAACGGCCTCATATTCTTTTAACGCCAGGAAAAAATAATGTTGTTTTTTCATCTGATCTTCCAAAGCCTGGTGGCTGTACAATTTATCCAGCATGTATTCAACCTGGTCTTTGCCTAATAATTCTTCATAGGCTGCCGGCCACGTTTTGTCTGCTATCTGCCTAATGACGGGGATGTCTATAATAGAGGCAGGTCTGATGATGAGTCCTGATGAAGGCAAGTGGTTGTTCATGATTTTTTTTATGGTCCCAGCTTAATTTCTTTGATCAACACTGTTGCGTCGCACACTTGTACTTTTTACAGAAACGCAACAATAGCCCGGAAAAGTCTGTTACCATTTCATCAATTTAACCGGCGAGTTTTTGAACCACGAAGACACGAAGAGTGTAAGTTTCACTAAGCCTTTTGTGCCCCTTTGTGTCTGTCGAGTCTTCGTGGTTCCAACCTGTTCAATAGCATTACTTTCCGTTGAAGAGTGCGACGCAAGCAAAGCCCCTGGTAGCGATGCAGTTTGACTCAAAAAAATTCTTATCAAGTTTTTAATCCGGCTTATCCCAATCTTCCCATACTCCCAGTTCAGACAAGGTTCGCCAAACTCTCTTCTATCGTCTTTATCCTTGCTTCTGCATCAGCCTGTTTCTTCTTTTCCAGTTCTACCACTTCGACTTTCGCGTTAGCTACAAAACGCTCGTTATTTAATTTTTTGATAACGCTTTGTAAAAACCCTCTTTGATGTTCGAGGTCTTTTAACAGTTCGGTTCTAATAGTTTCTGTATCTGCTTTTCGCTCGCTTTCAATGTAAAATTTATCTTTTTCAATTGCCACAACTGTTGCATTTGGTACAGTCTCGTTTACATAATTAATTGTCTCCGCATTTACCTGTTTTTGCAGAATGCTTTCAATATTCTTATATACCTGGTTGTTTTCTGATTGAATGTAGAGCTTGATTGTCTCCTTTGGTTTTAGCTGGCTTTTATTTCTTGCATCACGCAAGGCAGATATTACCTGCTTTAATAATTCACCCCCGGCTACAACTTCGTTATTGGTTGCTTTTATTGCCGCAAATTGCTTTATACACAAATCATCTTGTTTTTCGCTCAGCAAGTGATAAATCTCTTCGGTAATAAACGGCATAAACGGATGTAGTAATTGCATCAGCTCTTCAAAGAAGTGGATTGTTTTGCTGTATACTTCGTCTTCAATTGGCTGCTCAAATCCGGGCTTAACCCATTCGAGGTACCAGCTGCAGAAGTCGTCCCAGATAAGCGAATAGATTACTTTTAGAGCTTCACTTAATCTGAATTGGCTATATAAAACCTCAACCTCGGCCCTTACCTGCTGAAGCCGGTTTGCAAACCATGCAATTGAGAAATTTGCATGATCTAACGGAGCATCGTGTGGCAATTGATCAATCTCACCAAATAATTGTTTTGTTTCATCAGTTAGTTCGAAGCTGTCATCTACAATTTCTTTAGTCTCTTCAGCCATCTGCCTGGCTTCCCACATCTTCACTAATTTCAAAGCATTCCACAATTTATTATTGAAGTTGCGTCCCTGCTCCAGGCTGGCTTCATCAAACAATAAATCGTTGCCGGCGGGGGAAGAAATCATAATTCCAAAACGAACTGCGTCGGCACCATATTTATCAATAAGATCTAACAAATCAGGGCTGTTGCCTAAGCTCTTGCTCATTTTTCTTCCCTGCTTATCACGGACCATTCCTGTGAAATAAACATCATTAAACGGCTTTACCTTTTCATAATGGGTGCCCGCCATTATCATCCTCGCAACCCAAAAGAAAATGATATCCTGACCCGTTACGAGTACCGAAGTAGGGTAGTAGTAATCAACCTCTTTATTGCCAGGATCAGAAATGCCATTAAAAACTTCCATTGGCCATAACCACGCTGAGAACCAGGTGTCGAACACGTCGGCGTCCTGAGTAAGCTTCAAGCTACCAGCGCCAGGCTGCAACCTTTCTGCGTTTTGTTGTTCTAAGCTTGAAGCCTGAAGCTTAAGGCTTGCAGCTTCTTCCGTTTCCGCTACAAATACATTTCCCTTCTCATCATACCATGCGGGTATTTGCTGGCCCCACCAAAGCTGACGACTGATGCACCAGTCTTTTACGTTCTCCAGCCAGTACTTATAAGTTGCTAAAAATTTTTCTCCCGGATGTATTTTGATGTCCCCATTTACCACAGCACTTAGTGCCGGTCCTGCCATTTCTTTCATCTTCAGAAACCACTGGGTGCTTATGCGCGGTTCAACTACTGCACCACTTCTTTGGCTGTAGCCAAGGCGGCTGGGATATTCTTCTTCTTTAATGAAATAACCTTTTTCTTTTAATTCGACCAGTATTTTTTTACGGGCTGCAAAGCGTTCAACTCCTACATATATCTGGGCCGCTTCGCTTAACGTTCCGTCTTCATTTAGTGTGTCAACAACTTCAAGATGGTGTTTTAATCCGAGGTTATAGTCGTTAATGTCGTGAGCCGGAGTAACCTTTAATGCACCCGTACCAAAAGTTGGATCAACATATTCATCAAAAATGATAGGAATGCGGCGATAAATCAATGGAACGATGGCAAATTTTCCCTTTAGATGCGCATATCGCTCATCATTAGGATTTACGCAAATTGCCGTGTCACCCATAATTGTTTCAGGCCGTTGAGTGGCAATGGTGATGCCCGCGCCCCCGTGAAGGGGAGCTATAGGGTTTCCATTCTCGTCTTCGAGTTTGTATTCTATGTGATACAGCTTTCCTACGATGTCTTTAAATTCTACTTCTTCATCACTTAGTGCGGTCTTAGCTGCCGGATCCCAGTTAATCATTCTGGCGCCCCGATATACCAGCCCCTTGTTGTACAGGTCAACAAAAACTTTTATTACAGCCTTATAGTAATGATCGTCCATCGTGAAAGTGGTACGATTCCAATCGACACTACAGCCAAGCTTCGCAATCTGACTATAGATAATGCCGCCATATTTTTCTTTCCATTGAAACGCATATTTTAAAAACTCTTCCCGCGTTAAAGTGTTTTTATCAATGCCTTGTTCTTTCAGCATTTGAACCACCTTTGCTTCGGTAGCAATGCTTGCATGGTCACTTCCCGGAACCCAGCAAGCATTAAATCCGCTCATTCTGGCTTTCCTTACCAGAATGTCCTGTACGGTTTCGTTTAGCGTATGTCCCATGTGTAACACTCCCGTTACATTTGGTGGAGGTATAACAACAGTATAAGATGGCCTTTCATCAGGAGTGCTGTTAAAATATTTTTTATCCAACCAGTGCTTGTACCATTTTTCTTCGGTAGCTGAAGGAATGTAATTCTTACTTAGTTCCATAGTTGCAATTAAGCTTTACCGGCTTTTTTGCCGGAAAGTGATCATTCTAAAATTTGGGAGAGCAAATGTACAAAAACCAAATGCTGTTTGTTAAACGATTGAAGGCATAAAAAAAGGTCCGCAAAAGGACCTTACAAAAAATATAATGTAAAGAGAGTTTACCAGATCAACATCTTACCATCCCACGAATTAACCGGCAGAATGGAAGAGGCATTTGAAGTTTCTGCTTCCTTGTCTTTTTCATTTAGCGTATCAGCGGTCCTTATCATCGTTATAGCTTTACAACATCTGCTAATAACTTTTACACTATTATTAAATGCTGTGCACCCGGAGACGGTAAATAATAAACCCAGGAATATTGAGTAAAGAAGCTTTTTCATCAGCTATGGTTTTGTGGGACTAAAAATAGATATAGTTATTATTCATCCTGTGTTAATTCTTGTTAACACAGATATTATAATCGCTCGTTCAGAAGTTAGACGCACTTCTTTTTATTTTGTTACAGAGATTTCTAAAAATTTTTCCATGCATTTTCAGGACTTATAAAAACGCGAGTATGACCTACGGACTAAAAAGATTTCTAAACGCTAGTAACATCGTTTCATATCATAACGCCTTTTTATGAAGTCGTTCTTAAAATCAACAAACAATATCCTGTTTTTTCAATTGATACTTTATAAATGGCATCTTAGTCTGACAACAGTTCCTGCATAAGGGACAGCAGTCGGTGAGGTTCCGAGCGAAGGCGAAGGAATTAAGAAACATGCAAAGCAGTTTCTGAAACCAGCGGGTGAAGTCCCGTTGCAAGAACGAAGCCCAGCGGCTTGAGCATTAATACGAATCGGCGGCACTTGCAGAAAAGACCAGGTTTGAGCAATGTTTCTAGCAATGAGTAAGTATCCGTCTTTAAAAGCGATGGCACGTTGTTTTGCTAATTTTTTTGGTAAAAAAATGATCGCTTTTCAAATTCCACTTACCTTTATCCTTTCTCAATTTTAATGTTCGCAATAGTTGATATAGAAACAACAGGGGGTTATGCTAGTGGAAATTCCATTACAGAAATTGCTATTGCTATACATGACGGTGAGCGGATGATCGATTATTTTGAAACCCTCATCAATCCCGAAGCTCCCATACCACGATATATACAGGCGTTGACGGGGATTAACAATGCAATGGTGAGCCAGGCACCGCTTTTTGAAGACGTAGCTCCTAAAATTTACGGGCTGTTGCACGACAAGGTTTTTGTAGCACATAATGTCAATTTCGATTATTCATTCGTAAAGCATCAACTGGGGCAATATGGTTATGAGCTGGATACTAAAAAGTTGTGTACCGTTCGTCTTGCCAGAAAGATTTTACCGGGCCATCCAAGCTATAGTTTAGGCAATCTTTGTCGCTGTTTGCAAATAGAGATTGAACAAAGACATCGTGCAGGCGGCGATGCTTTGGCAACAGTAAAGCTGTTCGAATGCATTTTAAAAAATGATGTGGATGGCGAGATAAAAAATATGCTTAAGGGTAAAGCCAAGGAGCAGTTTCTGCCACCTCATTTGCCGGTTGAGAAAGTTGCACAATTACCGCCGCTGCCCGGCGTCTATTATTTCCATAATTCAAAGGGAAAGATTGTATATGTCGGCAAAGCGAAAGATTTAAAAAAGCGCGTAAACAGTCATTTCTCTAACAATAAACCCGGGAAGCAAAAGCAAGACTTTTTGCGGGAAATCTATAATATTTCTTTTCAAACCTGTGGTTCAGAGTTAATGGCTTTTATTCTTGAAAGTATTGAGATAAAAAGATTGTGGCCTTTGTATAACCGAAGCTTGAAGGGCTTTCAGCAAACGTATGGTTTGTACATGTATGAAGATGGTCGCGGCTATCAAAGGATGATTATTGAAAAAAAGAAAAAACAACTGGAACCGTTGTATACGTTCAATCTTCTGCTCGATGGAATTAATCTTTTAAAGCAATTGATCGAACAATTTGAATTGTGCGCACGCTTATGTTATATCGATAAAAGCGCAGGACCTTCATTGGCAGACGAACTTTGTGCCGAAGAATATAACCTCAGGGTTAAAAATGCTGTGGAACATTTAAAAGGTTCACTACCAAGTTTCGCTGTGGTCGAGGATGTTGCATTGCCCAAAAAAGAAGACAAACAAGGAATCATCCTAATGGAAAAAGGACGGTTTTATGGAATGGGATATGTTCCTGCCAATGTATCGTTTACCCACATCGACGAATATAAAAAGCACCTTACCCAATACCCCGAGAGTGAATATATCAGAGGGTTGGTGTACCAGTATGCTACTAAAAATCCTCACAGAAGAGTAGAGTTTAGAACCACGATTTAGGGGATTGTCTGAACCGGGATTTATTGGGTTTTTGCGATTGGTGGGAAATGAAATAGAACCACGATTTATGAAATTTGATGGATTATGAGGAAATCGAAATGATGGTCAACTCTTTATAAATCTTACAAATCAATAACTGCACTCGCAGCCACCCGGTGAATAACTCCTCTTTGTGAAATCACATTTCGCTGTTACTTTCGCCGCCCCTTTTGAACCGGGATTTTCATGACGTTTTGGGATTTAGGGGAAATTAGTGTTTGGTGGTTTTTTGGTAGCGTGCTTAGGAATATAAGGCTACATCGTTGCGTCGCACACTTCTGCTGATGGTATTTTATCGACTGTTTTCTGGCTTATACCAGCAGGTGTTTTTGAAAAAAGATGAATTAAGTTTTTACAGGTACAAGTGAGTGACACAACGACGTCGGGGAAAGAACAAATGCCTGTAACAAAAAAATAAAAAAAAGTATTAATGGAATTTGCACAAAGTATATCGGCTAAGCTAAATGTGAGAACTGCACAGGTAGAAGCAGTATTAGGATTGTTGGAAGAAGGTTCTACGATACCGTTTATTGCACGTTATCGTAAAGATAAAACAGGTAACCTGGATGAAGTTCAAATTCAGCAAATACAGGATGAAGCTAAGTTTTTAAAAGAGTTTACCGAACGGAAAGCTTTTATAGAAAAAGTGATTACCGAACAAGGAAAAATGACTGAAGAACTGCAGGCTAAGTTAGATAAAACGACAACTGTTGCAGAGCTTGAAGACATTTATCTTCCATACAAACCAAAACGTAAAACAAAGGCGCAGGCTGCACGCGAAAACGGGCTGGAACCACTAGCGTTACTGCTGCTTGAGCAAAAAGATTTTGATATAACAGCAAAGGCCTCAGCGTTTATAAATGATAACGTAAAAAGCGTTGAAGATG
>JAOQAJ010000036.1 GCA_025963675.1 Segetibacter sp.
GGGAGGGATTCGAACCCTCGGTACAGTTTAACCCGTACGACGGTTTAGCAAACCGTTCCTTTCGGCCACTCAGGCACCTCACCAACCCTTCCTTTTTTAAAGGGGTGGCAAAAATAAGGGTATTTACCTTTACATTCAAAATTGATACAAGACTTTTTTTATGATTTAAAATATTTTTTAAAAGCAGCTATTAAGAGTTTCGATTATAGTGCAATGTAATTAGTGCGATAAAGGAGCTATTAGACGTTCTTAGTCATTTACAGAGACTGAGATAATGTTGCCACAAGATTTAACGATAAACGTAGTGTGACGGAAGGATATCTTATTGCTATTCTTTAGTTGGTTCCAAAAAAAATCCCAGGCTAATTGCCCGGGATAATAATTTTGTTTCAGAGGTTAAGCTTACATAGCAGCAAGTTGTACTTTTTGTTGTAGTTCCATCACATTTTCACGAAAGAGGCTATCAGTATCCATTAGATCTTTTACTGTTTGGCAACTATGAATAACAGTGGTATGGTCGCGGCCGCCAAAATGTTCACCAATAGTCTTTAGAGAGTTCTTAGTAAAGGCTTTTGCGAGGTACATAGTGATCTGCCTGGCTTGAACTATTTCGCGCTTACGCGTCTTCTGTAGCAGCTTATCGTAAGGCACATCAAAAAACTCGCAAACCATTTTTTGTATCGTATCTATCGTAATTTCTTTACTGCTGGTCTTTACAAAATTTCTAAGAACTTTTTTAGCAAGCTCAAGGTCAATTTCTCTTTTATTTAAAGACGACTGAGCAAGCAATGAAATTAAAGCCCCTTCCAACTCTCTTATGTTGCTGTTGATGTTATAAGAAACATATTTTACAACCTCACGTGGCATATCAAGGCCGTCATTTTTCATCTTCTTATCCAGTATCTCAATCCTCGTATCATAGTCCGGCATTTGAAGATCAGCGCTTAATCCCCAACGAAAACGGCTAAGCAATCTTTCCTGTAAGCCATCTAAATCTTTCGGTGGTTTATCCGACGATAAGACTAATTGCTTGCCCGATTGATGCAGGTGATTAAAGATGGCAAAGAATGCATCCTGGCTTCTTTCTGCACGGTTAAAAAATTGAACATCATCAATGATTAATACATCAATTAACTGATAGAAATGGATAAAGTCATTAATGGCATTATTACGGCTATGATCCTGGAACTGGTTTATGAATTTTTCTGAACTAACATACAACACTACTTTTTGAGGGTGCAAACGTTTTACTTCGTTGCCTATAGCTTGTCCAAGATGAGTTTTGCCTAGCCCAACGCCACCATATACAACCAATGGGTTAAATGAATTTGCACCAGGTTTTTCTGCAACTGTTTTACCCGCCCGTCGAGCTACGCGATTGCAATCGCCTTCAATAAAAGAATCGAAAGTGTAAATAGGATTCAGTTGAGGGTCGATCTGCATTTTTTTAAGACCGGGAATAACAAAAGGATTTTTTACCGGGTTATTAATAACCAGCGGAAAGTCCATCTCGTTGTTGCTGTATGTCTTTATGTTATTTGCAGGTATATCCATGGTTAAAGGCTTATTATTACTGTTACCACTGTCAACCATTATTCTGTATTCTAAACGTGCATCTTTGCCTAATTCCCTTTTAAGAGTTTTGGCTAAAAGATTTACATAATGTTCTTCAAGGTATTCGTAAAAAAACTGGCTTGGCACCTGTATTAGTAGTACTTGATCCTTAAGTTCAACTGGTTTAATTGGTTCAAACCATGTTTTATAATGTTGCCATTCTACTATGTCTTTAATAATTTTTAAACAATTACTCCAAACTATATCGGCAGTTTTGGCCATATTAATCACTATAGTTTTTTTATAATTTTAGTTAGGAATGTTAGAACTTGAAACCTCTCCAAAAATTTGCTCACATTCTGTGAATAAAAAAGTTTGGCGGGATGGCGAATATCAAACTTTATCTTTTAAAAAAAAATTTTTAAAATGTTTGTTTTTCCCCTTTGTGCCACAGTATTGAGTTTCATTGAAATAATTTTTTTTTGTGCTGATTAAGCTTTATACTAACGCTAAAAGAATTGTTTAAGTATTAAGGACTTTCCTTAAGCAAGACATTAAAAATCAAATGTTTAAAGTCGTTTTTTTAACAATACACCATTAACGCCCTCACTCATTCAATTCCAATACCAAACTATTTTTTTGGCCCCCAATTTTCCGCGGATTTCTTTTGTCATGTATCTTACTGACCTTTTTATTCGCACTTATAAATGGCAAAAAATAATATAACTGTTATAACAGAACCTGTTGCATTCATGGCCGTTATTTTTTACTGTTTTTAGATGTCTTTTTTAGAAAATTCAAATGCTTAAAAATTATATTTTTTTAAAAAATCTTAAAAAGGTTTTTTTGGAAAACCACGTATCCCACTTTTGTTGGCCCGGTACATTTTTTTCCCCAATCAATTTATTATGTGCACGGGTTTTTGACACAAGCTTCCTGATTGCATTTTCTGAACCTGATAAAGACATTTCAACGGATAACGAACCAGATTATGTTTAACGTGAATATTGGGAGAGCTTCGATCGTCTAACTTTGCTGTGGTTAGCTGCTTAGATTTATTAAAACAAGTCTTACCCAAATACATTTGTTTGTTCAAGTCTCGGAAAAGACTTAAAAAAAACTAGCAACAGTTGTATGCGCACTAAAACCTTTTAATTTGAATGGATAAGATTATTATTAAAACTAAAAAGGTATCGAACTGCTCTTTAAAAAAGTAAATATGTCGTAAGAGGAAATGAAAAGTAAGACTAAAAATCTACTTTTCATAATAAATAATTTCAAAACTTTATCCCCAAAAATAACATTTGTCTTTCTGCTATTTTCCGTTTAAAAAGGGTTTTAAATGATACTTTTGCTGCAAATAATATCTAAAAATGTCATACGAATTAACAGGAAAATTGGTTGTACGATTTGATATTGTGCAGCGTAGTGAAAGCTTCAAAACACGAGAATTCGTAATTGAAAAGACGGAAGATACAAATGGAAGAAGTTTTACCAATTATGTAAAATTTCAATGTGTGCAAGATAAAACAGCTATGCCTGACAGGTTTAATATAGGTGACGAAGTCAAGGTTCAGTTTAATATAAAAGGAACCAAGTGGGAGAAAGATGGCAGAACAAATTACATTACAAACCTTGATGCATGGAGAATGGAAAGTTTAAAGCTCAGCCAGAATAATGCAGGCAGCGCAGAGGTAAATTATAACGATATACCTCCATCAGATAACGTAGATGATCTGCCTTTTTAGAACCACGATTTATAAAATTTGGGATGGATGGGAAGGAACGGATATAAATTTCTGGCTTCAACATTAGTCCTCTGTTTAATCATCGTTGCGTCGCACTCTTGTACTGTATTTACTTTAATCACCATTTTCGTGTGATACGGTTCACTTTGTATTGAAGCTGTCTGGAGGGTTGAGGCAAGTAAAAATAAAAGCTGAAGATGATGATTGGTTTGCCGACAAAGTGATTGCGACGCAACGATGATGCTATGAAAACAGGTGGCGGTATCGAAGAAGAGATAACAGAAGTTGAATATATAATTGCCCGATTTTTAGGATAAATACCTAACAACATTATGCAACAACAAATAGCACTAAAGCTGCTTCCATCCGAAGCAGCTGACGATAATATTATTAAGCGCTACATTGCCAGCACTTCGGGTAAAAAGGACGATGAGGTTACCGGGTTTTACCCTTTAAAAAAATCTATTGATGCACGGGGCAGGCAGGTATATATAAACCTGACAGTACAGGCTTTTATTAATGAACCTTTTATTGAAAGGAAGTCAACAAAAGTTGATTTTAAAGATGTAAGTAAAGCCCAAAGAAAAGTAATCGTAATTGGTGCCGGACCTACCGGATTGTTTGCTGCACTTAAGTTGATTGAAGATGGTATACAGCCAATTATTTTGGAGCGCGGCAAAGATGTAAGAGCCCGCCGCCGCGACCTTGCAGCCCTCAATAAAGAAGGGGTTGTAAATGAAGATAGCAATTACTGTTTTGGCGAAGGCGGCGCTGGCACCTACAGCGATGGTAAATTATATACGCGAAGTAACAAACGCGGAGATATTAATCGTATACTAAATCTGTTTGTTCAGTTTGGTGCGGAAGACCAAATACTGGTTGAAGCGCATCCACATATTGGCACTAATAAGCTTCCGCAAATCATAACTGCTATGAGGCAGTGTATTATTGATCATGGTGGTTTATTTCTTTTTGATAAAAAAGTCATTGATTTCGTTTTAGAAGACGATAGCATAAAAGGAGTCATAACGGCCGATGGTGACCAATACGGATCAGAAGCTGTTATATTGGCAACAGGCCATTCTGCCCGGGATATTTTTCTATTGCTTAATAGAAAAAATATTTTAATTGAAGCAAAGCCATTTGCATTAGGCGTACGAATCGAGCATCCGCAAACCATAATAGATAGTATACAATACGGTTGCAATAACAGGGGCGAGTTTCTACCACCTGCATCTTATTCATTGGTTCAGCAAGTAGAGAACAAAGGCGTGTTTAGTTTTTGTATGTGCCCGGGAGGAATCATAGCGCCGGCAGCGACTAATGCAGAAGAGCTTGTTGTAAATGGTTGGAGCCCCAGCAAACGCAATAACCCGTTTGCCAATAGCGGAATGGTGGTAAGCGTCGAGAACCAGGATTTATGGAATTTACAGGATTTCAGGGAATATATTAAGGAGAAGAAGGTGGGGATTGACTCGCCATTAACCATGATGTATTTCCAGGAGATGATAGAGCGGAATGCATTTGTTGCTGGTGGGGGAAAGTTTGTTGCACCTGCACAAAGAATGGCAGATTTTTGCGATAATAAAATCTCTGAAACTTTACCAATCTGCAGTTATTTGCCTGGGATCAAAAGCGCTGATTCAAGAAGTGTTTTACCACCTTTTATACAAAGTAGTTTACAGGAAGGCTTTAAAGCATTTGGAAGAAAAATGAAGGGCTATTTTACAAATGAAGCAGTAGTCGTAGCGACTGAAAGCCGCACATCTTCACCGGTCCGTATTCCGCGAGATACTGTCACTTTACAACATCCTCAGATAAAAAATTTATATCCTTGTGGTGAAGGTGCGGGTTACGCCGGTGGCATTGTTAGCGCAGCGATGGATGGTGAAAGGGTTGCAGCTATGATTGCAGCGAGCTAATATTCGCCAGTATGATTCAAATTATAGAGAAAAAAAGCCGCCACAAAAATGTGGCAGCCGTTATTGCTTGCACAATTATTTTTCTATAGAATCCTTGAATTTCAAAAACGCATCAAAGTAGATTCTTAAACATACTAAAGGTAGCTACCAGGGCAAGACAAAAAGCAAGC
>JAOQAJ010000055.1 GCA_025963675.1 Segetibacter sp.
GGCTTTTTTCATACTGTCAACGAATATTCTATAATGCTGTCCGGATAGATTGCCGTTTATAATTTCCGCCTGTCCATCTTTATTGTTGCTCGCATCAATTCGATAACCCAGCTTGCCAGTTGCCGTCGTTTTTATTTCCTATCTCCCAATACCTGGTACGGCCGTTATCATATCTAACCGCAATCGGCGGCAAGATGTGCAGTAGCAGCGACGGGATTTGCACTTGTGCTATAACGGGTATAAGCATAATTAACTGTTATCATGCCCCTCGTTGCCAGTTTGCTTAAGCATGCTGTAGTAATCATCTATATACAGGAACTCGTGCAGGCGTTCTATAAATTGCAGCATGGTAAACTTATCCTTCTTACCGTACCAATAAGCCTCGGCCGTTTTTATTCCCTTTTCGTTAAATAATAAGTCTGGTTGTTAGTCAATTCACAATACTCCCGGCTCTGGTTATGTTGATGACCAGGGAGGCAAATGAAAAAGCCAGACTGTGTCGGCAATTTGTCAAACAACTGCTAACGTTTATAGTAATGGTAAGGCTGCTCAAAGATATACCAGTACAAGTGAGTGACACAAGAATGCTTAAATAGTAGCACAATAGCTAAGTACATAAGCAAATCCTACAGCAATAGGAATGGGGGCCTACAGCCATGTAATAGACAAACGCGTAGCGATCAATATCTGCAAGTATTGGCAAATGAGAGAAAATCGATCGAGTTCCTTTAAACTGCAGAATTATCCAGCCAAGTCTGGCAGCTATTTTGTCACTTACATTTGTCGCCAACATTCTACTATGGCAGAAACCCTACAAATCACCTCTGAAGGCATTAACTGGATAGACGTATGTGATCCGTCTAATGCAGAAGTAATTGAATTAAGCAAAGAGCATAACCTAAATCGTTTGATCGTTCAGGACAGCTTACAGCCCGAGCATTTACCTAAGTATGAAGTTGTAGAGGATGTAAACTTTATGATACTACGGTTTAATGTTAATGCCGGTTCATGCAATGCTGCCACTATCCAGGAACTAACAGATAAGATAACCATATTTTACACAGACCAACTATTAATAACAATACACAAAACAGAAGCTCCCTTTTTAGACCCCATTCGTAAGCGTTGTAAAACGCCCGGCAAATGTTTATCTACTACAGAAGTATTGTCTAAAATAGTTTGGAGCGCCCTGGAAACTTTTGATCAAAGAGCTGATTATCTTTCTCAGCAGGTGGACGTTTACGAAAATGAAATAATGCGACGAAAAACAAACAACGACCAAATGGAAGCATTATACCTGATTAAACGTGAAGCAGCATTAGCACATAAAGTGTTGCTATTAATGCAAGAGCCTATTAATCATATTTTTCCTAAACCGGGTGAAGAACCTTTGGTTCAGGACGTTAAGGACCAGCACTTAAAAATGAGAACATTGTATGGTCAGGTGCTGGAAGAAGTAAACAACTTAATGAACTTATTTATCTCGTTTTCTGCTCAAAAGACGAACGATGTAATGAAAGTACTTACCATATTTTCTGTTTTCTTTATGCCGCTCACCTTTATTGTCGGAATTTACGGAATGAACTTTGAGTTTATGCCCGAGCTGCGGCAGAGGTGGGGGTATCCTGGTGTTTTAATACTAATGGTCATTGTTACAGTTATTATTTATTTCTGGTTTAAGAAGAAAAAATGGTTATAGTTTTTTTTATTAAATCATAAAAATACCCTGTTTTTAGATGTTTGTAATAATGGTGCTAACAGAGGCGGTTGATTTTGGAGGATTGATACTGCCACGTGGTTTTTGTTTTCACACCGTTTAATCAAGGACCTGCTGGCAATTTTTAATCATCTTCGTATTTCCAATTAAATATTAATGAAGTGGTCTTTACAATACCTGGCAGTTGCTTTACTTGTAAGTACAGGTTGCAGTACCATAAGCGAAACTTCGAAACACCAGATGGAAACCGGGACATATACCGTTAAAAATTATAATAATCGCCGCTTTTATGTAGATGTTAAGGCGCAAAGCCTAACACTTAATCCATTAACTAAAACAAAAGCAGGATGGGTTGCCGATACATCTACAACTTCAGTCATTAATATAAGCACAGATAATCCCGCCGATAGACAGCAGTTAACATTTGCCAATCGCAGCTTTGACCTTGATGTAATGTCTATTCTTTTTAAGTACCGCCCTTATACAGCAGGCTTCCCTAACCAATTAAATACAAACTTTAATGCAGCAGAGTTTGTTGGGTATCGTTCCGATTTGTACATTCTTTCTTATGATAAAAATCCTTTAAACTCCTATCACCGAAGAATGAACCACTTCGCCTTTAGCCTTGGTGGTTTTATCGGTTTAGGCGCTACGCAAATGAACCCTTTTGTTACTAATAATTATATCCAGTCAGAGTATGACGGTTTCATTGTAAGCAAAGGGATTGCGGCTTTAGTTGGTGTGGGAGAGTTTACATTTGGTACAGCTTTAGGTTTCGATCACCTGATGGACAACAACCACAAAAGATGGATATACCAGGGAACACCCTGGTTAGGTTTTACTGTAGGCTTTAATATAAATTAGTAGTTGCAGTTTTGACGCTGCTATTGCAAAGCATATTACGGGTATGCCGTTAAGTTATAGGAAATAATAATCCTATTAATACAATGCTGATCCATTAATATCTCACAACAGTACTCTTATTTGCAGTTGCTTTTCTTTATAGCCGATAATGGCTGCTAAAAGAATCGAGGTAAGACCGGCAATAAGAAGGCATTCAATGAAATTTACAATTGTATAAAAAGTCGCGTGTCTGCAATATTGGCTTGAGTAATAAATTAAACAACATAATTTTAATAAGCTGTATTAAATGGTGAGGTCTATTACAATGAATGCCAGCAGAGGATAGCTGAAACAAATTTCAGTCTATGTTTTAAAATAAAGAACACATTCAGTAAAGACTTTTGCTTTTTCAGGAATCATTTCTTAAGATCGTCCTTTGCCGCTGCCTTATTGCAGGGTATACTTTTACTGCGGCTCCGCCGCCAACTTTACTGCTCCATTCGTTTATTAACTGGTATTGGATGGTGAGCATAATTTTACTTGTAGCCACATTATTTCAACTGAAGTTTTCTGCAATTTTTCTTCAAGGCCAACGCCTATTTCATAAGCATATCCTTTCGATTTTTATGTTTATAGATTAAGAGTTAGACATTAATTTTTATCTACATATAAATCATTTTTTTTGTATTTTAGATGAATGCTGGAAGACCAAAAAATCAATAAACTTTTAGAACTGACCAGGAGAGCCATTTCTATTAACCACATTCTTCTTGACGAGGAGAGAAAATTTATTGAGGCTGTGTGTGAGCACAAGGAAATTGATTTTCTAAAAGCCTCAAGTGACACCATAAATTTATTGATGCGCAAGGAAGTTTTGTATAATCAGGCGGTCCAGAAGATCCTTCAAAAACAATGAACCATCAAATGGTTTTTTATGGCCTATTATTTCTATAATACCTCGGAGAGAATAAGAAAAAAAATAGAAGAACTTGAAAAGGAGCTTGAATCAGTGCAAAATAAATTTGATAAAATTGTTTCCGGTAAAACAGCGGATGATAATTTGGTTGAAGTCGAAAACGAAATAAACGGTCTAATTGTAAGAATAAGATACTTCTCAGCTGCTCTAAAAAACAGATTAGAGCGATAATGTATTATTACCATTCCACGGTTTTCAAAAAGGGTGCTTGGTTTTTAGAGAGGAGCAGTTATTAGGTTAGTGGATAATGTGTATCTACCAATCTCGTTTACGCGGAAGACTTATTTGCCCTATGAGTTGCATCTTGATTATTAAAACTGAATGAAGTTCAAATTAACTTAAAAGAATTGTCTTCACTATCAGCTGGTCACAAAATTGGCTAAAGCAATAGAGTTGTAAACGAGTGTAACGACATCTACTCCCTAACCCTCTGTTCCTTTCGTTTACTACCAAACGAGCGTATTTCCCAATTTTCACAGCTGTTTTTTTTGGGCGCTTCTTTTTGCTTTTTAAAAATAAACTTGGCACCTTTAACTTTTATCGTAATTTTACGATATAGAGATTATGGGCGCAACCAAATCATACGAGTTCAGTGTAAAAGACAACAAGATTGCAAAGATTGCTAAGGCTTTGGCGCACCCGGCCAGAATTGCTATCTTAAACCTGTTAGCTAAAAGGCAGGCTTGTGTTTGCGGCGATATCGTAGACGAATTGCCGCTATCTCAAAGTACAGTATCACAACATTTAAAGGAGCTAAAAGAAGCAGGTTTAATAACCGGGGAAATTGAAGGTGCAAAAGTTTGTTATTGCATAGATGCGAAAGAATGGAAAGCAGCCCAGGCAGTATTAAATCAAATGTTTGAAACATACAAAGGTGGCAGCAATTGTTGCTAACTTTTTTTGCTTATAATCATCGTAATATTTCGATAACTATAAAATATAAATACAATGGAAACTCAGGAACAAGTAAAAGACATGGTAAGGCAGAAGTATTCAGAAATTGCTTTACAGGACAAAGAAACTAATGAAAGCTCATGCTGTGGCTCCGGTTGTTGCTCAACAGAAGTATACAACATCATGGCTGATGATTACACACAATTAGAGGGTTATAATGCCGATGCTGATCTCGGCTTAGGTTGCGGATTACCTACACAATATGCAAAGATTAAAAAAGGTGATGTAGTTGTAGACCTTGGCAGTGGTGCAGGTAATGATGCATTCATAGCAAGAAATGAAACCGGTGTAACCGGAAAAGTGATAGGCATTGACTTTACACCCGCTATGATTGAAAGAGCAAGACACAACAATGAAGCAAGAGGTTTTAATAATGTAGAGTTCAGGCAAGGTGATATAGAAAAGATGCCCGTAACAGCTAATACGGCCGATGTTATTGTAAGCAACTGTGTACTGAACCTTGTGCCAAACAAAGACGGAGTCATTAAAGAAATTTACAGAGTTCTAAAGCCCGGCGGTCACTTCTCAATATCTGATATTGTTTTAGAAGGTCAGTTACCAAAAGAGATAAAAGAAGCTGCCGAAATGTATGCAGGTTGTGTAGCTGGTGCTATTCAGAAGCAAGTGTATTTGGAACTGATAGAAGCAAATGGTTTTAAAAGCATGACAGTTCAAAAAGACAAGGCGATTATTATCCCTGATGATATATTAAGTCAATACTTGTCAGCAGAACAGATTGCGGCATTCAAACAATCAGGCACAGGTATCAGGAGTATAACGGTTTACGCAGAAAAACCAGTTGCAGAAAAGGCAGCTTGTTGCGGTCCTGAATGTTGTAATTAAATTTCAACCGTTTATGATAACACTTGATATAATGAAGCCTTCAGATTGGGAGGCTGTAAAAGAAATATATGAAGAAGGCATTGCTACGGGCAATGCCACTTTTCAACAATCTGCACCAACCTGGGATGAATGGAACAGCACCCATTTACAACATAGCAGGATTGTAGCAAAAGACAACAATGTTTTAGGATGGGCAGCACTTACACCGGTATCAGGCAGATGTGTTTATGCAGGTGTTGCGGAAGTAAGTGTTTATGTGAGTGATAAAGCAAGAGGAAAAGGTTTGGGAAAACAACTACTGCAAAAATTAGTAGACGAGAGCGAAGCCAATAACATCTGGACGTTACAGGCAGGCATCTTTCCGGAAAACATAGCAAGCATTAAAATCCATGAAGCCTGCGGCTTTCGCATATTAGGTAAAAGGGAGCGAATAGGTAAAATGAATGGTATTTGGAGAGATACTGTATTATTAGAGAGAAGAAGTGAAACAGTAGGAATTGATTGAGAAAGATTATGCTATCGCTCTTAGTAAAAGTGCCCGCCGTCATTGCACGGGTTCATGTTGCTTTTTTGTTGAGGAATAAGTATTACGCCTCTGCCACTAACGCTGTTCAAAAAATGTTGGGAGTTATTGGCCCAACTGTGGT
>JAOQAJ010000073.1 GCA_025963675.1 Segetibacter sp.
CCCTTTTCATACAGCATTTGTTTTGTAAAACGCCATCCAAAGTGCGAGGCTGCACTGTTGCGTTTGAAAATTTCGCTCAGTGGATAAGCGTTTTGAAACAATATTTTAGAATATTGATTAAAAGCAAAAAACCCCGGATGGGGCTTTTTGCTTTAGCGGAATATCGGAATCATTATCAAGCAGAAACTAACAAACACCATAGAAAAATTCTGAGCTAACGAGCTCGTTCTCAGTTTCTAAATGTTTGTTATCCTTTTTACCGGGAATGATAAGTAAAGGCACGTGTGAATGAAACACGAGGTCTTTGGTTACGCTTCGTGTAAACAGTCTTTCAAATAAAGTATGCTCATGAGGAATAACTGCTACCATATTTACTGATTGTTGCACTACAAAGGAATTTAGCGCTTTTGCCACATTATCTGCTTTAATGAACTCAAACGAATGTTGTATTGTGTTTAAGAACCAGGCTAATCTCTCCGATCTCATAACCCTTTCCACTGATTCATTCATGCTTTTCTTAATGACCCTTACAACATACAGGTTGGATTGAAAGAACTCACTCATTTTTTTCAAAGGCTCTAGAATATGAATATCAGTCTCATCATTTATATCACTGGCAAGAGCAATTGTTTTGGGTATTGAGAATGGTGCATCAGCCGGAACTACAATTAAAGGAATGCCGGACATTTTAGATAATCCTGTAACTGTGCTTCCAATATATTTCCTTATTTCCTTGCCCCGTTCTTTCATTCCGACAACTATGTATGACACATTTTTTTTACTCGCGGCAGAAAGTATTGAACTATCTACAGGTCCTTCAACGCAGAAAGTTTCTAATGCTACTGTTCGGCGCGGATCAATAGATGCTGCTTCCTTAAATAATCTTTCGTAACTGTCTCTTTGCTGTTCTTCGGCAGAAATATAAAGAGGGCTATCAGTGGCAGCCATTGAGTGCTGGTATGCAGTAAACAGAATAACTTTTGCACGAAGTACCCGGGCAAGTTCAAATCCATATTCTGTTGCATTTCTTGCTGCTGAAGAAAAGTCGGTTGCAATGAGAATCGTTTCCATAGCTTTTTTTTCAAAACTACACGTTGCCGTTTCCTCTTGCTATGTCTAACGTCAGTTGTAAAAATGATTATAGTCAGTTTTGCAGATGTAAGAATAGCAACAATAAACAGGACACAAATGATGATTTGGTGGAACATTTGTATTTGTTCAATTACGTGAGAGATGATTTAAATCAGTATTCAGTGTTCCCGAGATCATGTAAATGCAATAGCAGTATGCATAGCTTTGATTCTATAATCATCACTCGATTCTACAGATAAGATTAATGGTTATTCTTTTCAGGCAGAATTTTGAAAACACCTTAAAATCCGTCGCAAATGTTACACTTTATTTTTGCATTCATTGTACTCATACATGGCTTTATACACCTGCTTGGCTTTGCTCACGAACTTGCGTTTACTGAAGATGATGAAGTCCGTTTTCATCCAATTTCGCGGTTTAAAGGATTTGCAAAAATCGAAAGTGTTTTATGGTTTGCCACCTATGGCTTGTTCCTGGCTGCAGCCATCTTATTCATGTTCTACGCTCATTCGTGGTGGCTAGTTGCAACTGCCGGAGTTGTATTATCTCAGACCCTCATCATCCTTGATTGGGAGGAGGCAAAGTATGGAACTATTACCAACATCTTAATCTCGCTGGTAATCACATCCTTTGTTTGGAACTAAACTACCAGTAGGTTTATCTGGTATGTAGTGTTTTAATTTTTTTACAATAAATGATGTGTCGTTAGCACAACCAACTCAATTTCCGCAAACCCGAATCTCTAATCATCTTTTTAAAGAACTGAGTTGCTGGCTCAAACTGGTTTTCGGCTTCATAGAGGTTGATAAAAGCTACATTTAAAATATACAGTACAAGTGTGTGACACAACAGGAGTTGAATAATGATCAACTGCTTGTAACAAAAAAGACATTCATTTTTTATTTAAAAAATCGGTTGTTTATCATTTTGCTTTTACAGACGTTGTTTTATTACAACCTCTGTTTTTATGTATACCAATATTGTAACACCAGGTTCTTTTTTAGGCAAAAACACAAAGATGACTAGAATCACTTGTTTAGACAACCACCATCATTACTAATAGAAAACCCCGCCAATAGCTTTGTTGAGTAAACAAAAGGGATAACAACCCAATAACACAAAAGACAACAGTCATGAAAAAGATAATCACAAAGCCGATGGCACTTTTCTTCTTACTAGCAACAGGTTTAATGGCAGCAAAGCCTGCCGGCGATACAGTCCGGTTAAAATTGAAGGCACAAAATGGTAGCATGCAGGTAGCAGGAACTTCTTCGCTGCATGACTGGATAGAAAAATCAGACAATGGTTCAGGCGAAGCAACATTTTCATTTAATGATGATAAGCTAGCCGACCTGGCATCCCTCAGTTTTTCGGTACCTGCGCGGAGCCTTAAGAGTGAGCACAAGACGATGGACAATAACACATATAAAGCACTGAAGGCAGATAAAAGTCCAAATATCACTTTCGTAGCAGGCACTGGTTCAGTTACTCCGATAGATGCAAACACTTATAGTATCAAAGCGTTTGGCCGGTTGACAATAGCAGGAAATACCCGCGAAACAGAAGTGGTAGCTACAGGCAAACTAAACGCTGATAAAAGTATATCAGTATCAGGTTCTAAGAAATTCAAAATGTCAGAATATGGCATTAAGCCACCGACTGCGATGTTTGGAACAATCAAAACTGGTGATGACCTTACCATCTCATACAATTTAAAATTTACCAAATAACCTAACCAATTCGAAATATAAAAACAGCAAAATGAAAAAGAATTTTTTAAAGTATACTAAACTTGCATTATTAGCCGTAAGTATACTTCCATTAGCAACATTGGCTCAAACCTCAGACAGAGAATTTTACCTGCGCCCATCATATTGGAGACCTTATGACCAAAGAGGTATCAATGTTTTTGAAACATCTAAAGTGCCAGACAGCATTCCATTTGAAGGTCCGCGTATCAGGTTCGGAGCAGGCTTTACACAACAGTTTCAAAACCTGAAACATAAGAGCACTGCATTGAATGCTCAGACAACCAATAAGCTTTATCCATTGTCTTCTGGTTTTATGACAGCGCAGGCAAACCTGTTTACAGACATACAACTAGCTGACGGTATCAGGTTGAATGTGACTACTTACTTATCTACACGTCACCACAACGAAGCATGGGTAAAAGGCGGATACATTCAATTTGACAAGCTTCCTTTTAAAGGAAAATTCTGGAATGACCTGATGAATATTACTACCATCAAAGTAGGTCATATGGAAATCAACTACGGCGATGCCCACTTCCGCAGATCAGATGCAGGACAAGCCCTTTACAATCCGTTTATGGAAAATTATATAATGGATGCGTTTGCAACAGAGATCGGCGGTGAAGTGTATTTGCAAAAAAATGGTTTATTTGGAATGCTCGGCATGACCAACGGTATGATAAAAGGAAGTATTGACTCTGCTACTCCCGGAGTAATCGTTGTAAATGGTGAACGTAAAGTGGTGGATGAAAATACGAGCAGGCAACCATCTATTTACTTAAAAGGTGGAATTGATAAAAAATTAGGTGATAACATCAGGTTCAGGGTTTCAGGTAGCTTCTACCATAACTCGAGTAACGCAGGTAGCGGACTTACCCTTTACGGTGGCGATCGGTCCGGCTCCAACTATCAAAACGTGATGGAAACTGCTCCTAAT
>JAOQAJ010000131.1 GCA_025963675.1 Segetibacter sp.
ACTCATAATCCAATTCTTTAGCAATCCTTGACATGTACTCAAACATGTGCGGATAAAACTCAAGTTTACTAAAACTATCAATCTGGTAAGTTGGCGGCGCTTCGTTGATAAGGGTTCCGTCGCGGTCAATAAACAATACTCGTTTCATGAGAAATGTAGGTTGTAGATATTTTTGCAATGAAATAAAACGTTGTAATTAGCATTAGCATTCGATCTTCCTTTACTCGATGCATAGAAATGTCAATCAAGAATTACTTCTGTTGAACGAAATGCGACGCAACAATGAATAATCGGAGTTTGAATGCCTGTCTCCACACCAACTATTTCGACCGCGAATTGAATTTACGCAAGCTCTTTTTTATTTTGAACATACCAGTCAGCCATCGCTTCAATCAGCTCTGTGTTTTCCTCTTCAGTTCCGACAGTAATACGTAAGCAGTTATCGCACAACTGCACGTTGCTTCTATCCCTTACCACAATACCCCTGGTTAATAAATAATTGTAAACCTCTTTTGCGCTTTCCACTTTTACCAGTAAAAAATTTGCGTCAGACGGATACACTTTTTTCACAAACGGAATTTTTTCAAACACACCTTTTAGGGCGACCCTCATTTGCACCAGTTCTTTAATCATATCATTTACCTGCCCTACTTCTTCTAAAGCTTTAAGAGCTAGCTCCTGTGTCACCTGGTTTACATTGTATGGAGGCTTTACCCGGTTTAGGATTTCAATAATTTCTTCAGACGCAAACGCCATTCCTAAACGAAGACCTGCAAGGCCCCAGGCTTTACTAAAAGTTTGTAGAACCACGAGGTTTGGATAATCATTCAATTCCTGGATAAAAGATTTTTGACGGGAAAAATTGATGTATGCTTCATCAACAACCACCAATCCATTAAAGTTATTTAAGATGGTCTCTACATCCTCCCTGTTCATTGAGTTTGCTGTCGGATTGTTTGGCGAACAGATCCATATCAGCTTTGTATTTCCATCAATCAAATTTTCGAGATGAACAAGGTCAAGCTGAAAATCGTCAAGCAAAGGTGCTTTCTTAATCGCAACATCGTTGATGTTCGCACTCACTTCATACATGCCATAAGTCGGCGGACAAATGATCACATTGTCTTTACCGGGATTACAAAAACAACGATATAAAAGATCAATACACTCATCGCTTCCATTTCCTAAAAATATCTTCGAAGCCTCAACAGCCTTTACTTTTGAAAGTGCCTCTTTTACCTTCACCTGGTGCGGATCCGGATAACGATTATACCACTTCGTTAAGGGTGAACCTAATGCATTTTCATTTGCATCTAAAAACACTTTTGCCTCGCCGGTAAATTCATCTCTTGCTGATGAGTAAGGCGTCAGCGTTTTTATATTTTCTCTGACAAGTTTATTTAAATCGAACATTTTTAACACAATTATTTTTTTGGCACTAAGGCTCGAAGACACAAAGAAATCAGGGGCGAACTTTTTTCGGTTAATATTTTTAGTGTGACAACCGAAGTGTGACTGCATTTTTATGCGCCTGCAGTCCCTCTGCTTCGGCCATAAGTTCTACTGTTTTACCAATACCTTTAAGGCCTTCTTTTGAAAGTTTCTGATAAGTAATTTTCTTTACAAAACTATCAACACTTACACCGCTATAAGCTTTCGCATAACCATTTGTCGGCAAAGTATGGTTAGTACCACTTGCGTAATCGCCCACGCTTTCAGGTGAATAGTTACCAAGGAAAATAGAGCCGGCGTTTACAATCTGCTCACCAATATTTTCGTCATCAGCACAGCTAATGATTAAATGTTCAGGGGCATATTCGTTTATCAATTCAATACCTTCCTTTATTGTTTCGACTAAAAATATTTTACTGTTTTGAATAGCAATTGTTGCGATGGCTTTTCTCGGTAACGAGGTAAGTTGCCTTTCGATTTCAACCTTAGTTTCAGCAGCTAATTTAGCAGATGTTGTAACTAAAATTGATTGGCTATCGTTACCATGCTCGGCCTGCGATAAAAGATCAGCAGCAACAAAAGATGCATCTGCAGTATCGTCTGCCAACACAGCTACCTCACTTGGTCCGGCAGGCATATCGATAGCGACTCCATCTTTTTGAACCAATTGCTTTGCACACGTCACATATTGGTTTCCCGGCCCAAAGATCTTATAAACCCGTGGTATGGTAGCAGTTCCGTAAGCCATAGCTGCTATGCCTTGCGCTCCACCAGCTTTGAATATCTGGGTAGCACCGACCAACTGTGCCGCATACAAAATAGCCGGATGCAATTTGCCTTCTTTGTTTGGCGGCGAACATAAAACAATCTCTTTACAACCAACAATTTTAGCAGGAATACCCAGCATTAAAATAGTAGAAAACAAAGGCGCTGACCCGCCGGGGATATACAATCCTACTTTTTCAATTGGCAAAGATTTTCTCCAGCATTTTATCCCTGGCATTGTCTCTACCGGCTCTTCAACCTTTAATTGGGCCTGGTGGAATTTTTCAATATTTTTTTTTGCCTGTTGAATTGCCTGCTTTAACTCGTCACCCACCAACTCGCATGCTTCACTTATTTCCTCGTCCGTTACTTTAAATTTACTGATGGTAACCTTATCAAACATCGAAGCGAATCTTCTTACCGCATCATCACCTGTCTGCTTTACTTCCCTTAAAATGTTTGAAACACTTGCTTCAAGAGATGAATTATCTAAGGCAGGTCTCAACAAAAGCTTTCTCCACGCCTTCTTCTCCACATACTCGTAAAACGCTAACATAATTAAAGCTCTTTAGTCATTTTATAATTCGTGAAATCTTTACCGTTATACAGCTTTTTCTTTATTCGCGTAACTCTAAAACCATGCGCTTCAAAAAATGGTTTTGCCGTTATACTTGCTTCAGTAGTTAGAACCCGGTAGTTCCTTTTTTCAGCTATTTGAAGTATTTCTTCAATAAGGTTAGCTGCAATTTTTCTGCGTTGAAAATCTTTATGAACATACAAAGTGTCTACATGGCCATCATCAACCAATTCAGTAAAACCAACCATTTTATTATTAATGAACGCCACCTTACACACATTTTTCTTTAGCCGCTCTTCCCAAAATCTTTTATCCGAATTTTCCGGCGCCCAGCCGTTCAATTGTTCCTTTCTGTAATGTCGTGCGTTTATTGTATGAACTGTATCATAAAACAACTGCATCATTTCATCCAGCATACTTTCATCATAATCCAAAATTCTAAAGTCTTCCATTCAGTATTTTTATCGTTATTCTTCGTGATACCGGCTATTGTTTTTCATAGCATCATCGTTGCGTCGCAATCCGTTTGTCAATAGAACTTTTTGGATCTTTTTTCATGTTTTGTCACATCTCTCGCAGAAGCCGCAGAAGTCCCGGAAACTAAAACCCATTAAGATTCTCTATTTCCAAAAATCCTAACAATCCCAAAAATCCTGGTCCTAAATGATCATCTTTTCGATGGGCACTACTAAAATCCCTTGCGCGCCGGCTTCCTTTAATTTTTCGATTATCTCCCAAAAATCGCTCTCTTTTAAAACGCTATGTACGCTGCTCCATCCACTTTCTGCCAATGGCAAAACTGTGGGACTTTTCATACCGGGAAGCAAACTGACGATTTCCGAAAGCTTTTCGTTAGGAGCATTAAGTAAAACATACTTATTGTTTTTAGACCTTTTTACGGCCTTTATTCTAAACAATAATTTATCCAGCAATCTTTGCTTTTCTTCGCCCAGGTTACTGCTTTTTATTAAGACAGCCTGCGATTTTAAAATGGTCTCTACTTCTTTCAACCCATTCATAAACAAAGTAGAGCCGCTGCTCACCAGGTCACAAATGGCATCAGCCAAACCTATTCCCGGAGCTATTTCAACACTACCGCTTATCTCATGTATTTCCGCATCCACTCCCCTTTCCTGCATAAACTTTCTAACAATTACAGGATAAGTGGTTGCTATTCTTTTTCCCTGTAAATAAGAAACATCATTGTAATCTTCGTTTCTACTTACCGCTATACTTAATCTACATTTTCCAAATCCCAATTGTTCTACAACTTCTACTTTTTTATTTTTCTCGTATACGACATTCTCACCTACAAAACCAATGTCAGCCACCTCATCTTCTACATACTGAGGAATATCATCGTCTCTTAAAAAGTAAACTTCTATTGGAAAATTGCTCGCTTCTGTTCTTAACTTATTTACCCCGTTTGCAATATCAATACCGCATTCTTTCAACAGCTTCAGGCTGTCTTCATTTAGTCTTCCCGATTTTTGAATAGCGATTCTCAGAACCATGATTTATTTGATTTTAATATAGGTTTTCGAGGAAATAATGGAGAAGGTGCTATTTGCTTCTAATCCAAATAATCCTTCCAATCCATGTGCTAAATAAAAAAAGGCTTACCTGGGTAAGCCTTTTAATGTTTTATAGTGACTGCACAATACAACAACGGCTTACCTTAAGGCAAGATATGATGATGAGATTTGTGCAGGTTTGAATTCATGGCGCAAATATAGTTGCTCAATGCTAAGTAAAAAAATTACTTTGAAAAGAGATGGAAAAACAGTTGACGGATGGTAGATGACAGTTGACTGTGCTGTTAGGTGTTGCGATGAGACGAGGCACTACCTGCTGCGGGCAACGTCTGACTAATACCCGGCGTTTTCGAAGGAGACACCAGCTGGACCGAAAACGGTTGCTCAAAGAACTAAAAGATGAACGAAATGCGACGCAACAATGATGCTGAAAGAAATGACGTTGGTACCAAAAACATAAATTCCCAACATCCCCATCGATAACATAACACCGGTCATCCCCCATCTGTCATTCGGTCAACTGTCATCTTTCTAATTCCCCACCAGAAAAACTGCATTAGAAAAAAGCATTTTACCGCTTTCCCAAAAAAGGCGGAATAAAGGATCTTCTGCAAGAAATACAACTGAACCGGTTCCCATAGGAACAACGCCAAACAGCAGGCCATCTTTTAACTGACTTTTTACCCGCGTACCTGCAAATCCGCTTACATAATTATCCTTTTTAATTATACCAACATTCCATCCTTCCTTCAAAAACTCATAGACGTTTGTATCTTGCTTGAGGGTATAATAAGTATCTGAGTAACCGAAAGCAAGTGGATGACTGTTGTCTAACTGCACCTGGTAGATAGCACCCGGAATGCTGTTTTTCAATTCATCGCGTTCGCGGTTTTCATATCTTTTAAGTGCTGAGTAATCCGGCTTTTCCTCTTTTTTATCATCTTTATCTTCTTTCATTTTAATGCCCCAATCGCCAGATGAAAGTTTTTGAACTGCGGTTTCCATTGCTATCAGGGTGCCGCCACCGGTAACAAATTCTTTTAATTTATCTGTGATATTTTTGTCGGTAAGGTTTCGGTAAGCACCATCAGGAACAACCAGAACATTGTAATTTTTTAAACTTGTACGAGCGAGGTCGCCAGCATTAATTAAAGTTATAGGGTAGTCAAGTTGCTGCTCAAAAAGATGCCACACTTCACCCGCCGCTAATGAAGATGTTTGTTCACCGGTTAGCATTACAACTTTGGGAACACGCATTGGCCGCACGTCTGAAGAACCAAAGTCAGGGCCTTTGTCCATAAAACCGGAAGAAACTGCATCAATCTCGACTTCGTTTTTAGTTGAAAGGTCACTTAAGACCGTTTGAAGATTTGCAGGATTTGCTTTCTGAAGAACGATCAAAGTACCGCGATCATATTGTTTTTGATTATAACTAAAAGGCCTTTCAGAAAATCGAACTTTAATGCCTTGTTTTAATAACTGGCTTAAAACTTTTACACTATTAATAGAATTATATGGGATCAGGTAGCCATAAGTAGAAGATGAAGGCGGTTTAATAGTTACAGCAGGCTGGTAAGGCGCCATCGATATGGCATCTGAAACTGCATAGGCATCAACGTTATAAGCAAAAGGCAAAGACCAGGCAGTTATGTCGTACGTAACAGAATCTACCAGCTTGCTTTTTTGCTCAAGTAAGACCCGGGCCAATACCGACTTTGGCTGTGAGGTGCTTACTGCCAGGTTGTATTTCTTAAGGTTTCCATTTTCCTGCTTGCCTGAAATATAATTTAACCCTCTAAAAGCCTTATTTGCGACAGTGCCAAACTCAACTCCGTTAACTCTTAGCAGTTGCGCAATACTGCTTATTTTGGCTGCGTTATCGCTCGTAAGAACATAAGTCTTAACAGGATTTCCTTTTCCAACCTTGCTATCATCAAAAAACTTCTTAAACTCTGTCACCAGCTTTTGAGCATTTTGAGAAGCCATTTCAACAGTAGATAATCCTGTTGTATGATGGTGATTAACACGGTCAACAAGGGTTAATACTTCTCCGGAGTTAGTTGTAGTACCTAAACCGCCATGCGGTCCACCGCCCTGTTCGAAAGTCATACCGATCGCACCATTGTACAAAGGATAGGTATCGCCATACGCCGGATACAGCAAATCGAAGAGCTGCTTGGTAAAATATAACCAGCCGTTTTGATCGAAGTACTTAGCATTATTTCTTCCAATCGTGTTTTGAAATTCTCTCTGCCACGGAGTAATTACTTCATGAAAAGGTTCCGCAGCCGGGGCGAAATAATACGGTTGATTTACGCTTTGCTCATGAAAGTCAACGTGGATTTGTGGAAGCCATTGGTTGTATTTTGCCAGCCGGTGCTGGGATTCCTTTTGCGTTTGCCAGGCCCAATCCCTGTTTAAATCGAAGTTATAGTGATTGGTTCTGCCACCCGGCCATGGCTCGAAGTGCTCACGCGATTGAGGGTCTGTATTATAATTTTGACCGACGACAGAATTGAACCAGTTAACATACCTGTCTCTCCCATCAGGATTGATACAAGGATCGATAATTACAACAGTGTTTTTAAGCCATTCTTTTGTTGACGTATTTGTAGGATCAACAAGTGAAAACAAGGTAAGCATCGCGGCTTCAGAGGAGGAAGTTTCGTTGCCATGTACATTATAACTTAGCCAGACAATAGCTGGATTACCGGTAGTTGCAGCAGCGGTTTTATTGGAAGACATTCCTGCAAACGCAAGGTTTTTTTGCCTGATCGTTTCCAGATTTTTAAAATTATCAGGATTTGCTATATATAGAACTAATAGCTCCCTTCCTTCATACGTTTCACCATACTTTTCAATTTTTACCATGTCTGGCTTTGCCTGGGCAACAGATCTAACATAGTTTATTATTTTGTAATGAGGGGTGTAACGGGTTCCGATTTTATAACCAAGAAATTGTTCGGGAGATTGAAGTGTTTGACTATTTGAGCAAAAACTTAGAACTGTGAAAACGAATGCCAGGAGATTCTTCATAGATAATTAATGAAGTCGCGAAAATAATTAAAAGAACAGCAAGGCTCGAAGAAATCGTAGGTTGTGACAATTGGCTGAGTTATTTGCGCCGTAAATAAGAAAAGTTGCTCTTTTTGCTGGAAAGGAATTATATAATAATAAAAAATAAAGCTATCATTCCCTTGTTCAAAAAAACATAGCTGAAGCTGAAAAATATTTGGGTGCTTTTCCTAATGAACCAATTGAAAATATAATTTATCCAGTGTTTCGGAAGCGCTGGCGCACATACCAGGATGTACCTGTGAGATCTGTATAACGGTACTTCTTGCCGCACTAAGCCAACGAAATCGTGAGGACAATGGAAGTTTTGCTATTGGTCCACCATCGGCAGCGCCTGCACAGATCTTTTCGAAGGCCTGTAAGCGTTTTTTGAGTTCCACTATATCGATTTCGGTAGCAAAAGCTTTTAGCCGTTCCGCATCCAGTTGAAACCTGGTTTGTAAAAACTTTTCTGCCGAACAATAAACGATAACGCCGGCATTTATGAATTCTTCACGTTCTACACGAGGCACTATCCTGATGACCGCATACTCAAATAAGTGCTTCTCTTGCATGCTTTGCTTCTTTGACAAAAATTTCAGAATTAATTAATCGGGTCTCTAAAAAACTACTGTACACTTCCCGTTTTTCTTGTGGTGTACCCGGTATAGAATCATCAATAAGCCATTCATCAGGAATTAATGAAACGATTGCTCTAAGGCGATCTGGTTGAAGTACTGAACGAAACTGAAAGTCAACTGAATCCAATTCGTCGGCATAAGGTAACAATACATGATCCTTCACCTGTACAAACGGCCGCTTTGCCTGTTCATCAAAATTCTCCCATGAATGATGAAAGTAAAGTGCAGCACCGTGATCAATCAACCACAATTCATTATGCCACATCAACATATTCGTATTTCTTGCAGTCCGGTCTACGTTTGTAACAAGGCAGTCTAACCACACGATTTGAGAAGCAAGTTTGGCATCAATTGTCGTAACTACCGGGTCAAAAGTGATGGCACCAGAGAGATAATGTAGTGCGAGGTTCAGACCAACACTAGCCTTAAGCAAATCCTGTATTTCCTCGTCGGGCTCAGTACGTCCAAATGCTTCATCTAAGTTAGCAAAGACGATTTCCGGAACTTTTAAGCCAACCATCCGGGCAATTTCTCCGGCAATAAGTTCTGCAATTAATGCATTTATACCCTGGCCAGCACCCCGAAACTTAAGCACATAAAGAAACCCATCGTCTGCATCGGCAATGGCAGGCAAAGAACCACCTTCACGTAACGGCGTAACATAGCGGGTAACGTTTACAGTTCGAAGTTCTGGTGCTTTATACATCATAGTCATTTCTAAATTTACTTCGGCCAATGATTACTCATATCAATTCAAAGTGTAGCAGGGTAATTAGAAATACGATTGTAAATAGTGCCGAAAGTAGAACCTTTTTAATTATTAAAAAATAAGCCATCACTTATATGTGTCTGTTCCAATTGCGTCGCAACTTTTATCACTTGTTGAAAAACAACTTCCAATTCTAATGTTTAAACACCTGCACTAAAACTCTTTTTGCAAAACAAAGTTGGTATGGTTTTTAGAATAATGAATGTATTACTAACTTAAAAACTTATTATTATGTTACGTTGGACAGTAATATTTTTGGTAGTTGCTATAATTGCCGCAATATTTGGTTTTGGTGGTATCGCTGCAAGTGCAGCTGGTATAGCTAAAGTGTTATTCTTTATCTTCATTGTACTGTTTCTTATCTCCCTTATTGCGGGAAGAAAGTCAGTATAGCCACCGGGATATTTAAAAAATTAAAAGCAGCTTCTGGCTGCTTTTTTTGATTCTAATCAAAACCATTCTGACAATTACTTTATTTATAAATAACAAATTATCCTTATTTCTTCTATAGTTATTTAGGTTACTTTTTATCAGAATGCCCAAGGCTTTTATCAGGGTTAACAATATCCCGGATTAATTGCTTTAATTCCTTTATTTCTGGAAATCTTCCCATTGTTTTACGGTCGAAAATTACTTTTTCGTCGATAGAAATAGTATAAGTTCCGCTGACAAGGGCAGGCTGCAGAGTGACCGATTTCAGGTCGTCGGAAAAAGTGGTCAAAATTTCCTGTGCCATATAAGCTGCTCTTAATAACCAGCCACATTTCGGGCAATATTCTATACTAATTGTAGGTTTCATTCACTGTGCTTAACGTCTATTTTTCACTGTGTTTTCGCTCAAACTATTGAAAAAGTACAAGAGTGCGACGCAACAAAAGTACAACAGTAGTACCCTGCCCTGGCTCAAAATACTACAAAATTCTGCCTCATGCTATAAGAAACACGTCTTGGCGAATCGGGCAATTTTACTTTTTTAACATAAAAAAAGTGCAGCTAATAATAGCTGCACCTGATGTATAAATGTCTTTAAAAAAATAACTTCTAAGATGCTTTTGCCATTTGCTTTAGATAAGCAATATGAGAAAAAACTGCCTGGCTCATTTTCTTATATTCAACGTATTGAACGCCGTATTCGTGACAAGCCTGTTTGATTATTTTACTTATTTCAGGATAGTGAATGTGGGAGATTTTTGGAAACAGATGGTGCTCAATCTGAAAATTTAAAACGACAACGTACCATGAAACCAACTTACTTCTGGTAGCAAAATTCGCCGTTGTTTTCAACTGGTGGATTGCCCACTCATCTTCGATTTTATTAGTAACAACATCCGGCACCGGGAAGTGCGTATGTTCTACTGTATGCGCTAGCTGAAAAACGATGCTTAAAATAAACCCGGTAATGGCAGTAAAGAAAAGAAATCCTATCAGCCAACTGGTAAATCCTATTGTGATAATTGGAATGACAATAAACAAAGAATAATAGATTGCTTTGAATGTCCAGAAGCTGATATGATCCGCTGTGTCCATTTTTTTCAAAGGCATGTTTTGAATCTTCTTAGTAAAATACTTTTTATAGTCAGATACAAAACTCCAGTAAAAATGTAGCAGGCAATAAGGCGCCCAGAAATACCAATGTTGAAAATTGTGAATTTTATATTTCTTCTGAGTAGATGCCATTCTCAAAAAAGGCCTTGCATCAATATCGTCATCAACCCCATCAATATTAGTGAAGGCATGGTGAATAATATTGTGTTTTACATTCCACATAAATGGACTTCCACCTAAAATTCCTAAGGTAATTGCGGCGCACTTATTAATAAAAGGCGATTCACTAAAACTACCATGACCACCGTCGTGCATAATGTTGAAACCGATGGCAGACATTAGACCACCTAATAAACCCGCCTCAAGAAGAGCCCAAACAGTTGAAGGCGTAAAAAACACAAGGTGCACATAAGTAATCGTAAAGCCTACCAATAGAATAGCGGCTTTTGTATATAACTTATAATTACCCGTCGTACTGAGGTTACTTTCGGTAAAATAGTCATTAATCCTCCGCTTCAATTCTGAGTGAAAGGACTGTTTTTGAGTAGCGAATTTCGGTGTAGCCATGATATTAGATATTTATAATTCCGGTTTTGTGTTTGTTCATTTTTATGTTTCGCACTTACGTGGTATGTTGAATAAAGGAGTTAAACGTGTTGACTCCTATCATCTTTTTTGTTATATAACCCTCCGCATATTGCACACCTATTCTCTTTCCAAGCATCATAGATCTGGCTTTGATGCTTTCAAAAAAAGCAGGGCTCGAAATATAAGTTTGGGGTTCGTTGAGGTCTGGGTTGAAAAACTGCGTTTTGTAACACAAGACAGATTCTAGTTTTTTGTCAAAGAAATCTGATATGTCAAAAACAAAGTCAGGCTGTAAAAAACGATCCTGAAGATAATGAAAAATGTATTTTGGTCTCCACGCCTCTTGTACTTTACCCGCGACCAAAGTTTCAATTTTTCTTAAGCCTGATAAAAATGCTGCATCTTCTACAAGTTGGGCACTTCTTCCGTGATCGGGGTGCCTGTCTTCCAAAGCATTGCAAAGAACAATTTCCGGACGATATTTTCTTATAACTTCTATTACCTTTCTCTGATGCTTTTCGTCATTTTGAAAAAAACCATCTGCCATTTCAAGATTTACCCTTACGGTTGCTTGTAAAACTTTTGCGGCTTCAGTGGCTTCTTCTCTTCTTATTTCAGCACTTCCGCGCGTTCCTAATTCGCCCTGGGTTAAATCTACAATGCCAACCTTTTTCCCCTCTGCCACAGAAGCCAAAATGGTTCCTGAACAACCTAACTCAACGTCATCCGGATGGACACCAAAAGCCAGGATATCCAATTTCTCAAACATTTTTACATCCTTTATAAGTCGGTGCAAGTTAAGCTTTTAAAGGAAAAATAATGTTAATGAAAACAGATAAGATATTCACAAGGGGTGGATTTGTGATATTACCATTTCTTGTGTAAAAGGCATTAAATTCAGCTTAAAGGAAATAGTATTGTTAGCTCCGGTGGCCGTACATTCTTTCTACATCCTGCACGATAATTTCGATGGCCCTGTCTTTTTCGGCTGCATCGTAATTCTGCTTTAAATTGCTTCCAAACAATATGGCTATTGTTTGATAAAAACCTGCGGTAAATCCGCCTTTATATTCCTGGATGAGATGGTAACAATTATTACCTGTCTCCCGGTAAATCAGCTTCATCAATACCTTTCCCTGGTAAACAGAAAGATTAGTGATTTTATCAGTAAACTGCTTTTTTAGTTCTTTTTCTCGTGATTTGATAATACGCTTACGTTCCTTTTTATCTGTAACATTTACCAGTAGGCTATTTACCTCGTTAAACACTTTCCCGGCAGCCTTTGCATAAGGATAAGTGACATATACTGCATTTCGAAGCCTGGTCCATTCGGCCCAGTACTGACGCCACTTTGCATGCATTCGGGTATGCACCTCAACATCTAATAAACGACCTCCAGGAATGGTATCCCCGTCTACCACAAAAGCATACACCTTTAATGTGTCGTAACGATTATCCTGGGCCTCAACGTTTGTTCTACTTAAAAGCAGGAAAACGACCAGTGCCGAAGTAATCAGTATCTTAAATTTTTTACTCATGACTTTTCCCGTTATAAATATAGAGATAACTACGAATATTTATGCTGCTTTAGTATGTAAGTAACCTAATCGAATGTTATTTCTTTCTAAATAGGGATTTGCGGAAAACTGATGAAAATTAAAAATCTATTAAAACAGAAAAAGAGCCCAAAACTGAGCTCTTTTTCTAAAATTTATCCGGATTGGTTATAATGAAAATAATTCGCCAACTTTTTATGACGTTGAAAAATGATATATAGTTGCAGTGAGTGACAGAACGATGGCGGGTAAAGTACCTATGTCAGGTCAAAAAAATCAGGCGTTTGATTTGACACCTACCCTTCGCATCTGTTTTACTCTTTGAACAATGCTCATTACAATACCTACAACCATAACCAACACCCCTATCCACAATATATTTATAAAGGGAAATTCATAAGCCTTAAGGGTCACAAAATCAAGCACAGCAGTGCTTTCTTTTACACCAATTTGAAGCAAGCCTTTAGTCTGGTCTTTTACCTGTGCAAACTGTAAAATGAGGCTTTGTGCCATGACTGTATCGGGAATAGAATAAATACTTCCATTCTTAACCTGTAGCAGCGGCTGTGCTTCAAAACGGTTCCCTTCCTTAGAAATAACCGAGATGTTTACAGCAATAGCCGTATCGTTTGGAGTAAACTGGTATTTTGTATTGGAAGGATTGACCGCAACATTATTTACAACCATGATGCCCTTCGAATAGAACAATGTATCTCCCAACCGAACATTTGTGGTTCTGAAAGTAGAGGTATCAGCTGCCTTAATTTTTTCAGGATCTCCTAAAAAAGTCAGGTAAGTGAAAATATCCCGATTCCAGTAATGCTTTGCTGAAGGATTAGGCGTTACACCTTCTGCCCCCTTATTATTTTCGATGATGTCAGGATACAGATTGAACTTTTCATCACCTTTTTTGCTTTGGAAGTTAATCTCATAATATCTTTTACGGTCTTTTGGGTTAAGCGTGTCCTTTACATAAGTGACCATGTACTTACCCATGTCTGTAGCAAGCCCCTTCACTAACGTAAGATTTTCCAAAGGACTTTCTTTATCTCCCATTTTCAGCGGAGACATACCGGTAGTATTATAACTTAAAACAGACTTTTTAGAACTGGAAATTAAAATTCCTAAAAGAAAAAGTCCGAAACCGATGTGAGCAACTGAAGCTCCAGCCGTCTTTAGCTTTCCTTTTAAACCAAGTTGTATATATGAAGCATTTGCAACAACTGCATAAATGGCGGCAAATACACCGAGATGAATGGCTATAAGAAAACCAGCTCCCTTTTTGTCGTACTGTATACCCCCCCAAATGGCGACGGCAATGCTTGCTAAAACAGCAACTAAAGTAGGACCGGCTATTCTTCTTAAAAAGAATGCTTTCGGTGTGTCTTTATATTTAAAATATTGGGTGATTGCCGTAAGCGTCCCGATTATAATCGCAACGAAAATCTGCACCTGGTTATGGAATCCTTCGGGATCCTCGCCGACAGCCCATTTCGTGTTGAGCAATTTATTTAGTACCGGAAGCGACGTGATTACTATGATAACAAATGCGGATAAGAAGAAGATCAGCGCACCAATAAACATCCAGAATTCTCTACTGTAAGTGTTTTCCTCCTTTACAATTGTAGGCAGATCCTTATCCTTATTGAGCAGCCAAAATAGAGCGACAACCGCAAGGATTGTTGATACCAATGTAAAGATGCCGTAGAAATACCCTAAAACATTTAGACCAATAAAAAGAGCAGCTACAATTAATTTAAGCCGGTTGGTTTTAGCAGCTATAAAAGGTGGAACCCAGAAAAAGACGTTTAAGAAGAGGTATAGTTGTACGTTCATACCAAGATCGGTAAAGGCATGTACTGATGTATCACCCAATACACCACTCCTGGTAAGAAATGTTGAATATAAAATAAGCAGGAAAGCAAGTATGTAAAATGAATAAGTACTCTTTAGAGAATAACCGCTACTCCGGTAAATTAAGTTTGTATGAAGTCCCGCTACCATTACCAGCCAGGGAACCAATGACGCATTTTCTACCGGATCCCAGGCCCAGTAGCCGCCGAAGGTTAAGCTTTCATACGCCCATGCCGCTCCCATCATTATGCCTACACCTAATATACCAGTAGAAAAGGCAGCCCAGGAAATAGCTGGTTTAGTCCAGCCTTTATGGTCTTTTTTCCACAGCCCGGCAATAGCGTAAGAAAAAGGAACAATCGTGGATGCAAACCCTAGAAACAGTACAGGGGGATGGATTACCATCCAGTAATTTTGCAGCAGTGCATTTAAACCGTTGCCGTCTTTCCATAAGGTCAGGTAATCTTTTCGGAGCTCGCCCGTATTCACGTCTTTGAAAATCGGTGCGGCATCAAAAAAGCCTTCATCCCTTAATAGTGTGAAGGGGCTACTTCCGACTTTAGCATCCCAGAAGTAAAGTCCAACTATCATTGTAGCAAGACAAAACTGGGCGAAGCTTACTATACTCATTACCGGCGCTTCCCACGTTTTGGCTCTCCAAATCAGTATCCATCCTAATACGCAATGCCAGAAACTCCAGAGCATGAAACTTCCTTCCTGCCCTTCCCAAAAACAACTTAGTAAATACTCAACCTGTAATGATAGGCTGCTGTGTTGCCAGGCGTATTTGTATTCAAAAAAATGATTAGAGATAATATAATAAAGAGATGAAAAAATGGCAATCACTGATACCGTTTCCAGTAAAAATGAAATTCTGGCAATTCGTATCCAGCCCCTTTTTTCTTGCGGTTCATCGACATTGGCTGCCTTAAAAAAAGCAACGGTGGCTACCAAAGAAGCCACCAAAGAAAGTATTGTAAAAAATTGACCTATTTGTCCAGGTAGTAAATGTTCCCCTATAAATTCCATGAGTTCTTTTTAGTTTCTTCCCTTATTTCGTTTCACTAATTCGCAGCTGTTCCCAATTCTTTTTTCGCTGCGTTCATATCGTCTTTGTATTTAGATGGACATTTTAATAGTATATCCCGACACTCAAAATGATCACCTTCGTAGCTGCCTTTTAATACTAAGCGGTCGCTTTTCTCCATGTCGACCGGTTTTGTGTTGCGATAAATTACTTTGATACTATTTCCGATAGAGTCAACCGCAGTAAAAGAAAGGTAATTAGGGTCTTTAACAGGGTCGTAATTCATCGAGTTTTTTTCGACTTTCGCAATAAGATGTACGAATTTGCCCGGTTTTTCTTTGGCAGAAGTAACCGTATCATAAGTAGTAACATCACCCATAAAACTTATTAATACTGCGATAGAAATAGCAATTAAAACAAGAAGAACTATGTGCGTTTTTTTCATCGTTCCAGGTTTTCCGCAAAGGTAGTTGAAAAAACCTATGAGTAGATGTGAGAACTGTCATGTTCTAATGTTAAAAACATTTGCTAATCAAAGCAAACGCGCAATTCGATAAAGCCCTTGTCTAAATGAACGGATGTATGCTAAGAGATACTATTGGGTTGTTGCCTGGTACATTGTACTGAGGAGGATCTATTGTGAATTCCTATTGTCATCATCATAATCTCTCAAGAGTGTTTCCCACATTGTCCTGTAAGACGGTAACAGTTCCATCGTCAAAAAATTATTCAAGGGTAATATCGAGATGTCTCCAGTATAGTTAACCAACTTATCACTAACAGTTTTTAATTCTTCAATGCCGGTACTTGTTGGATTTGGAATTAATATTACAACAACAATTGCTTTCCCGGAAGTATGACGAAGATGCTGTTCCTCCCAATGACTATTGGAATCAATCTCTGTTGTACACTTCTACTTTTTGCCTAATATAAAGTAAATTTGTTTTAAACGAAGTATTATGGAAAGTGTAGAATTACGACAAAAGCTTCACCATTATATTGAAAACGCAGAAGAGAAAAAACTGCAGGCAATCTTTACAATTTTCGAAGATGAAACAAATGAATACTATGACCATTGGCACAATGAAGAATTATTAATGAACTACACGAAAGAGAACAAGCATGTTTAAGTGCCACCTCAAAAACCTACACTGCAAGTGAATCTGCATTACGT
>JAOQAJ010000149.1 GCA_025963675.1 Segetibacter sp.
CTACGTTTATAACTAAATCCGATACTTTTCATACTTTCGTGCCCTTTAGGGAGCTTATGAATAGTAACGGACAGACATTTCAACATACCATACATAACGAAATAAGTATTTCAGGTGCCGGCATCCATACGGGGCAATCCGTTACGATGCATATAAAACCTGCAGCTCCCAACACAGGTATTAACTTTCAAAGAATTGATCTTCCCGGACGCCCCGTTGTAAAAGCAGATGTGGACTTCGTGGTTGAAACCAACCGCAGTACAACATTAGAAAATAACGGAGCAAGAGTTAGTACAGTAGAACATTTAATGGCTTCTCTGGTAGGAATGCAGGTAGATAACGCTCTTATTGAGATTGACGGTGAAGAAGTTCCTATTTTAGACGGAAGTGCACAACCGTTTGTTGAAGCGCTTGAAAAAGCAGGCTTACGACAACAGGATGCTCTCAAAATTTATTATACGATTGACCATAACATTACCTTTTCGGACGAGGAAAAGAAAGTAGAAATGGTTGCGTTGCCGTATAACGAGTACCGGATCAATACCCTGATTGATTTTAATAGTCCCGTATTAGGTACCCAACACGCTTCGCTAAAACATCTTTCTGATTTTAATAAAGCTATCGCTCCTTGCAGAACTTTCTGTTTTTTTCACGAGTTGGAATGGCTGCTTGCAAACAACCTGATAAAGGGTGGAGATATCAATAATGCTATTGTTGTTGTTGATAAAGAAGTGAGCGAAGAACAGGTAGAACGGATCTCTAAAGTTTTTCATAAAAAGGATGTACAAATCAGTTCAGAAGGTATTTTAAACAATCTCGAGCTTCGCTTTCCTAATGAACCGGCAAGACATAAACTGCTGGATGTGATTGGTGACCTTGCTTTAGTTGGATATCCTTTTAAAGCGCACATTATTGCCAACCGCCCGGGGCATGCAAGCAATGTGAAGTTTGCAAAGAAGATTAAAGAGCACATCAAGAAAATAAAAAACAAGCAGGATGTTCCGAAGTATGATCCGAACAAACGGGCCATTTTAGACATTCAGCAAATCGAACAGGTTTTACCTCATCGGTATCCATTCTTGATGGTTGATAAGGTAATAGAATTGACTGAAAAAGTTGTAATAGCAGTTAAGAATGTTACCTATAATGAACCATTTTTCCAGGGGCATTTTCCCAACAATTCGGTAATGCCAGGTGTTTTGCAGGTTGAAGCTTTGGCCCAGGCCGGTGGCTTTCTTGCAATCCCGAGAGATACTGACGATAAATACGATACTTATTTTTTAAAAATAGAGAACTGCAAGTTTAAGCAAAAGGTTGTGCCGGGCGACACCCTTATTCTAAAAATGGAGTTATTGCAACCCATTCGACGTGGTATTTGTGAGATGAAGGGAACCATCTTTGTTGGCGACAAGATTGTTACAGAGGCGACGTTGGTGGCACAAATTGTAAAAAGACCAAAAGCATGAGCAAAATAAGTCAGCTGGCCCACATTCACCCCGATGCAAAAATCGGTGACAATGTTACAATTGACCCTTTTGCTGTCATTCACGGTGAAGTCTCCATTGGAGAAGGCACTCATGTAATGTCTCAATCGATTGTGATGGATGGTTCTATTATTGGCAAAAATTGTACAATTTTCCCCGGAGCTGTAATTGGCGCTATTCCCCAGGATTTGAAATTTGTTGGCGAAAAAACGACTGTTGAAATAGGAGACGGAACTACCATACGCGAATGCGTAACAGTTAACCGCGGAACAAAAGATAAATGGAAAACCGTACTTGGCAAGAACTGCCTGATCATGGCCTATGCTCACATAGCTCATGATTGTATATTAGGAGAGCACGTAATCCTTGCGAATGCCGTACAATTGGCAGGGCATGTAGAGGTTGGCAACTATGCAATCATCAGCGGCTTGACTGGTGCAGTACAGTTTACCCGCATCGGCGCACATACTTATGTTGCGGGCAATACTGTTATCAGAAAAGATGTACCTCCATATGTAAAAGCGGCACGCGAACCAATGAGCTTTGCAGGGATTAATTCAGTTGGACTTCAGCGATCAAAATTTTCTATTGAGAAGATCCAGGAGATTACTGATATCTACCGGGTACTTTTTATTGAAAAAAATACTACCTCGGCTGCACTTGCAAAAATTGAAGCAACTTTTACCCCCACCACAGAAAGAGATGCAATTCTTGAATTTGTTAAAAGCTCTAAAACGGGCATCATAAAACGTCCTTCCAAAACAGAGAGTGATGACGATAAAACTTTCTAGCGCCGGAAAACGTTTTAACAGAGACTGGATTTTCAGAAAGGCGACTTACACTTTTTTATCAGGACATACTTATGCAATAACCGGCACCAATGGTAGCGGTAAAAGCACGTTGCTACAAGCCATTGCTGGCAGCCTGGGAATTAGTGAAGGCAAAATAGAATGGGAAATTAACAGTGCCCTTATAGATGCTGACAGAATTTATAATCACCTCACCATTGCTGCTCCTTATGTTGAAGTTATTGAAGAAATGACTGCTTTTGAATTTCTACAGTTCCACCAACAGTTTAAGCCTCTAATCAATACAGTTTCAATCAAAGAAATTC
>JAOQAJ010000230.1 GCA_025963675.1 Segetibacter sp.
TGGGTTATCACTTACCTGCGTAGTTGTCCTCCAAAACACCAATCAGAGCCGTTACCCCGGCTCTGATTGGGTCTCCCGTTTTCTGGCCGGACAAGTTGTGACTACGGACGCGAGTGAAACACCAGAACGGCAGCAAGAAGTATAAGAGTGCAGTTGGTGCAACAGCCGTTTGAAATCTTGCTGCTAACACCACAAATTTTTCTTCTATTAAAAGCGAAGGGAACAATTAACTTCGGTAAAAACACCATTGCCGGTGTAGCTTAATATGTATTTTATGGCAACAGATAAATTTTCAGAAGGTCAGCAAGGCGAGGCATTAGATCGTGTTGACGCCAGGCAAAAAGTAACTGGTGCAGCAAAGTATTCTGCCGACTACATCATACCTGGACTGACATACGCTGTATTGGTTGAAAGCACCATTGCAAAAGGCCATATCAAAATAATGGATACGAAAAAAGCGGAAAATGCACCGGGTGTTCTTGCTGTAATTTTTCATGGCAATGCACCTAAAATACCAGGTTACGAAACTGGTGGCAATCCTGCCAAACCTCCTACCGCGGGTGATCCTTTTAGAGTATTTCAAAATGCACGGATTTATTTTGCAGGTCAACCAATTGCTGTTGTTGTTGCAGATACTTATGAACGTGCGTTGCATGCAGCTACCCTGGTGAAAGCGGATTACAAAAAAGATGAGCATAAAACCAGCGTAGAGGCAAACAAAGACAAAGCCGCTTCACCCACAAGCCCGCGCTATGCAAATTATGTACGCGGTGAAGCAAATGCATATAGGAATGCAGCTATTAAAATAGAAGCTGAATATATTATCCCCGTTGAAGTGCACAACCCTATGGAGCTTCATGCTACAACTGCTTTTTGGAATGGAGAGGATAAAGTGACGGTGTATGATAAAACGCAGGGTGTAAAGTCAACTCAGAGAAGCATTATGGATGCATTTAAGCTAAAAGAGCAAAACGTGCAGGTAAATGCAGATTTTGTTGGAGGAGGCTTTGGGTCGGGCCTGCGTACATGGCCTCATGTTATAGCTGCAGTTTTAGCTGCGAAAAAAGTAAACAAACCGGTTAAGCTCGTATTAACACGTTCACAAATGTTTACAATGGTTGGTTACCGTCCATATTCATGGCAAAAAATTGGTTTGGGCGCTACACCCGATGGTAAGCTTACAGGCCTGACACATGAGGCTATTTCTGAAACTTCTACGTACGAAGAATTTACCGACAGAACAGTCGATCTTTCCAAGGTTCTGTATGCCTGCCCCAATGTAAATACGAGTTATAAAATCATCGCTCTTGATAAGAGCACACCGACATGGATGCGTGGTCCCGGAGAAGCTACAGGTGCCTTTGCATTGGAGTCTGCCATGGATGAACTGTCTTATGCATTAAACATTGATCCGCTTCAGTTAAGAATAAAGAATCATGCAGATATTGATCCTCAACGTAACCTTCCATGGTCAAGCAAATATCTTAAGGAGTGTTACGAAAAAGGAGCCCAGGCAATTGATTGGAATAAGCGTAATCCTACACCTAATTCTATGCGGGATGGGGAATGGAGGTTAGGATACGGAATTGGATCAGGCTCTTTTGCTGCGAACCGGGGAAGGGCAACAGTTAAAGCTGTTTTATTGGGTGATGGCTCACTGGTGTTGCAAAGCGCAGTAAGTGACAGTGGACCTGGCACAGCAACATCCATGACAGGTATTGCTACTGAAGCCTTTGGGTTACCACCTGATAAAATAACTTTTGAATTGGGCGATTCCTCGTTTCCCCCAGGCCCTACACAAGGCGGCTCTACGACAACTTCCACATTAGGTTCTGCCGTGCATGATGTATGTAAAGCCCTCCAACAAAAGATGGTGGAACTGGTAACATCCAAAGAAGGTTCACTTCTAAAAAATGCAAAGCCTGAAGATCTTGTTTTTGCAAAAGGTTACATCACATTAAAAACCGATACGTCAAAGAAAGTTCCTTATGCAGATGTTTTAAAGCAACATAATCTTTCTGAACTTGAAGTAACGAAAGATTCGCAGGCAGGCGATGAAAGGAATAAATATTCCATCTACTCGTTTGCCGTGCATTTTGTTCAGGTTCTTGTGCATCCTGTAACCGGGGTGGTCCGCATTAAAAAAGTAGTAACCGTAGCAGATGGAGGAAAGATCATTAACGAAAAAACTGCCGGAAGCCAACTTATGGGAGGTGTAGTTAGTGGTATTGGAATGGCGCTTATGGAAGATGGTGTGTTCGATCACCGCTTTGGAGGTTTTGTAAATAATAACCTTGCCGATTATCATTTGCCTGTAAGTGCAGATGTACCCCATATAGAAGCCCTGTTTATTGATAAACCAGACCCTGTGATCAATCCTATGGGTAGTAAAGGTTTAGGTGAAATAGCTAATGTTGGTTTTGCAGCTGCAGTTGCAAACGCGGTTTATCATGCAACGGGAAAACGAATCAGAGCTTTACCCATTACTCCTGATAAACTACTTGTTTAACAGGACAAATAATTTAAAAAAATTGTTTCAAGTTGGTATTGCTATCATCTGACACCATGAAAATTTAGATAAAATGATCAAAACGGTTGGTGAAAATTGCTAAAAGTCAATAATACCAAGTTGTAGCTAAGCTAATTGAAACGGTTTCAATCAACATTTTTGTTATTAGAAAGAGGGAACTTTCTCAACCTTTGTGTCGATCAACTGTCCAGTCATTTCGAAAAATAGAAGAGTTGCCTTCTAAATCATCCTCATGTTCGTTGAGATATCTATTTATAAATACAAATAATATTATTTTGAAAAGAAGCGTGGCAGTCTCAAATGATATTTCAACGGTTGTGTATGAAAGCGGATGACAGTAGGTGCATCGATTTATTTAGTTAAACCAAACGGCATAACCTTGTCTTCGTAGGTGCAAAGCAAGCTTTTCCTCCATTGCTAAAGCTTCTTGGCGGTTCATTGGTTTTACATTGAGGTGTTCATACAAACTGGGACGAAGATATATTCCGTACTTCTCAACCACGTTAGCAGATAGCTTGTGACCTTTCTTATTTATGTATCCCGTCTTGTGTTGTTGTAATCGTTCTGCCGGCGACTTACTGGTCATGCCTACATAGAGACACTCCAACACCCCATTAAACTGGGGGTTGGCAGCCCTGAATTTCCAGTTTTCAGTGAACACTCTTTTTGATAGTTCTACCACATATACCCGGTAAGTAACTCCCGACATCTTCTTTAGCTTTTCTTCTTCCCAAAGTAAGCATTATCAATCCTTCTAAACAAGAACTGCATTTGGCGCCGGAGAAAAGCGGCCTTAAATAATGCACCACAAATATGAATTAGATCGCATGATGTAAATGGGTAGGTCATAAAATTCTAACACGCGTCAAGTCTAACTTTATTACAAGGCAAAAGCTAAATCGATAACAATAAAAAATTGAACCATTGAAGCAGTTGATTACATATTTCGGCTTGCTTCATCTTGCGTTTATAGCCTTAACGAATCTACAGCACATGATGAATATCATTCTTCGGGTTTCCATAAGTCATTAAAAGACAAGTTCAGGCAAATTAATTTTAACCAATAAGTAAAATATTTGCTATGAAACCTATATCAATAGTATCGATTCTCGTCTTCGTCATCCTGGTTTTTGCGACAGCCGCAACCACAACAGGCATTTGGTCTGATAACGGAGGCGGGCAATATGAACATAAAACCATCCGCAATAAAACCGTGACAATCTATGGCAAAGGTTTGTACAGGGACATGTCAGCAGAGGTTGCACCGCAGGGTATTGCACAAGATTACATTACTTTATTTATTGCAATTCCGCTCTTAATTGTCTCATTGATTTTAGCAACAAGAGGTTCGGTAAGAGGACAATACTTACTTGCAGGTACATTAGGATATTTTTTAGTTACCTATTTGTTTTACACAGTAATGGGAATGTATAGCGCGCTGTTTTTATTTTATGTGATACTGATGGGTGCATCGTTCTATGCCTTTGTACTTACGTTGTTTGCATTGAACGAATTAAAATTGGTCACCTTGTTTAATCGTTCCACGCCTGTTAAATCAACGGGGAGGTTTCTTATTTTTTGTGCTGCTTCTATCGCTTTACTTTGGCTAAGTATAGTAATTCCACCCCTGCTAGATGGAACAATTATTCCTACCCAGGTCGAACACTACACTACCCTCATTGTTCAAGGCCTTGATCTTGGTATTTTGTTGCCTGCTGCTTTTATATCCGCTTATTTATGGCTTAAGAAAAAAAGCATTGGCTATTTGCTTGCCCCTGTTTATTTTATTTTCCTTTCGATCTTAATGACGGCATTAACTGCGAAAGTAGTAGCGATGTGGATTTTAGGTTATGGCGTTATACCTGCAATTTTTATTATCCCAACTTTTAATCTTGTTACTATTATTTGTACAATAGGTATCCTTAAAAGCATTAACAACGAAGTTGTAGAAGTACAACAAGTAAAGGATGAAAAAGCAATCCTTGCAGAGCAATGTTAGGTTCCATCAATTTATAAAAAGCACCATAAACAAACAGCAACTGCAGATAGAGGTTTAGGACATTTTCATGAGGAGAATTTGTATATTTTAAAAATGAGGGTTAATAAACTGTAGAAGTAATAATACCAGCGGATAGTTGAATTAAAGCTGATACCTCTATCCATTCATCCTTCTTCTTCTGAAATCTAAAAAGCCAATCAGAAGAAACAAGACAGCATATGCCGCAAACGCGCTATGAATGGTGGTAAGATTTTGAAATTGGAACTGCGGAAAACTTACGACTCAATTCTTTTTACTAAACCTTATTAAACTACTGCTGCCTTCGGTACTTTCGAGGTAGGCTTCGTATCGCTTGCCATCTACTATAGCAATCATAAAGGCTGTGTTGGGGGGAATTGATCCCAGGTTCTCAGCTACCATCACCAAATCATTTGAAGTAGCCAATTCTTTAACCTGCAGTGTTACTACAAATGGACTTGCGGTAAGGCGCACATGGGTAAAAATCATCTTATTGTTGAGGTAGAGGGTGATGGAGTCGCCGTCAACTTCTGCGTTGTCGTAGAATTGTAATTCGATTGAATCGCCTTCAATAGGTATCTCTTTCGCAAATGTCTTCTTCCGGGTTGTAAAGAGTTCGTCAATAGACGCAGGCTTTGCCGGTTCCACTTTCTTTTGTATTGCA
>JAOQAJ010000236.1 GCA_025963675.1 Segetibacter sp.
CAATTTACTCAACCTGCTGCTGATAGCACTCCACTGATGGAAAGGGTTTTAAAGCTTACAAAAGATTTTGAAACAGATGATGCTTCTGTAATTATAAAGGATGCCAGCGGAACATTTCGTTTGCCTAAAACTTCTGCTGCCTATGATAAACCTTTTGCCTCGGGGTGGCCACGTGGAAAGAGAGAATTAGAATCAGAAAGATTTATGTTGAATGCACACGGAACTTTGTATGAAGTAGGTAGGGAATCAGGTTATGCAGCCATTCGCCCAATTGTAACCCACAAGAAAAAAATTACAGATTTCTGTACCTGGAGAGGTTTGCTTGTGATCAGCGGTACTAAGAATAATGCTGCTGCAGACGGGCATTATTATGCGGATAATAATAAGTCTGCTGGGCTATGGTTTGGAGCTATTGATGATATGTGGAAGTTAGGAAAGCCGGTTGGCGAAGGTGGCTTTTGGAAGAACTCGGACGTAAAAGCAAATACACCTTCTCTTCCATACCTTATGACAGGATATGATAACAAGAAAATTTCTTTAACTGCTAATGAAGATGTTACTGTTACGCTTGAAATTGATGTGGACCATAATGGCTGGCATACTTATAAAAAAATAAAAGTTCCTGCAGGCAAAACTATTGAGCATATTTTCCCTGACGGTTTTAGTGCACATTGGATCAGGGCTACTTCTGATAAAGATTGTAAAGCAACCGGTTGGTTAGTATATGAGTAATTGAAGAGAACGGCTTTGTGGAAGATTAAGAATTACTTTTTCATTCCCCCGGTGTTCAATTGTATACTAGGCGTACAAGTGAATGACACAACGATATTGATAGTAGACCAAATGTTTGTGCCAAAAGATTGTTTGAAAAGAGCCATTGATAAGTAATTGAAAAAATTAGCAGGTAAATGACAACGACCGACTATGTGATATTGATATGCTATGGGATAGGCATTTTGTTCATAGGTAGTGTATTGTCGAAGAAGAACAAGACTTCGGCAGATATGTTCGCGGTTAAAAAGCAATCGCCATGGTGGCTTTCTGGTTTGTCTGCATTTATGAGTGCTTTTTCGGCCGGTACATTTGTAGTGTGGGGTGGAATAGCATTTAAACAAGGGTTAGTAGCTGTAAGTATTTGTATGTGCTCAGGCATAAGTTCCTTTCTGGTTGGAAGATTTTTTGCTAAGAAATGGGCATCGCTTGGAATTGAATCGGTGGGTGAATACGTAAATATCCGGTATGGAAAAGCTGCTGTACAATTTTATACATGGGTGGGAATGTTCTTTAAAATTATAGCAATGGCTGTAGCACTTTATGCCTTTGCTACCCTGGTTTCATCGATAATATCACTTTCTCCTGGTCATATGTTTGCAGATCCTGCAACAGGAAAATTATCAAAGTCAGTAGCAATAATTGTTTCAGGGTTATTAATGCTGGTATATGCAGTTAGTGGTGGTTTATGGGCTGTTTTAATTATTGATGCTATTCAGTTTGTGGTGCTTACAGTTACCGTCGTTTTTGTTGTGCCACTTTGCTTTAATAAAGTTGGCGGCGTTCAAAATTTTTTGGATGCTGTTCCGGAAGGCTTCCTTTCACCTGCCGGGGGTAGTTTTACCTACCTGTTTTTACTGGGATGGATAATAGTTCACACGTTTAAATTAGGTGGTGAATGGGTATTTATCCAAAGATTCCTTGCAGTAAATAATCCAAAAGCTGCTCAAAAGTCTTCTTATTTGTTTGGCACCTTATACCTGGTGAGTCCAATTCTTTGGATGCTACCTCCAATGATTTACCGTGTTATAAACCCGCTAGCAAATCCTGAAGAAGCTTATTTGCTGGCATGTGCTTCTGTTTTGCCACCCGGAATGATGGGGTTATTATTAGCGGCTATGTTTTCTTCGGCTGCCAGTTACATTGATGGAGAAGTAAACGTGTATGCAGGTGCCGTTACCGATGATTTTTATAAATTAATGATCAATCCAACTGCCACGCAAAAACAACTGGTTCTGGTGGGGCGAATAAGTTCGTTTGCAATAGGCGCTGTTATTATGACCATAGCATTGCTAATACCTTATTTTGGCGGTGCAGAAAAAGTGGTTTTAACTATAACATCTTTGCTGGTAGTTGCTATGGTGCTACCTGTTTTATGGGGTTTATTCTTTGGCAAAGTAAAACAGGATGTAGTTTGGTATTCTTCTGGAGCAAGTTTTCTTTCGGCAATTTTAGTACGATCTATCCCGGCAAACTCCACTGTTTCCATTTTCCAATGGTATAATCTACATGCACAAATGTTTGATGTGGCAATCGGGATTTTTGTTCCATTAAGTATCCTTGCTTTTTTTGAATTTAGAAGTAAAAGAACATCAATAGGATATATTCAACTGAAAGAATTGGTTCACGAAAGATCAGTAGTTGTGATTAATAAAGCTGCTGCACTTTTCCCTGCAAGAATACTGGCATACAGCATTGGAGGTTTGTCTGTTCTTATGTTTGGTTTGTCTATCACTGCAACTAATCATGCAAGTCTTATTGCGACCTTTTCCTCATTTTTACTTATAATCAGTCTGCTCATTTTATGGCTAATACGCAAACCGTTAAAAGAGGACAGAGGTATTCCATTAGCTACAATGGAGCCTAAAATTGCCGCGCTTCCAAAATAGTTTTATATGCAAAAAAGAGAAGAAAAATATAACGTAGCAGTTATTGGTGGAGGACTTGCAGGTTTTTGTGCCGCTGTTGCTTCAGCCAGGCTTGGAGTAAAAACAGTTATACTTCAAAACAGGCCGGTTTTTGGAGGAAATAGTTCGTCTGAAATCAGAGTTACACCGCATGGGGCTGCCGCATTCCATGCATACGCAAGAGAAACAGGTATTATATCCGAACTTTTAATTGAAGAAAGAGCAACAAACCACGAAGCTATATTTGAAAATGGCTGGACCAATAGCGTTTGGGATTTGACGCTTTACAATATGGCTCAATCAACGCCTAATCTTACCATCCATACCAATACAGATGTTTATGATGTTGTAATGATTGATGAGCGATCAATTAAAGCAGTAAGGGCAAGGGTGTTGAATGCAGAGGTTGAACTAATTGTAGAGTCAGATGTGTTCATTGATTGTTCAGGAGATGGTGTTGTGGCAGATGCAGCAGGGTGTGAAAGTAGAATAGGGAGTGAGGGGAGAGATGAATTTAACGAACCCCATGCTCCAGAAAAAGCAAGCAGTGATGTAATGGGAAACTCCATTCATTTCAAAACAAAAAACATTGGTGTTCCTTGCGCTTTTCATGCTCCTGATTGGGCAATGCATTACGAAGATGC
>JAOQAJ010000252.1 GCA_025963675.1 Segetibacter sp.
AAAAAAGGTAGGCACGATGTCGGAAATTAGAATAATCGAACATCGTGTCTTAAGCTTGCTGGACCTGTTGAAGATCGGGGAGAGTTAGCACTGAACCATGATGGGTAGCAGGTGCAGCTTCATGATCAGAACTGTTTGTACAGCCTTTGGCCAGAAAATAAAATAGCCCCAGAATAACCACGGCTACAAGTATTAAGGTGCTTAATGAAGAGCCCCGGTCGGAGTGTTCGTGTAAATCAGACATACAATAACTTTTATTTTTTCAAATTCACTTATCTAAAGTCGATGTAAAAAATTATGCCTTGCCTTTGCTTAGACGCCTTTTGCATTTCGCATTCCACAAATCACTTTCAGGTATCATCGAAATCTCAATTAAAATGGCGCGCATGTGGCCTTTTTGGGAGGGCTGTTGTAAATGAAAAAGGCCGGGAACAAATCCCGAGCATTTTCTCTACATGTGCCAATTCCTATAGACTTTATAAATATTTCGCAAACAGATATTAAAATGTCGTTTACCTACTTTTTACCATGCATTAGTTACATCTTGAACCGTCAGTTCTCTTACAAACTTTGCAGTTACCTCGCCTGTCTTGTACTCCCCAAATTCGTCAGCCAGTATCGCCACGTTTTGTTTGTACTTAGGACTGGCAAGAATGGTTTCTACCGCTTTTTTGATCTGCCGTGGTAAAGGCCTTTCTGTTTTTAAGTTGATGCCTAAATCGAAGTAACCTACCCGCGCACATATTTCACTTTTGCCTTCATGTACTCCTGCAACTACGAGAGGCACTTCGTTTTGTATGCCAAGTAAAGTACCGCCATAGCCGCCATTTGTTACATAAACATCAGCATAAGGCATTATTTCGGCATAAGGAATAAAGTCTTCAATAATGATGTTGTCATAATTGTAATCGCTACGCAGCTCTTGCGTTTGAGCGCCTGCTGTTGTTACCACCACAAGTGTATCAGTATTTTTAAATGCTTCGAGTGTTGGTTTTATCAGCTTTGTTACATCTTTTTCCGCAGTGCCCTGTGTAACCAGAATTACCTTCTCATATTTATTCAACCTTTCATCAAACCACGGTTTAGTTGCTGAAGGACGGGTATAAGGAAGCAATGGACCTACGTAATGAACCTTGGCAGGAATATCACTGCGCCCGTACTCAAAACCAGGCGTAGCGCTTTGCAGGAAGACAGAGGACTTGTCGAGGTTATAATTGAAAACGTCCTGGCCTTCATACGAAAGCTGATGCGTTTTGCATAATTGCTTTAGCGCTTTGTTGCTGGGTCTGAAAAGAATATTGGTTGCCATCCAGCGAAGAAATCTCTCTTTTATTGTGCCAAAAAAAGAATTCGACGGAACCATGCCCAGACCATAAGGTGGCAGGTCTTTTGACTTTGCCAGTAAAGGAATAATGCCCATAACGATTGTTGGAATTTTAAGTTTTTGCTCCACAAAAGAAACTGCAGTAAATGCACAATCTGCTATGACCAGATCAAATGGGAAAGTCTGGTGAATTTCTTTCAGATCTTCGAAATATTGCGGAGCACGATCGATAAAGAAATTCTTTAAATCATAATTGAGTTTAGCAATTGCACTCTTGATTTTTTTCCTCTCAGGAAAAATGGTTTCAAAGTTGTCGCCATTAATCTCCATTGCTTTCTTAAATGGAAATTGCGGAATGTTCAATTTTGCAAGCTTTTCGCTAAATGTTGCTGAGGTATACCAACGAACGTCATAACCAATTTTTTGCAGGTGAACTGCAATGCCGGTTAGCGGATTGAAGTGTCCGTCAGCGGGTACACATGCAAAAAGAATACGTTTACCTTTTGTAAATTTTCTTATTTCTTCAAGCTGCTGATCAAATAAATCTTTCATGCCTGTATAGTTTTGATTTTAGAACAACAAAACTAGATCGACACCCCATGACATATTTATGTATTTCAGTTCCGCCGCACGAAAGATCTTGATGAACGGTAGAAAAGCTATGAGTTTAAGGCACTAATGGATGGTGAATTTGCAAAAAAGATAAAACCGGGGTGGTTTGCTGAAAAATTGGTTTATCTAAATCACATATACATGTGGTAAGGCTTTTTAAGCCAATAAAAACTATTGGGAATAAAAAGGTGGCCGATAGAAAATCGGGAAGTTTTGAATATTTTATTTGATTTAAGAAAACCGGGAAAAAGGCTATAAAATAATCATTACAACACAGACGCATCCTCTTTACCGGCTTCCTGTCCTTTGTCTTCTTTCTTTTCCTGCTCAACTGCAGGTATGGCTTCGGTATAGATTAAATTGATTTTGGCTGCATGTTCTGCGGCCTCTACCGTGTTGTCGACAATGAGCATTTCTACTTGATCTTCTAACAATGATTTCGAAACGTCTATTGCAATTTGTTCTCTTTCCGGCAGTTGAACATCGCGAATGTAAATGGCCAGAATCCTGTTTGGAAACTGCTTTACAACTTCATGGTAGATCTTTGGATCTTCCTGGCCGCTATCGCCTATGAGTACAAAGTTTAGCTGTGGGTAAGCCTCGAGTATTTGTTTGATCTCTTTAAACTTATGTCCCATGTGTCCGCCACGCAAACCTGACTCTCCTCCAAAGCCTATGTCACGAAGCAGAAGTGGGCCGGCAGGAATGCTGTTTAGATCAAGAAAATCTTTTAAGAGATCATACATGTTCCAGGGACTACTGCTGACATAAAAGAACGGGTTGTTTCGTTTGCCGTTACGGCCTAGTTGAAGTGCTTTATAAAATTCAGCTACACCTGCAAAAGGCAACCTTGTCTTTGCATTGTTAAGCAAAACTGTTCTGCCCATTGCAAGCATGTTCGTTGCGGACGTTTTTATAACAGTATCATCAATATCACTGATGATACCGTATTCTGCATCTGGCGGCGGAATCATTACCTCTGCATGTACTTGTAGGTTTGCTTCGAAGGGTATGGGTGAGCTGACAAGTTTTAAAGGGATCCTATGCCATAGTTCCTCATTAATTATTGGTGTAACGGGGTTAAGGTCTAATACAAAATATCCTTCCTTATCTGTAGTCACTGAATGCTCTTCATCTGCCATTATCACTTTTAACCCGGCACCTTGTACCTCGTCACTTTCGAAGCGCTTGTACATGTTCAAAAGGTTATTCAAAATCGTGTCCTTGTCACCTGCACTTGTTATTTTCTTGTCTTCCAATACCCGTCCTTTTATATACACCCGCCTTGCAGTTCCGTAGGTGCGATAAGGTACGATCTGAACAGGATCGTTGAGGCCGAGTCGCTTGCTCATGTTAGCACTAAGCTCTTCCCATTTGTCTTCTATTACAGATGCAGATTTGATAAAAAGATCTTTCCAGGCTGGCATATGTTGTATATAAATGAAGAATATTGGTGCAAGTTAAAGAGCAATGAACATAACGCTTGGATGAATGCGTGAATCCATCGCAACGTTTGAATTTGTTGCTGTCAACGTAAAAGTTTTATTCAGCTATTTTATGCGCCGAACATGTATGCCGCTCCGTCAGCCAGCATTAATCGGTAACAGCTTTCTTCATCAATTTTGGTTCAAAAGCTTTTATCCAAATAGCATAGCCCTTTGCGTTCATGTGTAAGCTGTCTTCAAGAAAAATGGCGGGTATTGGTCTGCCTGTTGGAAGAAGCATAGGATTAAAAACATCAATAAAAGATGTTTTCTTCTGGCTTTTCAGGAATTTTCGAATCAACATATTTGTTTCCGTCATCTTCTGCATTAACTGGTATCGACTCGGGCTTGGTTTGATAGAAACGTAGGTAATAGTTGTTGAAGGCAATTTTCCGCGAATAATATAAAAAAGTTGTTTGAACCTGCGGGTAACAATCTCTGGTGTGATGGTATCGGAGGAAGCAAGGTCATTATCGCCACAATAAACAATTACCTGTTTAGGCTGATAAGGAATGATAATGTCATTTGCATAACGAATAACATCTGGTAAAACCGAGCCGCCAAATCCGCGATTTATAATAGTATGGCCAGGGAAATTCGTCTGCACGTCCTGCCACTTTCTAAAGGATGAACTACCAACTAATAGAATTGCATTTTTAGGTGGAAATGAAATACTGTCCTGTTTTTTGAACTCCTGAATTTCCTTGTCGAACGGAGGTTGCTGAGCAGCCGGGGGTTGCGCGGTAACTGTTATAACCAATAGAGAAAAGAGATAGGTAAAAAGTGTTTTCATCGGCGCTTACATTCTATTATTTTGTGAAGGGATTGGTTGGAGAAACATGGCTTTTGCAGCAATGAATCGAAGAAGGAAGTTAATTAAAATATTCATACTAGTTAATTCTTTCTAACAAGTTTACTGACAGCCTGAAACGCAAAGGAAAAGGCAACAACCAGTAAAGCTCCCACGGCGTTGAGCCATAAAAAGCTGAGATCGAGTAGCCCTTGCTGGTTTAATAAGAATAAACCGACCACAATTATTTCTGAGATAATTGCACTCCAGAAAACAGCTTTTGCACCAACTTGTTTTATATAAAAGGCTACCAAAAAAATTCCAAGAATAACCCCATAAAAAAGAGAACCGAGTACATTGACCGCTTCGATGAGGCTACCCATTTTATAAGCAAATTGAGCAACGATGATACAAAAGATGCCCCAGGCAAACGTATAATACCTCGATAAGCGAAACTCCTTTTTAGATTGCTCTTCGCTTATATCCTGGCCAGCATTGTGATACCGGCGATGAAAGTCGATCATTGTACAAGACGCCAGCGAATTTAATGCTGCTGCTATTGAACCCCAGGCCGCCAAAAAGATAATCGCTATCAGCAAGCCTATAAGGCCGACAGGCAAATAGTCAATTACAAAACGGAGGAAGATATAATTTGTATCGTTATTATCGTCTAAAGGAAGTGCTTTTTTAATATAAGATTTGTAAGATTTACGAAGTGAGTCCAACTGACCATTGTTGCTCTGAATACTGTCTTTTAAAGCATTTGTCTTCGCTTCGTCTTTGGTGTGATATGCATTTAGGTATTGCATTCCTAACTCGCCTTGCTTTTCATTTTTGATGACATAATTAGCCTGAATGGCAGCAAGAGAATCTTTATAAACAGTTTGTTGCGCTTTTAGCTCTACCGCCCCATTATGAAAAACAGGAGAAGGTTTAAATTGGTAGAAAGTAAAAAGCATAGCTCCAAGAAGCAGGATGAAAAACTGCATGGGCACTTTTACTAAACCATTTATCAGAAGGCCTATTTTACTTTCCGTACTGTTTTTCGCGGTCAAATATCGACCGACCTGGCTTTGATCGGTTCCGAAATAGGAGAGCGCCAAAAAGAAACCTCCGATGATTCCACTCCAGAGATTGTATTTATCATTCCAATCAAAATGCCCATTTTTTGTGCCGGTGGTAATGACGTTCATTTTGCCGGAAGCCCCGCTTACCCTTAGCGCATCTGTAAAACCAATCCCCTCCGGCAGCAAATGAACGATCATATAACCGGCGAGGAACATCCCGACAAATATGATTACCAATTGTAACTGCTGGGTATAAGCAACTGCTTTGGCACCGCCTGTTACTGTGTAAATAATAAGCAGACCACCCATTACAATATTGGTAAGAAAAATATCCCAACCTAATAATGAGGAAAGTATAATGGAAGGTGCGTAAATACTGATACCAGTAGAAAGCCCGCGTTGCAGTAAGAACAAAAATGAAGTAAGTGTCCTGGTTTTTACATCGAAACGCTTCTCTAAAAATTCGTATGCTGTATAAACTTTAAGCCTGCTAAATAACGGAACGAACGTGATGCACAAAACAACCATTGCAAGGGGGAGCCCAAAATAGTATTGCACGAAGCGCATTCCATCAGTATAAGCCTGACCCGGTGCAGAAAGAAATGTAACAGCGCTTGCCTGGGTACCCATAATGCTAAGCAACACCAGATACCATGGCATGCTCCGATTGCTAAGAAAATAGCCATCGAGATCTTTAGACGTACGGCTTTTGTACAGGCCATAAGCTATGATGCCCAGCAGGGTCAATGACAATACAATCCAGTCGATACCACTCATGAAAAATAATTAGTGAGCCAGGTGAGGAAGATAATGAATAGTATCAAAAACAGAATCACAAACCAATACCAGTGGCTCCATTTTTTAAAAAGCGGGACTTTAGTTGTTTCGGGCTTCAAGTGTAAAGTTTTGAGTTTTGAGTTTCCGCATGTTTAAATGCAAATTTGATAAAAGCCAAATAGAAATTCAACAGACGAACGGAGCGTCGCAACAATGATGCATGAAAATACAAATGACGGTATCAGAAAAAAGCTATGAGCTATTAGCTGCTAGCTTCCGGTTTTTACTGTTTGTTTAACCGGGCTTAAAGCCAGTAGCTATTTCTTTCCTCCTATCATTCCACTCGCCAATAAACCAAATACCAGTCCTATTACTAAACCAAGTGCAACGTGTTTTATGGCCATTCCTAACAACAACCCAATAATAACCAGCATTGCAAAACCAATCTTTTTTCTTGGCTGATATTGTTTTGCCATTTTACTTGTTTTTAGGAAGTGCTATCAAATTGGCCATTAGTCGATAAGCACCAGGAACACCTGCTGGCAACTGCCTGAACAAGACAAGGCCAACATACACATAATTTCCTTTGCCATATTTGGCGATGGCGAGACTTCCATTGCTTTCTTTTTCACCAACATCGTTCATACTAATCAGCTTCTCATAATGTTCATCTGACTGGTCAACCTGGTATGTGCTGCGCTCCTGGATCCAACCTTCGAAATCCTTTTCGGTTATCTTATTCGGATAATTGAAAGCGGGATGCTGAGGCAATAAGAAGTTGACTTTTGCATTCTCTTCAGTCACCCTTGTGCCAGAAACAGTGAAAGGATATGGACCTGATTGTATCTTCTTTAATCCGACCTGCATGCTCTTCATATACTGAACGATCATATTTCCACCATTTTCGACATACCTGTTAAAAACATCATTCTTATTGCTGAGAAATTCATAAATGTTATAAGCACGAACTCCAACAACAATTGCGTCGAATTGTTTTAAATTCTGATCGTTGACTTCCGCTTCATCAAGGTAAGTAACATCAAAACCAAGAGCAGACAATGCATCGGGAACTTTATCGCCTGCACCAACAATATACCCGACCTTTTTTCCCACGGTTTTTACGTCAACCTTTAAAAGGTTGGCTTTTGCCTTAGGGAAATAGGTAATCGTTGGAATATGCTCATAAGCAATGGTCTTTGTATAACCGCTATACTTGCCATCGTTTGTAGTTAAACTAATCTCTTCTGTTGTATTGGTCTCTTTAGACTTTGCTGAGAAAGTACTGCTGATAGTACTTTCATTATTAGCTGCATTATAGTTAACAGATGGAAAATTATTTGTCCAGGCAGCAGAATTTTTTTGATTGATGATATAACGAGTGCTGTCGCGAAGATTTGTTTTAAAATGGATGGGTGCCGCAACAGGATTGCCGTTTAATGAAACGTAGTTATCTTTTACATAATTAAATTCGACTTTTGGTAAAACAGCAACCGGTTGATACAATTCTCCTTTTGCAGGATCTACGACTTTGTACTGGATAGGACGACGAAAGGTAAAATCTGTACCTTCTATATTAATGGTAAAAGTTGCCTGGAAAGCGGGATCATTTTCTGCTTTACCTATCAACATCTGGTCTCTCACATCGAAAGCTCCTTCTGTTTGGCCATGCTCTAACCAATAAGGTTGAGTAATTTTTTTATCGGGACTAACACCAAAAACCTTGTTGAATGACAATGTTTGATTTGATACCAGCGTGGAAGAAATTGTGGTGTCTAAAGTTTCAAATTTGACATTCTTTACCATTGCATTTATGTTGCTCCGGCTATTAACGAAGAAGGTAACGGGTAAGCGATCTCCCTGAACCACATTTTGTTCGTTGGTGGTTGCTTCGGCAAACAAACCTGCGCATGCTTCTATTAAGCCCTGTGTCTCTTCAAGCTTTTTATTTCTCCAGTTGCTTTCTGGCAAAGCTTTAATTGCGCTATGGATCTTTACCAGGGCCGGAACTGATGATGAAGGATACTCCATTCTGTAATTAACGATCGCCTGGTTTATTAAATTTCCGACATTTTCACCTCCGGGTATTCTTTTCCAGTCAGCCACAATTCCATCCATCAGATCTGTTTTTGGTGCATCACCAGCGGTTGTCGAAAAAAATTCTGTTATTGATCCACGTCTTCTTGGCCGGCCTTCTCCCTGGCTTTTATGCATGCTCCTTGCTTCGCCACCCAGCTCTCCATAACTTTTTCCAATTAATGGATTGTAACCTCCTACTTCAATTTTAAGTTGATCGTCGCTTGTAGTGTTGTTGCCTCCAAAATTGAAAGTGTTCCACATGATCCTTTTGGCTTGCCACGGTTTTACACCATACTTAAATTGCTCAGGAAAACGATTGGGGTCAGCGGCGGCGGCAAATGCCTCGTCAGCTAATATTGCAGAAGCTGCATGATGACCATGACCAGCTCTTTTATCGGGCGGAAAACGTTTGATGATAACATCAGGCTGATATTGCCTGATGACCCAGACTACATCACTTAGAATTTTATCTCTGCCCCAAAACTTCAAGGCCTCTTCCGAACTTTTGCTGAAGCCAAACTCATAGGCCCTGCTAAAAAACTGTTCGGCACCATCTATTCTTCTTGCAGCCAGCAATTCCTGGGTACGAATCATTCCAAGTTCAATCCCTTGCTCACTTCCTATCAGGTTTTGACCGCCATCTCCTCTTGTCAGACTAAGGTAACCTGTTCGATATAATTTCTCTTTTGCAAAATAGGGAAGTAACCCATTGTTCTCGTCGTCGGGATGCGCGGCGATATATAAAACACTTCCTAAAACGTTTAATTTTTTAAGCTGCTGGTAAATGTCTGCACTGCTATAAGTTGCAGGTGTTTGACCATAAACAGTTGAAATGTGAAAACAAAAAGCTGTTAGCAAGAAACTCTTCAAAATTTTCGTCATTTCGCGAAGATAAAGTTTGTATAGTATGCAGCTTACAAACCATATTTTTTTTCGGCCAAAACGCAAAGCAATAGGATTATAACGGCTCTGTGTCTTTCAAGTTCCTTTATACCGAATAGCCAGGCTTTATGGGCTTTAAGTCTTTCACTGCGTCAGCGTATGGCTTCAGGAACGAAGAGAGCGTGTTGGCAAATCTGCAGGGATATTGCCCGGAGTTTTAAAGTTAAGAAAAGCGGCTTTTCGTATCCTTACTTTTTATTCATCTCTTTATGAACCGGCGGATTAATCATAATGTGAGCACCATGAGTTCCGGGATTCATGATCCATGGTAGACCCGGTGCAGCAGGTTTTAAGGGAAGGCCTGTAGACTCAGCAGTAGCATAAGGTATATAAATTACAGAACGTAAATAGCCGTTTTTAACTACGCCGGCTGCGGTATCGAAATCATCTTTAGATGCAGAGTAAACGAATAAGGTTGAAGGTTGTTTAGGCATTGATAGTTTCCCTTCCTTAACTTCCTGCTCA
>JAOQAJ010000254.1 GCA_025963675.1 Segetibacter sp.
ACATTCAACAGAAGTTATTGTTACTGGCGATGAACCACCTCGTCGTGAAGATACTTCACCACAATTTTACTAGTATCTATCTTATCATTTAACCAGTAAATACCCGTTTTAAATCCCCTCCTGAAAACAGGTAAACGATGAACGGTAACATGCAGAGTATCTATGAATAAAGTATCGGAAGTATACTTAAAATGTTGCTGAACTTTCTGTTCGACATTCTTAGAATACAAAGAGGCTTCAATATAGTAACGTGAGGCAGTATACTTTCCAACTAACCAATAAATTGTTACCAATACCAAAATTACAATTATTGGCCTTTTTAGATTTTCTGCCTGATAAATCGCAGACAAAGCGGCAATGCTTATTCCGGTAATAAAAAAGATGGAAGGCAGATACAAATATCTACCCGACTCAAATGAGTTTACTGCAAGCCCAAGAGAAATAACAGGCGCAACTAAGAGTAAAATAATCCCAACAAAAAAAGCCACTGCTTTCCGGTTTAATTGGATTTTGCGCGTAAGAAAAATAATTGAAACTGTCAGGACAAGTAATATTGCAGCAGTATAAATGAATGCAATTTTATTAGCAGGATTTAATACAAGTCTAAAAAGAGTACGGAAAGTATTTGCCGCTAACGTGAGCGAATTGAACGCTATCAGGTTGCGTCCTTCGTAAACTCCAACTACCTCAGATGTAACTAACTTTCGCACTATTACGTACACTACATCCACGACAGATAAAGTAAGTGCATATATAACCATTCCTGTCCTTTTTGCTTTTTGCTTTTCAAAAAAAGCAATTCCAAACAATGCTATTGGCAATAAAACACTTTGCTCATAAGTAAAAAGCGTTGCAGCAAACAAGAAAGCGCCAGCTAAATAAATTGACCACTTATAATGTTTGCAAAAAAATAAACGGAGAGCCATCATAAGAAAAATAGCTGAAAGAACAGGCGTCCTTCCCAAAATCCATGCGAGGGCTTCAGAAGATTGTGAATAAGCTAAAAATAAAAAAAGTGCTAATAAAGATGCTTGCACTGCTCGCTGCCTTTCGATTTTCAACCAGCCTACCTGCATTGTAAAACAAAGGTTATAAAGTTGCAGGCAGACAACAAAATGGAGTAACAAAGCGGTAATATGATAACCGTATGCATTTTTTCCCCACAAAAACAAATCAAGCCTAACCAACCATTCATGCACGGGGCGAACAGAGTTAGTTTGAAATAGGTACCCCTGATCTGTTAATGGAATATGTAGTAAATCATCGTTTAAAAAATACAATTTGCCTGGCCAGAAGAATACGACGTTTATTCCCGCAAGTAGCAAAATACAGACAAGCCAGGTTTTATTTTTCATGATGATTTAAATAAAGAAACGATAAATCAATGAAAAACAATACGTCCTTTTAATTGAATTTTTAAACCTGTTTATCTTTTTATATTGTCTTCCCTTTCATTGCAGTACTCACTGCCTGGTCCATTACTCTTTCTGCATAAGGCCGCGAGATTTCATTAAGCTCTTCCACTTTTCTATGAACGAGGTCTTTGTCTTCCATTGTTAATGCAAGTTGCAGTGCCTGCATGGCTTCGGCTGTTGCAATCAGCTCTTGCTGACTTAGTAAGGAAGCATTTTTGCCTATGAATTTTTCAGTTGTTTCAAGCAGTTGTTCGCCTTCAGTTCTGGCTTCTACCAACGCTCGTTTTGCTATGTCATCTTTTGCATTGGTTATACTATCCAGCAACATTCTTTCAACCTCTTCATCACTTAAACCATATTGCGGTTTCACCTCTATGCTTTGCTCAATGCCACTACGTAATTCTTTTGCTTTTACGACTAGAATTCCATCAGCATTTATTAAGAAGGACACTTCAACTTTTGGTAGCCCGGCCGGCATAGCAGGTATACCTGATAAATTAAATTCAGCCAGCTTACGGTTATCCTGAACCAAATCTCTTTCACCTTGAAAAACACTAATTCGCATCCCACTCTGGCCATCTTTATGTGTTGTATATTGACGGCCTACTTTGGTTGGTATTTTTGAGTTTCGCGGAATTAAAACATCCATCAGACCACCCATCGTTTCAATACCAAGGCTAAGCGGCGTGATATCAAGTAGCAAAAACTCTTTGTTATTTCCTGCAAGGATATCGGCCTGAACGGCTGCACCCAAAGCAACTACTTCATCGGCATTTACAGTATCATTGACAGGCCTGCCAAAAAAAGCACTCACAGCATTTTTAACTGCCGGAACCCTGGTGCTGCCACCAACCATAACAACACTTTCGATCTCGCTTACAGCAATTTTAGCATCGGCTATCGCACTTTCACAGCTTTTGATTGTTCTTTCAATAAAAGGTTTTATCAATCCTTCAAACTCTGTTCTTGAAATTGTCAACAGGTTGCCATTTAATTCAAGCTCAAAATTTTCTGCGTTGCTTAAAAGCTTTTTCGCTTCTTCAGCCTTTAGCCGAAGCGTTTGGGATAATCCTTTATTCTCAAAAAGTTCTGCCTCTGAAAGTCCGGATTGCTTCATCCATTGCTTAACGATTACTCTGTCAAAATCGTCACCACCAAGATAAGTATCGCCATTGGTGCTAAGAACTTCAAAAATGCCGTTGGTAATCTGCAGGATAGAAATATCAAATGTGCCGCCACCTAAATCGTATACCGCAATTGTTTTGCTTTCTTCTTTACCTAAGCCTAAGCCATATGCAAGACTTGCTGCTGTAGGTTCATTTATTATGCGAAGTACATCAAGGCCTGCCAGTTTACCTGCATCACGTGTTGCTTGTCGTTGTGCATCGTTGAAGTAAGCGGGAACGGTTATGACTGCCCTTGTTACCGGGGTTTTTAAGATATGTTCAGCACGTTGCTTTAGTTCTTTTAAAATAAAAGATGACAAATCTATAGGTGAATAAAACTTATCTCCTACCTGCACTTTAACCAGGCTTTCTGTATTGTCGTCAATAACCTTATAAGTGAAAAACGATGCATTATCCTTGATGTCGTTGTAGCTTTTACCCATTAAACGCTTCGCGCTAAAAATGGTATTGTGCGGCTCTGTTATCAGGAATTGTTTTGCCGCCTCTCCGACCGTTACATTACCAGCTTCATCAAAGTGAACAATGCTCGGGACAAGGCTACTTGAATTATGTTCCTTTAATGCTAGTGGCTGTTTACTTTCGGGATGAATAATGGCAACAAGGCTGTTCGTCGTTCCCAGGTCGATACCCACGATCATCTCTTCTTTTTGTAAACTTCCGGTAGCTATGTTAATTCCTATTTTGGCCATTTTCCTGCTATTTCTGCAAATGTAGCACAAGAAAATTCAAGAGATTTTTGAATTGGGGAATTATGGGGGAAGGAATTTTAACCTTAAAATAAACTTGCGGGAACTTCAATAAGAACGTTTAAGCTTCCACCACCCTTGTCCTGGTTAGCTGGTCGTGCAACGGCCTATCGAAAAAAGGGATAAAAAACATTTCTACAATGATTATTCGAATTAGTGACCTTGCAAGGACTTGAAGGATTGATGGTTTCTCACCTTTGAGATTTCTCACTTTACTTAAAGACATCCATTTACCGGGGGAGCGACTAAAAAATGCTTCGAAAATTGTGTAATAGATAACGACGAAAGAATAAAAAAACAGGTAATAAGGATAATACTTGTGTTGCCAATAGTATACGTAAAAGTTATTCCATTTATATAATGCGTACGAGATTAATGCGATGATAATGGTGTCAACGACAAAGTTTATGACACGAGTGCCTACTCCTACTTCCTTCATAAATGCAAATTTACCTTAAAGCGCTAAAGGACTTACATCAAATTATGGGTGCGTTCAATTTTTGTTAGAAAGTGGTTGAGTCAATAAGTCATTAAGTATTCGTTTTCGACTTTGTTACTTATCAACCTTGTTGCTTCGCCTATCACCTGTACAAGTGTGCGACGCAAGGATGTTTAATAGAAATAATATTGCCCGGCTCCAAAAAAAATTCTATCTCATCAGGTACATCTTTCCGTAGCCTTTGTTGAAATATTTGTCGGTGTCAACTTTATCGCCATTTACATCGATGGTATTGAATTTATCAAGAGACACCCCATTGAGATTTGTCATCACACGATACAGATAAATACCATTTGCAAGCTTTTGCCCATACTGGTCGGTTCCGTCCCATTTATAATCAGTAATATTTCTTCCGATGTGTAACTGACCAAGTTCCTGTTTGGTTATTTCCTTTACAATTTTGCCTGTTATTGTCATGATTTGTATGCGAAGGTTTTGCGGAACATCGCTGCCTGTAACGGTAAATACAAATGCAGTAGAACTGGTGAATGGATTAGGATAATTGAACATGTTTGAGATCATCGGTTTGGTGTAAACCTGGAACCTGACACTATACTCAATTGTTCCCGTCGCGTTGCCGCTTTTATCTTTTGCCTTTACATGCAATTCGTAAAACTCGCCTTCGCTGTCTTGCAAAAAGGCTGGCGAAAACTCAATAGTAGCTTCGTTTTTACCAGTGGAAAGGTCAGCAGGAACAAACCTTAGTGTGTCGGTTCCAAAAGCAAATCTTTGAACCCTGCCATTGCCGCCGGGATAACGGACAAATACAGTTGTAAGAGATGTATCGTCTAAGGCAAGAAACTTTGACTCATCTTTTAATTTGATGACGATTTTAGGTCTTGCAGAAACGATGTCTCCGTTTAAAATATGAACGCCGTCAAAAGTTACATCCATCACAGGATTATAATTATCTGCTTTTACAAAGAAATTTTTATACAGGAAGTTATTGAAATGGTACTGTTCCGGTTGTGCATTGCCTGGATTTACATCGACAAACAGCGTGTTATTTCCTTGTAAAGATTTTGTATCAATTGAATAAATGATGCTGGTTGTATCACCGGGTTGCAGCGATTTTCTACTTGCTACGGGAATAATATTAGCCACGTTATTTCTGTCGTAGACAACCACATTCACCTTGAGACTATCAGAGAAAATTCCATCACTTACATTTTTAAAACCTACTGAAAAATCCAGCTTTTCGCCCACCTCCAAAGTGTCTTTCGACCTGTAAATAATATTTGGTGCAATAGCACCTTCAGGAACGGGATCGTACAATACTCTCCAATACCTTAACTGGTAGGGTGTAAGCGTTGCAGTGTCAAGATCCTGGCTAGGCATACCTAAACGGATATAAGGATATTGAGTCGAACTAATATTATCTATATTGAAGTCTTGCTGGTTGGGCTGCAAAGTATAAAGCGTATCCTCACGGCCGCTTGCTGCAATGCCAATTACTTTTACTGAATAAACATCCTGTGGTAACGCTTCAAGGCTCGAGCCTCTCCACTTAACTTGCTTCCATGCTTTGGCTGGACCAAATACAGGTGAACTGATATATCCTGCTGTTGCCGGTGTATTGATGGTTGTGCTTAGGGTAACTCTTTCCAGCCCATTACTCATTTTTGAAACAGGTGTGAAAGAAGTATTGTTTTTACGATAAGCAAACACCCAGGTACGGGCATATGTATATGCATCAAGATCTGAGAAACCGGCAGCTCTCAACCTGCTGTATAATGTGTTTCCTTCTCCGTAAACTGCTGCATCGTTTTTCCAAACATCAACATAAGGGTTTTGATCATTGGGACCGTCAAGGTTTAGTCTCATTGCAACATAGTAGCCTGAAGGAATCCAATCCATAAAGTCACGCATCTTCCTTCTTCCGGCAGTATCCATATAAGAAAATTCGAAGTTGAATTCCCGAAGCGGCTTATTACAATTCACCGCACTGCCCATGAAACCTCCAGTGACTGCTGACGGTGTAGTAGATGGAATCGCCTGGTTGTATAAGGGTTTTAACGTAATTGGATCAATAACGAAAAATATGAGAGAATGACCAATACAAGCACTTTGCGTCTTTATAATTCCGTTGATGGCAAAACTAAAATGATTGTCTTCATTGCCGCTGACCGGATATACCGAATTGACAATTGTAAGTGTATTTGGTTTTAAACCAAACTGCCATTTTCTTGTAGCACTGTCGATATAAATATCCCTTGTGGC
>JAOQAJ010000278.1 GCA_025963675.1 Segetibacter sp.
ACTTGCGATTGTTATCGGTAGAAATCCAAATAAAAACACCCCTTCTTTTCTGTTATTAAAGCCGCTTCTCTTCACAGGAAAAATCAGTTATGGGCTCTACGTTTATCATGTCTTATGCTTCTCAATAGTTTTTAAATATGTGGCTTTTAGTAATCTGTTTTTAAACTTTCTTGTTTGCTTTGGTTTATCATATTCAATGGCCAGCGCCAGTTATTATGTTTATGAAAGGAGGTTTATTTTGCTTAAAAATAAAATAAGCGTTAGTAAAGATTTAAGCTAAAATGACAGGAAAACGCCTTGCCATAATTACTTCTCATCCTATTCAATATAATGCTCCTCTTTTTAAATTGCTGAATGAGCACGTCATTATAAAAGTTTTCTACACTTTGAAGAAGTCGGATGAAAAAATATTTGACAAGCAATTTGGGATGTCTATTGATTGGGATATACCCCTGTTAGAAGGATATCCTTACACTTTCGTAAATAACATTTCTCCAAATCCCGGTTCCCTGCATTTTAATGGCATCATCAATCCTACTTTAAATAAAGAAATTGAAGATTGGAAAGCCGATGCACTGCTGATTTATGGATGGGCTTTCTCTAGCCATTTAAAAGCAATAAGGCACTTTTACAGGAAAATACCGGTTATATTTAGAGGAGATTCTACTCTCATTGACGTTAAACCCGGATTTGCTATTAAAAAAATCGCAAGGAAGGTGTTTTTAACATGGGTATACCGTCATGTCAGTTATGCATTGTACGTGGGGTCAGCGAGTAAAAAATACTTTAAAGCACACGGTTTAAAAGCTAAGCAATTATTGTTTGCTCCACATGCCGTAGATAATAACCGATTTGCTGATAAGGAAATTGAATATGGTGAAAAGTCTAGAGAATGGCGAAATGATCTGGGAATTAAGGAAAATGATATCGTATTTCTGTTTGCTGCAAAACTGATTGAAAAGAAGGATCCCGAGTTATTGATAAAATCTTTTCTTGCCCTGGATCATCCTGATACCTGGTTAATAATGGTTGGTAATGGAGAACTTGAAACTCGACTTAAGACCAGGTATACGGTGCATAATAAAATCATTTTTATCGATTTTCAAAATCAAAGTATGATGCCTGTAGTGTATAGGTTAGGCGATGTATTTGCGTTGCCATCAAAGGGGCCATCAGAGACTTGGGGCTTAGCAATAAACGAGGCCATGGCATGTAATAGGGCAGTCATAGCCAGCAATAAATGTGGCTGCAGCACCGATCTTATCATCAATGATTATAACGGCTATATATTTGAAAGCGGGAATGTTGAAAGCCTTAAAAGCAGTATGCGCAAGGCAATGCAGAACTATAAGGAGTTGGGTAATAATTCTGGCCGGTTAATCAAAGAGTGGAATTATTCAAAGACTGTTGACCAGATAAAAAAAGTGCTCGATAATACGATCAATTGATGAAAGTAATAGACGTTAGTGGTTTAGGGGGACTAATTATACTTATCTCGGCATTTTCATTACAAATGCAAAATGGCCTGTACCTTCTATTAGCTTATGCGGTGCTGTTGATTATATTAGTTCTTACCTGGCGGCTCTATCTTCCAAATGTGTTTACCTTTCTAATGGTATTTCATTGGGTTCAAATTCTTACATACATCTTCTACATCAATAGTTCATGGAAGGGTGATATGAACTTTCTTACGAAATCTTCCGCCCAGGCCTTTTTGTATTCTTTGATTGGCCTTGTTGTAATGTCACTGGTCTTTGCAAGGGTAGCATATAAAGACATCGAAATTTCTGATACTGTTTTTGCAGAAGCGTTAGATAAAATAGACCCCAAAAAAGTCCTTTACCTCTATCTCGGCTTATATTTAATTTCAGGTGTACTAAGTCGTTCTGCATTTGCATTCGGCGGCTTAACGCAAGTGTTTATTAATATCGCGTTATTGAAGTGGGCAGGCTTTGTGTTATTAGGTTATTTGAGTTATAAAAATCCTAATTATAGGCTCTTTTTTGCCATAGCATTTGTTCTTGATTTTGTTGGTGGTTTTTTCAGTTTCTTTTCATCTTTCAAAGATGTGTTTTTCTATACTGCCGTCATATTAATGACTTTTATTGCCAGAATTGATTTTAAGGTTAGCCTTAAGGCGGGAGTGGTTGTAGTATCGCTGTTTTACCTGGCGGTGACATGGACCGTTATTAAGGGCGACTATAGAAGTTTTTTAAACGAAGGCAGCGGCCAACAGGTTGTCAATGTTTCACAGGAAAAAGCGTTCGATAAATTATCAACTTTAGTTTCGTCTGTAAATAAAGAGACGATCAATGAAGGAATTGGGTCTTTTTTTTACCGCTTACAGTACGTTTACCATTTTGCCAAAAGCATTGACATGGTACCGGCCAACATTCCCTATCAGCGCGGTGCAGTGTGGCGGCAAACTGTAGAATTTGTAGCGGTTCCCCGGTTTATAAATCCCAATAAAGGAACGTTAGACAATTCTGTAAAAGCGAGTAAATTCACGGGAATTCCTTTCTCAGGAGCCTCTCGTGGCGTATCTTTTAGCCTCGGTTATTTTGCAGATTGTTATGTTGATTTTGGTGTTCCTGGTATGTTTATCGCATTGGCTGTACTAGCCTTTATTTTTGCTAAGATTTACAGGTTTTTTCTTCTTCGCGCTACTGGCAATATCGTTATTAATTATGCAATAGTGATCGCGTTTTTTGTTCAATTCAGCTTCTTCGAAATGGATGGAACTTTTATGTTTGGTCGGTTGTTTACCAGCTTCGTTGTGTTCTTAGCATTAAAATACACGCTCTTTCCGAAGATGGAAAAGTTTATTACCAGCTAGATGCTTCAGAGCTTCATGATTGAGGTTAAAGTTGAGAAGATTTATTTTTTTGAGCCAGGCATTTTTACTTTATGAGTCATCGTTGCGTCGCACACTTTTACTTTTACCACCAAATCAACATTTCTACCATTCGCTTGTAGTCTCTCTAATAGTTTTGCAGGAATTATGAATAGTAAAAAAAAGCTGTTGATTTCATACGATTGGTTTTATCCGGGCTTTAGAGCTGGTGGTCCAATACAATCCTTAACCAATCTTACAATCGCTTTAATTCCTGACTATGAAATTTTTGTGATTACAGGAAGTCGCGACTTAAATTCAACTAAATCATACAGTAGTATAATTGTCAACCGTTGGAACGATGTTTATTTACCTGGAAACCAGAAAGCCATCAAAGTTTTTTATGCCGATAAAAAGACTTTAAACAAAAGCACCTATAATAATCTTATTGAACAGATAAAACCATCGATTGTCTATCTAAATGGCATCTTCTCCTACGTTTTCTTTCTGTTGCCGCTATTGTGCTTAAAAAGAAATAATACGGTTAAGGTAGTGGTCTGCCCAAGAGGAATGCTTAAAAAAGGCGCTCTCTCGTCGAAAGCATTTAAAAAGAAGATTTATATTAATTATTTAAAGTTATCAGGATTGCTCAAAATGGTTTCATGGCATGCTACTACTCCCGAAGAAAGGGCGGACGTTAAACAACATTTTCCTCGCAATGATGCGGTTCTCGTGGCAGCAAACATCCCTCGAAGACCGCTGGCTAATTTCTCTATTATAAGTAAACAGCCTGGCGAGCTAAAGCTTGTTTACTTGTCACTGATCAATCCGCACAAAAATTTATTGCTCTTGTTAAAAATATTGAGAGAGCTAGAGAGCAAAGTATCACTTGATGTATACGGACCGGTTGTAGACGAATTATATTGGGCAGGTTGTGTAGACTTCTTAAAACAAATGCCAGCTACAGTTCAATATAAAGGTGCCGTCGCACCGTCTATGGTGCAGGAAGTATTATCAAATTATCATGCATTGATTTTATTAACGAAGGGGGAAAATTTTGGTCATGCTATTTATGAAAGTTTGAGTGTAGGTCGCCCGGTAATAACTACTCATTTTACTCCGTGGCAACAGTTGCACGAACAGCACGCCGGCGTGAATGTGTCACTCGAACAGGAGGACTGCACAAAGAAAATTAATGCCTTTATTCAAATGGATCAGGAGGAATACAACATGTATTGCAGCGGCGCGCATGCGGTCGCAGCCAACTACTACAAAAACCTGAATGCAGCTAACAGCTATAAAGAATTATTTATGTAAATAATGTAAGTGGTCCTTACGGCGTATAAATAAATTGCCCCTTTTGGGGCTATTTTTATTTATAGGTGAAAGAGTTAAATTAAAGTACCGAAGAAAGTAAAAACGAGCTGCGAATACAATTTCTATCGCGTTATTCCGTTTCTCTTTTTGGGATGACAACATATGTCGCAGGCATAATATAGTCTTTAAATTCGTGTAGCGTACTTACTAATGATATTAAATTTATCCTTAATAATTTAAGGCATATGTTAAAGGAATTTAATATATTAAAATTATTTATTATAATACATTTGAAGTAGAAAGAAAAGTTAAAAAGTTAATTTCAATTAAATTTGTTTCATAAAAACTCACCATATCTTTTTATTATAAAGTTCTTATTAAGCTTTTTTATTCTTTACTATTTTTTTCCTTTTTATCGCGGTGTAATTGGTCCCGGAGGCAACCTCTATTCTTCATTTATTGACACCCATTTTAATTTAATAGTCAGTTTTACAAAGTTTCTTACAATGTCCGCAAAGTTGCTGTTGGAGGCCGCCGGGTACGATTTATTTCAACAAGATTATAGTACGATAAGAATCGGTCATTCAAAAGGTGTTCATGTAAATCCTTCATGCCTTGGTTGGGCAGTTATGAGCTTTTGGGTTGCTTTTGTTTTTGCCAATACAGGTTCTAAAAAGCATAAGCTCAAATGGATGATTATCGGTGTATTTTCTATTGTTCTATTAAATATTACCCGTATAGCTTTAATAACCATTAGCAATCATTTAACCTGGGCTGCCATTACTTCCCTGGATCATCATCAGACTTTTAATGTCGCTTCTTATGTTTGTATAATTATTTTCATTTCCTGCTATATCAGGGTACAAAAAAAGTATGAGAGAACCCACCTTGCAGCAAAACAAACATAGAATACAACTGGAGAAGTATGATAATAGCTGGTATAAACCCGGTGCGCAATGGAAAATAACATTATGGCTTTTCGTAAACGTGCTCTTCTTCAATCACACTTTGGCAATTTTTAATGGTCTTAAGTGTTGGCTGCTTAGATTGTTCGGTGCTAAAGTTGGAAAAAGAGTTGTAATCAAACCTTCAGTAAATATTAAATATCCCTGGCTACTTAATATTGGTAATGATGTTTGGATAGGAGAGCGGGTTTGGATAGACAACCTGGGATCAGTGACCATAGGCAATGACGTCTGTATATCTCAAGGCGCTTTTTTACTTACCGGAAATCATAACTATAAGAAACCCGGTTTTGACTTAATGATTGGAAACATCATTATCGAAGATGGGGTTTGGATAGGAGCAAAATCGACTGTTTGTCCCGATGTAACCTGTAAAACCCACTCAGTGCTTTCTGTTGCCTCAGTAGCCACAAAAAATCTCGATGCTTATTGCATCTACCAGGGCGTGCCGGCAGAAAAAATTCGAACCCGAATAATAAATTAGTTCCTCATTTAGAAATATTTTGATTGTTTTCGCGTTAATATATCTGATAATCATTTTATTACCAGCGAAATTTGCGAGCACTTTACGGGATATTGATCTCTTATAATAGTACTATTTCATTTTCGCTGATCTGTCAATAACTTAATTTAAAAATATCTAACACTCCACATGTATGAAGGTTTCAATCATCACAGCTACCTACAATAGTGAACGTACGATAAAAGATACACTAACGTCGGTAAAACAACAGACTCATGAGGATGTGGAGCACATAATTATTGACGGAGCTTCGACTGATAAAACTATCAATCTGTTAGATCTGTATGGACACCAGGGACCGAAATTGTCAGAAGAAGATAATGGGATCTATCATGCGATGAATAAAGGACTGTCAATGGCCGGAGGAGATATTATAGGGATATTAAATTCTGACGATTTTTATTCAGACAATAAGGTTCTCGAAAACGTTGTAAAGACATTTGAAGAATCAGGTTGCGATGCTGTATATGGAGATCTTGTATATATAGATGGCAAGCAATCTAATAAAATTGTGCGCAAATGGATCGCTGGAAATTATAACAAAAAACTTTTTTATAAAGGTTGGATGCCTCCACATCCGACAGTGTTTATTAAAAAAGAAGTTTATGAAAAGTACGGGTTGTTTAATTTGAAATTCAAGAGTTCGTCTGATTACGAACTATTGCTTCGCCTGATGTTTCTTAAGAACATAAAAGTTGAATACATCCCCCAGGTTTTGGTTCATATGAGAACAGGAGGGCAAAGCAATAAATCTATTAGTAATCGTCTTGCAGCCCATAAAGAAGATTATATGGCCTGGTTATCAAACGGGGCATCACCAAGATGGTACACCCTTGCAATGAAGCCCCTGAGCAAAATCATGCAGTTCACAACTGGCGAGAAAAGAAGTTATTCTGATCCATTTATTCTCAAAAATTTCTATCCTGATCGCCGAACCTCCGAGGGAATTTAAATCTGTTCCATTTCTTTTTGCTTCCCCGATTCTTAGGAATTCTGGCTGAATTTCTACATGTTATAATCGTTTTTAAAACGATTATTTTAATTTACAACCGGTCAGATTCAAAATTGCGGAAACTAAAAAGACTGTTTCAAATCTTGAAACAGCCTTCCAGATATTTTTCCTTTCTAAGTTATAACTACTAAATCCTCTGACCGGATTAGATCAAAATCATCTATTTCTGATCATCCAATTCCTAATAACTCGACATCAAAGATTAAAGTACTATTGGGTCCTATAACCGCGCCCGTTTGTCTTTCCCCATAAGCAAGTGAAGGATGTAAAAAAAGTCTGTACTTACTTCCCACAGACATTAGTTGCAGCGCTTCAGTCCAACCTTTAATAACCATGTTTAAGGGAAATGTGGCAGGTTGACCCCTTTGAACAGAACTATCGAAAATAGTTCCATCTATCAAAGTGCCATGGTAATGGCATTTCACTTTATCAGTAGCTTTTGGCTTTAGACCGCTCCCTTCTGTAAGTACTTCATATTGTAATCCGCTTGAAGTTGTATGAACACCTTCTCTTTGTTTATTGGTTTCAAGAAAATCTTCACCTGCTTTTAAATTAGCAGCTAATTTGTCTCCCTTAGCCTGGTTTAGTTTATCAAATAGTGACATGGTAAAATTTTAGAGGCTGCAAGGTATCGAAAAGCTTTGTTGGAAGTTTGGAAACACGGTTATATTTTAGGTGAAATTAATACGTGCAGTGAATTTTAAAAGGCTGTTTTTTTTAACGTCGCTGATTGTACTGGTAATAGTTGCTGGTACAACAGGCTTTATGTTCATTGAAGGTTATACTTTTCTTGAGGCCCTGTACATGACCGTTATTACTGTTAGCACCATTGGTTATAGCGAAGTTCATCACCTTAGTGACGCCGGACGAGTGTTTAATATTTTTCTGATAGGTGCAAGTCTTACAACAACAGCTTTCGCCATTACGATACTGACCCGGTATGTTGTAGATGGAGAAATTAATCTTTACTTTAAAAACCGTCGAATGAACGCAGCTATTAGTAACCTTGAAAATCATGTTATTCTTTGCGGTTATGGCCGCAACGGAAAACAAGCCGCGGAAACGCTATGTCAGCATAAGGTTGAATTCGTAGTGATAGATATTAATACTGACAGGATAGAGCAAGACATCTTACGTGGACGAAAATTACTTTACGTAAAGGGGGATGCAAGAGAAGATGAAACCCTGATACGCGCTGGCATTAAAAGGGCAAAGGCTTTGATAACTGCCTTACCTGCAGACGCTGATAATGTCTTTATTGTGCTGACCGCCCGTACTGTTAACAATAAAATCCATATTATAAGTCGGGCTTCGCATGCTACTTCGGCTCCTAAACTAAAAAAAGCCGGTGCTAATAATGTCATTCTTCCCGATAAAATTGGCGGTACACATATGGCGACACTGGTAACCAAGCCAGACGTTATTGAGTTTATTGATTACCTGTCTGGGGAAGGTGTCGATTCAATACATCTTGAAGCGGTTAGCTACGACGTTTTACCGGGAAACCTAAAGGATAAATCTCTAAAAGAAATAATGGAATGGCGAAAAACCGGCGTGAATTGTTTGGGGGTTAAAAATGCAGAAGGGAAATTTGTGATTAATCCACCTGCCGAGATCTGTATTACCAATGGAATGAAAGTGATCGTTTTGGGAACAAAAGATCAAATTCGCCAAATGAAGGGAAACGTTGAATCTTCGGGAAGTATGGCCTAAATAGAAAGTATAAAAATGAGTTACACTAAACCGGTAGAAATAAGATGGAGCGATCTTGACCCAAATTTTCATGTAAGGCATTCTGTTTATTATGATTTTGGTGCTTTTATCAGGGTGTGTTGTCTTACTGATTTCGGATTAGGTACTGAAGTGTTACTACAGCAACAATTAGGACCGATTTTATTCAGGGAAGAATGTGTGTTTAAAAGAGAACTTCACTTCAATGATATCGTTTCTATCAACCTTGTTTTAAAACAATGCACTTCGACCTATAGCCGCTGGACAATGCAACATGAGATCATTAAAAACGAAGGGATCGTTTCAGCCATTATAACAGTAGACGGGGCATGGATGAATACTGCGAAACGCAAGCTCACTGTTCCACCTGATTTAGTTATTCCTGCTATGGAGAAAATACCGAAGGCAGCAGATTTCAAAATAATTGATAGAAAGTCTTAGGTGAAATATATTTCTCAGCCACCTGTCCGCTTGCTGGTTGAAAGTTTCCTGTGCAGGTTGAATAAGAGCCTTTTGGTAATCGGCATTTGAAAAAATTCATCATTCTTGCGTCGCACTCTTCAACAGTTGATTCTAGTGTGAGCCTCTTGCCAACTGGTGTGATGATTGAGCGTTAGAGACAAATCATGCCCGCTTAAACATCTTATAAGCAGCCAATCCGACAACTTCCTTCAGATACATACTCCAGCTAAAAATGGTACCAGTTCGTGGAATAATATAATCTGATACATCCGGCTTGTTTTCCAAAACATAATAGTTACAAGGAAAAGGTATTACAGCCACTCCGGCTTTTTCAAAAACCTTTTGAGCCCTTGGAATATGCATGGCTGATGTGATCAATACAAAAGGTGGCTGTAAGTGCAATGAGTCAATTTTCGCTTTTGTAAATGCAGCGTTTTCAAAAGTAGATGTGGATGAATCTTCAACTATAATATCTTGCGCTGGTATACCCAACTCCAGCATCTTTTTGTATTGGAAGTCGGCGTCTTTTGGTTGATTTGGTCCATTGCTTCCGCCGCTAATAATTATTCGTTTTATTTTGTTCGTTTTATACAGTAAACATGCTTCAATGAAGCGGTCTGCAGACATATTAAAATAACCGCGGCCATATCTATCAAAACTGCTACTTCCGCCTAACACTATTCCCGCTTCGTACGGCCTCTCGTTACTAAGTGTAACCGGTTTTGGTTGCCACGCATTCACCATCCTCGTATAAATAAATTGATTTCCGAAAAACATGATTAGCACAATAATTATTACTGTCAATCTCTTTTTTACAATTGTTGATTTAGATAAAAGTAGCCAGATCAGTAGCGCAATAATCCAGTTTTCAGGAGCTATAAAAAGGTAAACAACTTTTGATATATAATAGGACATCCCAGATTTTTTAAAAGGCAAAATAGCCTATAGAATTGGTCATTTAAGTGTTATGCTAAAGTTCCTCGATATTCGACCACCCCGAAATTGGATGCATATTAATAAATGATAGTGGTGGTTAGCACAATATGTAGGTTGAATAAAGTAACAAAAGAAACAAGTGAGTGACACAACGATGTTTAATTAATAACAAATGCTGGCAACAAAAAAGCCTTTAGACAAAAAGCGGAAATGCATACTAAAAACTCATTATAAATAACGCTATTTAAAATTTACAACTATCACTGTAATAAACCAGCTTATTAACCCTTTTGCACTTTTATGATAGAATTTTCAAGATTACAAGGAGAGAACTACACATCCTCCGGCAAAAGTATTTTAAGATGTGCGGGCAGAACTTTGGCTGAAATAGTGTGCACCTTGCCTATATACTCTCCGTCAACCTGAAAATGAACTTTTCGGTGGGTCTGAATGCGAACTGCCTTCGCCTGCACCACTTCTATTTTCTTTGGGTTAAGCGTTTTTGGTCTAAGCCACATTTTTATTAAAGTAATAATTGATAATTGCCTTATAATAACCACTTCAAATAATCCGTCATACAAATCTCCTGTTGGATTTATTACTGCGCCAGTACCGTATTTACTAGCGTTGGCCAGTACAACCATAAAAGCGTCACGTGTGATTTCGCTGTCCTTGGTTTCAATGATTACCCGAATATTTTGTGTTCTGAAAAGCACTCTTAAAGCAACTTTTGCATATCCTAACTTGCCACGCCTATTGCCATCTTCAAAATATTTCACCAGCCTCGCATTTAGTCCGATATCGCTAAGGTGAAGGCAAAGCAGGTTATTGATTTTTAAAACATCCATCTCTTTTACTCGTCCATTTTCTATAATTTTTAAAGCTTCTTCTATGTTCTCAGGAATGTTTAGTTCGCGGGCCATTCCATTTGCGGAGCCTGCGGGTAGAATGCCTAAAATGATGTCTTTTCCTACAATTTGCTTAGCCACCATCGTCACAGTTCCATCGCCGCCTACCGCCACCACTACCTGGGGTTTTAGCTTCTCAATATGTCTCTCTAAATTCTGTGCATTATTTTTGTCGTCTAATAAAAAGAGTTCGATATTGTGGGGAAGTGGGGCAAAGTATTTTTCAATTGCATCCTGGTAATCCTTTTTATCTTTTCCTCCTGAAATTGGATTAACCACAAACAAAATAGTATCGATCGTTGTTTGTGTCATTTTGTTTTATTTTTCATATGTTTAGTCTTTATGCAAATTGCCATTTCTGATAATAGTTCTGAAAAAAACACTTCTTTTCTCGATAAACTGGAAAAGAAGTTACTTAAAATATTTAGACTCACCAATGAGCCTGTAGTAAAAGTATACCACGGTTATGGAAATGTATCACAAATGATTGTCTTCGGCCATGTTTTTAGCCTAAGCCCGTTACCCCGTAAAAAATACAGAAAAAATTTCTGGACAAACACCTTCGCCCTGATCAGATCTTTTATGGTTGTAAGGATACCCGACGTGTCAGTACGAATGGTTTGGGGTGGGGTGGTATGCGAGACTACAACAGCCAAAGATGGCTTTTTTCGATTTGAATGGAAGCACCAGTCGGAGATGGCGCCGGGTAATTATAAAGTGCAGGTGCAATATTTTTCAAAGGAAACCAACGCCGTTTTCGCTACTGGTGTCGGTTCGGTTATCATTCCTTATATCAACCAATTTTCTTTCATTTCTGACATAGATGACACCTTTCTGATCTCTCATTCATCGAACATAAGAAGAAGATTATATGTGTTGCTTACAAAAAATGCTCATAGCCGAAAACCTTTTGAAGGTGTGGTAAATCACTATCGTTTACTCGCAAATGCTCATACGACTTTAGAAAATCCAAATCCATTTTTTTATGTTTCGAGCAGCGAGTGGAATTTGTATGATTTTATAAAAGAGTTTACAAGAAAGAATGAATTACCCGAAGGAGTATTTCTTCTAAGCCAGATAAAGCGCCTTGCAGAGGTTTGGAAAACAGGTGCTACAAAACACGGAACTAAGTTTATGCGTATTGCCCGCATCTTCGAAGCCTATCCCACGCAAAACTTTGTTTTATTAGGCGACGACTCTCAGCAAGACCCGGTTATTTATGCCGGTATCGTAAAGCATTTTCCCGGCCGGGTCATAAGTGTTTATTTAAGGCATGTGTATGAGAAAAATTTAACGAATGTAAAAGAGGAGATAAAGAAAATTGAATCCGCAGGGGTGCAGGTTTGTCATTTCGTACATAGCCAGGAAGCTATTGATCATTCTTATCGCATCGGCTTGTTAGAGAAAAATGAAACAACGGCGTCAAAGGTTGTTGGATAATTTATTTTACCGGCATTTCAACTCTCAGCAACATCGTTGTGTCACTCACGTGTACATTAAACCGTCACGCTGCCCTGGGCTTCTCTACCAATTTCTCACATCTTTACTCGTCTTTTAAATTCGTAGAAATCTAAACAAAACTGCTCATTACAACAAGCGCCTAAAAAGTGCAGTAAAGAACTACAAGTAAAAGGGAGTGACACAACGCAGCTAAATGATGATTTACTGTTAAGATCCCAAAAATGGCTTTTTCCACGGCTTTTACTTAGAAATAAAAATTATTTTATTTCTGCCTTAAAGGGGTAGTTTCTGTTTTTAATATTCTACGCGGTTCCTTTTGTTTATTGTCTTCAACGTTCGATTTAAGAAAGGTTATGCTCAGGTTTAATTCGAACCCAAGAAGCAGGATCAAAGAGTTGAGGTAAACTAAAAACATCAGAATTAATATGGTTCCCAATGATCCGTACACCTTGTTATAATTATTAAAGTGATTTACCCAAAACGAAAATGCAGACGTAGTAGCCATCATTAAAAAAGTAGCAAGCACAGAACCGGGGGTTACAAGCGGCCACCTTTTTTTTACCGAAGGCGCATATTTGTATATAAATGAAATAGAATAGAAAAACAGCGTTACTGTTATGATCCACCTTAAGGTAGCGATCCATAAGATGTCTGAACCTTTTAGCTTAAGCCATTTAATGATTTTATCAAACAAAATACCCTGGCCAATCAATAACAAAATTGTTCCCATCAGTAGTCCTAATACAACTATTGTAAGCCTTATAGCCTTTACTCTTTTTTTAATAAAATTTCGCCTTGTATGATGCTGGTAAATTGCATTATCAAAAGTGCGGATGATACTAAGCATTGCATTCGAAGCATAAAAAATAACCAGCACAAAACCAAAAGACATCAAACCAACTCTGGGGGTATTAAGGAAGTCTTCTAGAAAGGTATTTACAAAGTTGTAAGAGTTTTGGTTGGGTGTAATATGGCGGGTTAACCTCAGCAATTCTTTGGTAAACTGCTTCGAAATCGGCATGTAAGGAATGAGGGTAAAAATGCAGATTAAAACTGCCGGAATAGCCATTGCAAAGTCAAATGAAATAGATTTTGCCCGACTGTTTAGCCCTGATTTTTTTAATTGCAGCCAAAAAAAAACAGAAGCATCATATAAAGGCACACCATGAAAACCTGGAAGAGTAATCTTTTTACTGGTTCGGCCTATAAACGATACCGGTTTTGATTGTACTATAATCCGTTCAAGCTTTGTCACAGGGAACCTTTGGCTGCGTTTTGTTTCCTTAAGATTAATTCGTCAAGCGCTTTCTGGTACTCTTTTGCATGTTGTAAATGCTCGGCGTAATTGCTGCTAAATGTGTGATGTCCTGAAAAGTCGCTTTTTGCGACAAAGAAGATATAGTCGGTTTTAGGAGCATTTAAAACCGCGTCGATCGTTTTTGAGGATGGGGTGCAAATGGGCCCCGGAGGCAAACCCCTGTTTCTATAAGTGTTGTAAGGAGATGCAACCTGAAGATGTTTTTCGTAAATTCTTTTCAAACTGAAATCATTCAGAGCAAATTTAATTGTGGGATCTGCTCCTAAAGGCATTCCCGTTCTGTACCTGTTTATGTATACACTCGCCACGTTGCCTTTTTCATCCTGTTGATTGGTCTCTTCCTCTACGATGGAGGCAATGGTATAAATTTGCTCAGCTGTAAAGCCAAGTTTTTCTGCTTTTTCTAACCGGTTGTTTTTCTGCCAAAAGTTTTCTCTTTCACTTTTTAGTCTCCTGAAGATTTTTCCGGGCGAGGTATTCCAATAGAGGGTATAGGTGTTTGGAATTACAATGGTCATGAAAGTATTTTCATTGACTTCTAATTGCGCAATACTATCACGATTGCTTATAAAACTGATAACTTCTGAGGAATCAGCTTCAAAGTTTTTAGCAATTATCGCAGCAAGATCTTGTTTGGTTCTAAGCTTATTGATTACAAGCTTTGACGCTGTTTGCCTGTTATTTCTGAGCATACGAGTAATACTAAGCAGGCTTTCTCCTTTTTTTATTTCAAATCTTCCTGGCTTTAGTCGTTTCCAAACCCCCATTCTTTCTGACATCCATTCAAAAACTGCAGGATTCTTTACTAGTTCGTGTTCTTTTACAAACGCCATTACCGAGGCTTTATCAGTCTTTCCTGTATACACTAACAGGTATTTTTTATTCTCATTAAAACCTGTTGCGGCTCCAAACACGATCCACGCTGCAATTACACCCATAACAAGAACAAGAACAAAAAGGAAAACGACGATCTTTTTCATAAAGAAATAATGGACTAAAATAAATAAAAAAAGCCCTGTCTTAGGTCAGACAGGGCAAATATATTAAAACAGGGGATTACCGCTTATTTTGTTTGATTTGTTGCAGGAGGAGTTGGTTGAGTGGGAGCTTGACGGCTGGGTGCTCCCTGGCTCGTGTTAATCTTATTCAGAATGTCATTGTCGTTACCGCCACTGTTGCCACTCATGAAGAAAGTAGAAAAAATGCACAATAAAGCAATCAATATTGAAAAGATCCAGGTTCCTTTTTCAAGTACATCATTTGTTTGTTTCACGCCCATGAATTGGTTGTTCAGGCCGGCAATATTTCCTGCAAGACCACCCCCTTTCGGATTTTGAACCAATATAATAAAACCAAGAATCGCGCTAGCCAGCACTATCAGAATAAGAAATAAAATTGTCATCTCAGATACCTTTTAATTTTTTTATTTTGTCGGCAAAGTACGCGTTTTTGTGCGGATACAAAAAACTTAATTTGTTATATAGTTCAATAGCTTTTTCTTTTTTGCCTTGTTTTTCAAGTACCAAAGCCATTGCTTCTGTAACTACTTCCCTGACTGTGTTCGACGAGTCGGCAATTTGTTGTATGTCTGCTTCTGATTCCGTACGATTGATTGCTTCTGTTGCATCTTCCGGTCCGAGCTTTTTCATATGCCTGAGCCAATGGGTGAATTTCTTCAGGTTTTGGCCAAGTTGGTCCTGGGGATTTTTATCCAATTCTAGCTTTATCCCTTGTGACGCAAAATAATCAATGGTATAATAAGGGTCCATTGGAACAACTGCATCTTTTGTGTCTGCGTCTGCTTCTTCGCTTGTAGCATCAAGCATAGCCTTAATGTTCCGGAACATTATATCATGCTCATCATCCTCGACGGTTTGGCCACTTTCTCCGTTTAAATGTTCGGTTTCTTCTAAAAACGTCTGTGTTTCAGTATTTGTACCATGTGTTACA
>JAOQAJ010000384.1 GCA_025963675.1 Segetibacter sp.
TTTTGCATTGTTTGTATTTGCTTTTCAACGAAGGTTACAACTCTTCTCATTCTCATCAACTTACGGGAGGAGCTGTGTGAAGAAGCCATGCGAATGGCGTACTTATTAACGCAAACATCATTAACCAATCTTCCCCGAACAAATGCCTTGCTAGCTCTTTTTTGCTTCCAGGCGTCGAGACTAAAAGCAAGGCTGGATGACGGCGGTAATATTATTTTATTAAAACAACAGGACCGCAACAAGTGGTACAAGCCACTCATTCGAAAAGGACTTTCTTTTTTAGAACAGGCTACACAAAATGAAACGTCTGTTTATCACCTCGAAGCAGCTATTGCTTACCTGCACGCTACCGCCCCTGCTTTTGAAACCACTGATTGGAAAGCCATTTATTACCTGTATCAAATCCTTGCTGACAAACATCCCACTCCCTTTATTACCCTTAACAAGGCCATTGCCGCTTCCTATGCAATTAGTAAAGAAGCTGCATTAGCAGAGTTACAGCAGATCAAAAGTTTAGATAACTATTATCTCTACCACACAGCTATAGGAGAAATCTATTTCGACCTCGACCGTAAACACGAGGCGAAACATTATTACGAGAAAGGGTTGTCGTTAACAACTTCACTTGCTCAAAAACAATTGCTACAAGAAAAAATCTACGCTTGTACACATGATCATCCTGCCTTTTCATTATCATGAACTGAGACAGTGTTTGCTTGCAGCATAAAGCTAATAACTTGTAGTTTTTATGTACTTAGCGGAAGTGCTACTATGAAACATTGTTGTGTCACTCCCTTGTGCTCTGGTAGTTGTTTGAGCAAGTGCAGTAAACGACTTACTGAATTTTTGTAAGCAATAAATAATGTCAGATTACTATCCTTTCTTAACCCCTTCTACAGGTTGAAAGCTTATAGTTTGACTGACCTCATAAATTACTGGTTCGTTATTTAAAATTGCAGGTTCCCATTTTGGAGATTCTCTGAGAACCCTTAAAGCTTCTGCTCCGCACGCCTTGCATTTTAGAGGAACTGAAAGTGCCTTTAGGTTGACGGGTATTCCGTCTTTATCTACTACAAACTGAACTTGTACTTCGTATTTGCCCGCAGGTGCACCAACTGCCTGAGGTATAGTAGCGTTCAAATTCTTTTCTAAATATTTTTTCCAACCTTCGTTTCCGCCTTTAAATTGCGCTTCCCGCTCTACCACAAAATTCTTTAGCTCCTTACCCGTTTCATCCCAGCCCTTTTGTAGTTGTATACCTTGATCCGAATACACTGTATACGATTTTTTGTCACCCGACTTGTAGAAATAGGTTTTGTTTAATGGCTTTCCATCTGCGTACTCTACCGTATAGTCTAGTTTGCCATCTTCTTTGTAAATGTTTACACTTCCAACGGCGGTTTGCAGGTTCGTTTCATTATAGTCACCTTCTGATTTCAAAATGTTTCTCTTCGTATAGTATTCCATTCCGTGCCACAGGCTAGCTTGCCTGAAAAACTTCACATAACTAATCGCGCTGTCTTTCGTTGTCTCCTTTCCATTTTTCCCATAATATTTAACCGTAGTATCAGATTGCGAAAAAGACGGTGCATAGGCAAAAGCCGCAATAAATGCGAAAAAGATTATTCTTTTCATGGTGAAATGATGAGAAATAAAAATAGCAAATTTTTGCAGCCGTCGTTGTTCTTTAACAACACTTTGTAGTCCTTTCAACGGCAGTTTGAATGAGACAATTATTAGTAAATAACAAACGCTGAATGTTTCTTATTTCAAGATAAAGTGCTTCTTTAGCTCTCATACTTCTCGCTCGTCCAAACTCTTTATCTGTTCACACAGTCGGCGTGTCGTTCAACGTCACGGAAGTAGTAACGATAGTTTTTAATCTAGCCGTTGTCTTCAGATGCATTGATGATATTGTTACAGGTTCTCGGCTATACTATTCGCTCCCTTTTTTCGTTATTTGCAGTTAAATAGCCTGGACTTTCAAATAAAAAAAGTAATTGGCTATTCAAATTATCAATGTGCATCGTTTAACCAAAATTTCTATACATCCATTTGCAACCGCAACTATATTCACTCACATGGCAAACAACATTTGAAACGAGATTAATACTTTTTAAAAACCCGGCATAACAGTTTAAATCCTTCATAAACTCCCGGCTATCGAACCAGCAGGTTCGCACCTTTTACAAGGTAGACATATCAATTACAAAGCGATATTTCACATCTTTTTGCAGCATTCTCTCCCAAGCAAGATTTATGTCTTTTATATCGATCAATTCAATATCTGCAGTAATATTATTTTCTGCGCAATAATTGAGCATTTCCTGGGTTTCAGCTATACCACCTATCAACGAGCCGGCTACCGTACGTCCTGTAAAAACCATCGATACTAAAGCAATTTGTGATGGTTCCGGATCTATTCCCAGGTATACCAGTGATCCATGAGTTTTAAGCATTGAAAGGTATATATTCAGGTCGTGCTTGCAGGAGATGGTGTCTAAAATAAAATCAAAGCTTCCCGACAGCTTTTGCACCTGTAGTTCGTCTGTTGTTACCGCAAAATGATGTGCTCCTAAACTCAACGCGTCCTGTTGCTTTGAGGGCGATGTACTTAATAGCGTGACCTCAGCACCAAAAGACCTTGCAAATTTTATAGCCATATGTCCTAAACCACCTAATCCTACAATTGCAACCTTGTGTCCCTTTCCTATATTCCATCTCTTTAAAGGAGAATATGTGGTTATGCCGGCACATAGAAGTGGAGCAACTTTGTCAAGTGGTAATGTATCTGAAACGCGCAGTACAAAGTCTTCGTTTACTACAATTTGATTTGAGTAACCGCCGTAAGTAATATTTCCTGTTTCTTTTTCTATACCATTATATGTGTAGACAGCGCCATTAAGACAATATTGTTCTTCCCCTTCTTCGCAGTTCGCACATGTTCTGCAAGACTCAACCAGGCAACCAACACCCACTATATCTCCTTCGTTAAATCTTTTTACGTGGTCTCCTACCCGGGTTACAATTCCTACAATTTCATGTCCCGGTACCATGGGATAAACAGAGAAGCCAAGATCGTTTTTTGCGAAATGGATATCAGTGTGACATACCCCGCAGTACCGAATTTCAATTAATACATCGTGCGGTCCAACAGCTCTTCGCTCAAATTTCCATGAGGCTAGTTCCGATGTAGAAGTTTGAACGGCAAAGGCTCTGGCACTTAAAGTGACAGAGGTGCCATACAACACAGGCATTGTTGTAGTTTCCAGCATAGCAGTTGTTTTTTATGATGATGAAAAAGTAGCTGAAGATTAAAAAGCAGGTGGGCTAACAGAGGCTAGTTCAATCAAAGTACAAAACAGTATCAGCAAATGCAAGTCTGATTTTGCTTTTGATATAATCCTACCCGCGCACGGTCCTGGCAACCCCTGCGCATACATAATTCGGCGGACTGTCCAGGTCTAAAATTTAGAAAAGCAATACACCTGCAATTTCGTCTTTCATATCATTTGCTTTTTGGCCAGGCCGCCGCCGAAAAGGGTACCGAAATTAGTTGCCATAAAACGTACACCTTCTTTTCAGTAACACAGCAGAATACAGCACCGCCAATTCCACCACCACTGTGACTATTTGCCAAGAGCGATTGTATTTGAGTTTGGAATAACCAACGATGCAAAATACCCGGAATTTGAAGAATTATTAATAAGCAGATTAAAAGCAGCAAACATCAGATATACCCTCCACTGG
>JAOQAJ010000238.1 GCA_025963675.1 Segetibacter sp.
CTTTTTGTCCCCAGACATAGCTGATTACCATCATGCTTCCATAGCAAAAGAAAGTAGCCCAGGCGCAAGCCATGTAACCATAGGAAGGAATAAAAAGGCGGTTGATAATAATGGTGATGGCTGCACCGATAATGGTGATCCAGGCACCGGCTTTTGTTTTATTGCCTAACTTATACCAGATACTAAGATTGTAATAAATACCCAGGAAGATATTGGCCAGCAACAAAATCGGGACTACTCCAAGCCCTGTCCAATAAGTTCTATTTCGAAGAAAAAAATAACTTATTACAGGAATGTACAGGCTTACGACAAGAAACATAAGCGTAACGGTAATAACGAAGAACTTCATAACTCTTGCGTAGGTTCTTTGCGGATTTAACCCTTCGGCCTGTTTAAAGAAAAATGGTTCTGCCCCCATCCTAAACGCCTGTATAAATAAACTGATGAGTAACGATAGTTTGTAGCAGGCACTGTAGATAGCCACCTGTTCCTGTTTGAAAATGGCGCTGCCGGGAACCCACCAATTGAGCATCAGCCGATCGAAGGTTTCGTTAATCATTCCGCCTAACCCTACAATAATTAGCGGAAGAGAATACACCATCATTTCCTTCCACAGCTTCAAATTGAAGTGTAGTTTTATAGCCCCGATTTGTCCCATTAGCAACAGCAATGTACACGCGGATGCAAAAAGATTGGCAACTACAATATAAGTTACCGGATTTGTATCGGTACGATAAAAAAGCCTGATCCAGCTATTGGGATTGGAAGCAATAATTTTAGGACAAAAGGATAAAAAAAACACCGTAGCTGAGATGTAGACAAAAATGTTTGAAACACGAATGATAGCATACATTACTGGTCTTCCATCGAGTCGCAATTTTGCGAAAGGAATAGCGGTGAGCGTATCTAAGGCAATAATAAAGATTGTTAGCTCCATTAATTGGGGGTCATCTGCAATGCCTGCAAAAGCGGAAAGCGAACCACGGAAGATCCACAACAAGGACGAGAGCACTATAGTTGAAAGAAAAAGCGAAATGCTTGCTGTACTGTAGATGCTGTTTTGATACTCTTTTCGTTGAGAAAAACGGAAATAGGCCGTTTCGAATCCATAAGTAAAAAGTACATTCAGCAGTGGAATGGCCGCATACACAAGACTCATTTTTCCGTAGTTCGATACCTTTAGCACCGAAGCATCAGTTAAATAAGGTGTAAGCAAATAGTTGATAAAACGGGCAGCAATAGAACTTACTCCATACCACATCGTTTGCCCGGCTAATTTTTTTAATCCACTCAATTGATGCGATTATTTTAAACAAAAATAACTATGTCTGATAACAACCTGGTTTATTATTAACTCTTACAACCTGATTTTTCGACGGTTGTTTTTAGTGTCAGAGGTTATTTTCTTTGACTCTATTCTTCTTTCTTTGCTTGCTTTTGAAGGTTTTGTTGCAATCCTGGCTTTCTTTTTTACGAGTGCATGTTCAATTAATTTGTTGATTTTGTTTACAACTTCATCCCTGTTTCCCAATTGCGTTCTGGCTGTTTGAGACTTAACCAATAACAATCCCTCTGATGTGATTTTATTTGCCAGTTTTTCAAAAAGTACTTGTTTTTGTTCAGTATTAAAAAGTGCCGAGGCTGTAATATCCCACCGCCCTTCGACCATTGTCTCTACTTTATTTACGTTTTGACCTCCTTTGCCTCCGCTTCGTGCGGTGTTAAAGACAATTTCATTGTAAACGTCTACCTTCATAAATATAAAATTACATGGAAAAAAGGTACTTATGAGGGTTGTAATACAACGGGTAAGTAAAGCTTCAGTTAAGGTGGATGGAAAAATAACCGGGGCAATTAAACAAGGTCTGTTAGTGCTTATAGGGATTGAAGATGCTGACACGAATGAAGACATTATTTGGCTCGGTAATAAAATTGTGAACATGAGACTATTTGCTGATGAAACAGGTGTAATGAATAAAAGTGTAAAAGAAATAGAAGGGAACATCTTAGTGGTTAGCCAGTTCACTTTACATGCAAGTACTAAGAAAGGAAACAGGCCGTCTTATATAAGAGCATCGAAAAGTGAGTTTGCTATACCAATGTATGAGCGAGTGATTGAGCAACTGAAAATTGAAATGAACAAAAAAATTGAAACAGGGGTTTTCGGAGCGGATATGCAAGTTGAATTGATTAATGATGGACCGGTAACAATCGTACTGGATTCGAAGAATAAAGACTGGTAATTCCAGGTTTGGGAGTGACATTCTTTAATTGGATTGAAAAAACGGTAAAAACCTTAAAAAGATATTAATGGAAATAACTATAAAAGACGCACAGCAAAAAGTGGATGATTGGATTAAAACTATTGGAGTTCGTTATTTTAATGAACTAACCAATCTTGGGATATTAATGGAAGAAGTGGGTGAGCTCAGTAGGTTGATGGTGCGTAAGTACGGTGAGCAGTCGTTTAAAGATTCGGACAAAGGCAAGGAACTGGCCGATGAAATGGCAGACGTCTTTTGGGTCTTATGTTGTCTTGCCAATCAAACAGGCGTAGACCTCACAACAGCTTTTGAAAAAAATTTAGAAAAGAAGACTTTCCGCGACGTAGAAAGGCACCAAAACAATGAAAAACTGGGGTAAAATATGAAGGTTGGAGGTTTAATTTATCATGATCTGTCCCAATGCGGGAAAATGCTTAAAATGGTACTAATTATGCAACTAATTATGCACTGCCGGCATCTTAGTAGAAGAAGTTTCATTATAACAAACAAACGCAAAAATTATGTTTTCTCCCTTATTGAATATTGTTATGCAATACGGTGGTTCGGTACTGGCAGGTATTGTAGTAGGGTTGGTTTGTAAAGCATATTTCGCTTCGCAAATGCAGGATAAAATCAGGGGTTACCAAAGCGACATTGTAAAAAGTCATGCAAGGATTCTTGAACTTGAAGCGACTAATGACAGGTTAGAAAAGCGCATTAAAGACTTGGAAGGTTCTTTTGTCAAAGACAGACTTTTCATGAATTAAGGTTTGACCAAAGCCGAGACGGCTCTTTTGCAAATGATTGCGTTAGGCGCAACGCGTCTCACTTTTCATCTTCGCTCTTCTGGCAAGCTCCCTTTTTGCCACTTTCTCTACATCCTTTTACTGTATTTTCTGTAGGTTTGCCGCATTATGACGACAAACGATAATAAGTTTCAGGAGATAATATCTCACGCTAAAGAATATGGATTTGTTTTTCCAAGCAGCGAAATTTATGATGGCTTAAGTGCAGTGTACGATTATGGCCCTTACGGCAGTGAATTAAAAAAAAATATACGTGATTATTGGTGGAAGTCGATGACGCAATTGCATGAAAACATTGTGGGAATCGATGCCGCCATTTTTATGCATCCAACTACATGGAAGGCGAGCGGTCACGTTGATAATTTTAGCGACCCCATGATTGACAATCGCGATAGCAATAAGCGTTACCGTGTTGATCACCTAATAGAAGGTCTTGCTGACAAATTAAAAGATGAAGGAAAAACGCAGGAAGCTGATGAGCTAATTGCTGAAATGGATCGTTTGCTTGCAGCAGATGATTATGCCGGGTTAAAAGATTTAATTGCCAAAAACAATATCGTTTGTGCCATCAGCGGTACAGGTAACTGGACGGATATCCGGCAGTTTAACCTGATGTTTTCTACGCAGCTTGGAAGTGTTACGGAAGAAGCTGACACCATTTATTTACGCCCCGAAACTGCACAAGGTATTTTTGTAAATTTTCTCAATGTTCAAAAAACTTCAAGAATGAGAATACCTTTTGGTATTGCTCAAACAGGGAAGGCTTTCAGAAATGAAATTGTTGCGCGGCAGTTTATTTTTAGAATGAGGGAATTTGAACAAATGGAAATGCAGTTTTTTGTTCGCCCTGGTACGGAAGGTGAATGGTACAGGTATTGGAAAGAAGCTCGCTTGCAATGGCATTTGAGTTTGGGAATCTCACCGGAAAAGTATCGGTATCATGACCACGTAAAATTGGCACATTACGCGAAAGAAGCTTGTGATATAGAATTTGAATTTCCGATAGGTTTTAAAGAGGTGGAAGGCATTCATTCACGAAGTGATTTCGATTTGACCCAGCATCAACAATACAGCAAAAAGAAGATGCAGTATTTTGATAATGATGTTGACCCTGCCACCGGCAAACCATTCGGCAACTACATTCCTTATGTAGTGGAAACGTCTATTGGTTTAGATAGAATGTTTTTACTGATACTAAGTGAAAGCTATGAAACGGAAACGCTGACGAAAGAAGACGGTTCAACTGACAGTCGTGTTGTAATGCATATTCCTGCAAAGATTGCTCCTGTGAAACTTGCTATTTTGCCTCTGGTAAAGAAGGACGGATTGCCGGAAATTGCAAGAGAATTGATGAATGAATGCAAGCCTCACTTCCGTTGTTTTTACGAGGAGAAAGATGCGATCGGAAAAAGATATCGGAGGCAAGATGCAATCGGAACTCCGTTTTGTGTAACAGTAGATCACCAGACAAAAGAAGATCAAACTGTAACTATCAGACACCGCGATAGTATGCAACAGGAGCGTGTTTCATTAAGTGCAGTCAGAGAAATTGTATCGAAAAATATTATATAAAAAGGGCTAATAGTTTAAAAATGTTTTAAATCCGAAGTAGAGATGCTTCGGATTTTTTTGTCGTTAATGTTTTGTGTTTGACAATAGTTGTAAAACTGCCAGAGTAACATGGGCGAAAACATAAAACCTTTTAGTACCGATAACAGAAGTGGATCTGTAAAACACCTTAACGTTGAAGCTGAAGATGAGTAGAATTGCTTTAGGCGCAGTGTGCGACGCAACAAATGACGAACGAAAATTTGAAGCTGATAATCAAATATTGCTTTTGTTGCTTTCCAAAATATTTACTTGTTATTCTGGTAGACGTAATAAATGAAGTTGATATTTTGAAATTAAGGTATTTATCAAATAAGCTTACACAAAACAGGATTCAAGTTTTGTTTATATCATGAAAATTTGTTTGGTCAATAACGGTGTCTGCAGCATGTCTTTTTCTTTTCTTTCTTCCCATGCTTTTATGCCTGGAAGAGTTATGTGAAAGCAAATTTATTATTGCTAAAACAATATATACCGATGCCACTAAAGCGATGATGTAAAAGAGAAGGTGGTGACCTTTACTTTTATAAAGGAAAGCTGAATAAATAAGGGTAACCGCTTCTGCTACATTAAAAGCAACATCTGCCTTTCGAAATTTTTCAACAATCGATTTATGGGTACCTGCTACAATTAAAAAAATGATAGCCAGGGTAACATAGTAAGCTGCAGATGAAAAATTGCCAGATTCAAAACTTTCAAATCCAAAAACAATGATGATGACACCAGCGATCAAATGACTTAGCTGCTGCCACTTTTCTTTTTTCATAAGGCGCTTTATTTATTCTAGCCGTATAACTCCAGGTGAATATCTTTCTTATCGTATCCTAATCCCAGTATTCTTTGTTTCGCTTCATCTATCATATTTTTCCATCCACACAAATAAAAGTAAGAATGAGACCTATTTTTCATTATAATTTCTTCGTACACCGAATGAACATATCCCTTTCTTACATGTGTCTCCTCTGCCTCACGGGAAAAGGTAGGTAAATAAAAGTAATTTTCAATTTCGCTTTCCAAAGCTTTTAGTTCCTGGTAATACAAACAATCTTTAAAGTAGCGGGTGCCAAAAATGAGGTAGATATTTTTGTGGGAAATATTATAGCGTTTAATATTTTGTAGCATGCTTCTGTACGGTGCAATTCCGGTACCGGTACAAATAAGAAAAAGATCGCGATCGATCACTTCAGGTAAAACAAAAACACCTTGTGGTCCTCTTAACAATAATTCAGAACCTTCTGTCACCTGATTAAAAATATATGTAGTGCCAGCGCCCCCTTCTAAAAACACAATCACCAGCTCTATCACATTTGTTCCATCGGGTGATGAGGCAATAGAGTAACTCCGCCATCTTTTGTTCTTTTTTTCATGAATAGGGAGGTCGAGTGTTACAAACTGTCCTGGGATGAAATTGAAAGTTTCTAAATCAGGAATTTGAATCCAATAACGGCGGGTTAAAGTAGTTTCCTCTTGTATCTTAATTACAATTCCTGTCCTCCATGGTTCGAGCATGAAATATTTTTGTACAAAATACTAAATAAGCAGTTATAAAAAATCAAGGAGGTTTGGAGGATAGGAAATTATTTGCAGTTATATCTCGTAACGGTTTATAACACGTAATCCTTCAATATTTTTAAAATCAGAAATATTTCGTGTTATCAGTATAAGATTATGAATAAGTGCAGTGGCTGCAATAATAGCATCTGGGAGTTTAATTTTATGGGCTTTACGGATTTCTATACTTTTATCTGCTGTCGCATTATCTAAATTGAAAATTATTGAATCTCATAAAACTGGTAAGCGTATTATAGTGTTCATCAGGTGCGTCAAAGCCAGGCACTTGATTTTCGTAATAATCGAAACATTTGGAACTTCATCAATAACATCATTTAGAAAATTCATGGGACAGCGGCACTTTGTTCCCTAAATAATCAATAGCACTATTTGTATCTATCAAATACTGCTGTTCCATTCGCTACGGCTTTTTGTAACGTAAGTGTGAAGTGCATTCGCTATATCGGAAGGTAATTTCCCGGCGTATTTTTCTGATAACTTTTGCGTCCCGTTTACGCTAATCTTTAGGACTTTGATCAATTGGAGTTCCTGCAACTCATGCAAAAGTTTTGCTGCCTTTTGATTGGTAAGTTCTATAAGCATTGTTTCCATAAATCACAGTATTGTTGTTATAATAAAGGTAATATTCATTTATACAGATATGTCCGCATGAATATTAATAAAATGCCGTTGTCTTAGAATCTTAACAATAGCTCATCTAACAATTCTCACTGCCGTAAGTTATATTTGCATCCCTTAATAAATAGCAACTGTTATACTATTAAGGTATCGAAGAGCGAATGAACCTGCAGCATTTAACAGATAAATTTCGAAGTAACCCCCGCCTTTTTCAAATTGCGGACAGGATCACTTTGTCTGAACCTCAGCATCTTTATCTTAAAAATCTTCACGGCAGCAGTCCTGAATTTACAGTTTCTGCTATTTTCAACCATACATCTACCGAAGGTTTAAATCACCTGGTCATTTTAAATGATGCTGAAGAAGCCGCTTATTTTCATAACACACTCGAAAGTCTTACCAATGCTTTAGACCTTTTCTATTTTCCTTCTTCCTTTAAAAACAGGAAGAATTTTAAGTTGCTCAACAGCAGTCATGTAATGCTGCGTACAGAAGCATTGATGCGACTTTCAAATGGCGGGAATAAAAAACTCATCGTAACATATCCCGAAGCCCTCTTTGAGAAGGTTGTACTTCCTAAAACACTTTCGGGTAATATCATACAGATCAAAACGAATGACACGATTAACCTTGATGGCTTAATGGAGTTGTTTGTAATGTATGGTTTTGAACGTACAGATTTTGTGTATGAGCCTGGTCAGTTTGCACTTCGTGGTGGGATTCTCGATATTTATTCTTTTGGCAATGAAAAGCCTTATCGTGTTGAGCTTTTTGGAAACGATGTTGATAGCATCCGCATCTTCGATCCTGAAACGCAGTTGAGTGAAAGAAAGCTGATGCAAGTGAGCATTATTCCAAATGTTGATACGCAATTTGATAGCGGTGATAAAGTTTCCTTACTAGAGTTTTTACCAGAAAATACAGTCGTTTGGGTCCAGGATTGGCAGTTTGCCAAAGAGCGTATTCTCACCCAGGAAGAAGACCTTGATTTTTTTCTTCAGCTTCAAAAAGATAACCAGGGCAAAAAGCAACAGCTTGAAGAAGATGACGATACCAAAGTTTTAAAAGATGTAAAACATGCTGACTTTGTAAGAGCTGATGTTATTGAACGGCAATTAGGTTCAAGACATATTATAGAGTTTGACAGAGGAAATTATTTCAAAGGGTTAGTGATTGATTTCAGTACGAAAGAGCAGCCTTCTTTCAATCGGCAATTTGACCTGTTGATTAAAGACCTGAAGCAATGGGAAAGTAAAGGCTTTGAGCTGTTTATTTTCGCAGACAATCCCAAACAGCTTGAAAGGCTTCACAGCATTTTTGAAGACCTGAAAGCTGAAATCACTTTTACTCCGCTTGCAAATAATATACATCGTGGTTTTATAGATGAAGATCTTAAGGTCGTTTGTTATACCGATCACCAGGTATTTCAACGATATCACAAATACAAGGTAAAACAAGCTTATAACAAGAATAAGGCGCTGACACTTCGTACGCTACGCGAATTACAACCGGGAGATTATGTAACACATATTGATCATGGTGTCGGAACTTATAGTGGATTACAAAAAATCGAAGTAAACGGTCGTTTACAGGAGGCCGTTCGCATCATCTACAAAGACAATGACATCCTTTATGTAAATATTAACTCGCTTCATAAAATTAGCAAGTATACGGGCAAAGAAGGAAGCGTGCCAAAGGTTAATAAAATTGGCAGCGATGCATGGCAGAAGCTGAAGGAAAAAACCAAGACCAAGGTTAAGGAAATTGCTTTTGATCTAATACAATTGTACGCCGAAAGAAAAGCGCAGCAAGGGTTTCAATTTAGTCCTGACAATTACATGCAAACTGAGCTGGAAGCTTCGTTCATTTATGAAGATACTCCCGATCAAAGTAAAGCTACAGCCGACGTAAAAAAAGACATGGAAAGCCCGTCACCAATGGATCGCCTCGTTTGCGGTGATGTGGGTTTCGGTAAAACAGAAGTCGCTATTCGTGCTGCATTCAAAGCTGTAGTTGATGGTAAGCAGGCAGCAGTGCTTGTGCCTACAACCATTCTTGCCTTTCAACACTATAAAACTTTCCAGGATCGTTTAAAAGATTTCCCGGTTACGGTTGATTTTGTAAACCGTTTCAAATCTTCCAAAGAGAAAAAAGAAACCTTACAAAAATTACAGGAAGGTAAAGTTGATATCATTATTGGTACCCACTCAATTCTAGGCAAGGAGGTAAAGTTCAAAGACCTTGGATTGATGGTGATTGACGAAGAGCAAAAGTTTGGCGTAGGTGCTAAGGAGAAGTTGAAGACACTTAAAACAAATGTAGACTGCCTGACACTAACGGCAACTCCAATTCCGCGAACGCTGCAGTTTAGCCTGATGGGAGCTAGAGATCTTAGCATCATTAACACGCCGCCGCCTAATCGGCAGCCCATTCAAACGGAGGTTCTTGTTTTTAATGAAGACGCCATTCGTGACTCTATATATTACGAAACAGAAAGAGGTGGCCAGGTTTTCTTTATTCATAACCGCGTGCATGGATTACCTGAAATGGCTGGTTTAATACAAGGTCTTTGTCCTGATCTGAGTATCGGTTATGCTCATGGACAATTAGAAGGTCATGAGCTTGAAGAACGCATTTTAGACTTCATTGATAAGAAATACGATGTGCTGGTTTGCACCAACATCGTAGAGAGCGGTGTTGACATCCCTAACGTAAACACCATTATGATCAACAACGCACATCATTTTGGTTTAAGTGATTTGCACCAGTTGCGTGGAAGGGTTGGCCGCAGCAACAAAAAAGCGTTTTGTTATTTGCTTGCTCCGCCTATGAGTACTTTGCCTAATGACAGCCGTAAACGCCTTCAAACCTTAGAGCAACACAGCGAGTTGGGAAGCGGCTTCCAAATCGCCATGCGTGACCTCGATATCCGTGGGGCAGGAAACATGCTTGGCGGTGAACAAACGGGCTTTATGGCAGAGATAGGTTTCGAGATGTACCAGAAAATTTTGAACGAGGCCATCAGCGAACTTAAACGAAGCAAGTTTAAAGACCTGTTTAAAGAAGAAATTCAAAAACAAGACGATTTTGTTTCAGATTGTACCATCGATACCGATCTTGAAATATTAATTCCTGATCGTTATGTCGATAGTATTACCGAGCGTCTTTCTTTGTATACCCGCTTAGATAATTGTGAAACGGACAAAGAACTCGAAGATTTCAAAGCTGAAATGCTTGACAGGTTCGGGCCAATTCCTCAGCCTGTTGATGATTTGTTTACCACAGTTCGCTGTCGTAGAATCGGTGTTGACCTTGGTTTTGAAAAAATGACATTAAAGGATCATACGCTCCGATGCTACTTTATCAATCGCCCCGATTCTCCTTATTTCGAGTCAGAGACCTTTAAAAATGTATTGGCCTTTTTGCAAACCGGAACGAACAAAGCAAAGTTGAAGCAGGCAGGTAAAATGTTTTTATTA
>JAOQAJ010000390.1 GCA_025963675.1 Segetibacter sp.
ATGTAGGATGTTTAATTCATATTCTGGCGATGAACGAAATGCGACGCAACGATGATCAATCGGAGATACTTCAGCTTGTACCACAATTCTAATTACACAAATTTCAACCAATCAAATAGTTTCTAAAATCTGGTCGTTTTCGACTGGGATTTTTTTGATTACATCAATACTATGAACGCAAGTATTAATGAAAGATATCCGGCAAGTGAATTGGCTTGCAGGGTTTTGAATGGCGTATGGAAGTACACAGGGATACTTGGAAATGGTTTCCACAAATTTATCTATCAAAAGAGCGTTGGCAATTTAAATGAACAGGCCTCACACCTCCCCCTGAAATGAAAAAAGCCCTGAAAGCTAGTGCTATCAAGGCTTTTAAAATCAAAGGGTGGGCCCACTAGGATTTGAACCTAGGACCACCTGATTATGAGTCAGGTGCTCTAACCAGCTGAGCTATAGGCCCTGCTTCTATGAAGCGGGTGCAAATATAAAAGTTTTCGCATTTCCCGCTTCATTATTTTTGCATCTATGGAAAAAATTAAAAACATCATCTTCGACCTTGGGGGCGTTTTTATTGATATTGACTTTAAAGCAACTGAAAATGCCTTTACCTCTCTCGGCCTTACCAATTTCAACGATTATTACACTCAACATACTGCCTCTACCCTCTTCGAAGATTTGGAAACAGGCAAGGTGTCTGCAGAACAATTCTACGAAAGATTTAGACAGGACACGGGCGTAGCACTAACTGATGAACAAATAAGGGACTCGTGGAATGCCATGCTTGGCCGCTTTCCTGTGGAAAGGCTGAACTGGCTTGAAGAAATTGGTTTTAGATACAAGATCTACCTGTACTCCAATACCAACATTATCCATTACGACGCTTTTCAGAAAATTTACCGGGAAAGTACAGGCAAAGAAAATTTTGATAACTACTTTATAAAAGCGCACTACTCTCACGACCTTGGACTTAGAAAACCTTATCCTGAGTCTTTTACAAAATTACTTGCTATTGAAAACCTGGAAGCTGGGGAAACCTTGTTTATTGATGATACACCTAAAAACATTGAGGGAGCGAAGCAAGCAGGACTTCAAACGATATTGTTGCTTCCACCAAAAACGGTGCTCGACCTTGATCTTTAAATAGCAGTTTTAATGCTTTTCTCCTGGGCAATTGAAAAACAACGGTCGAACGGAGCGTCGCAACGATGTTTCATATCTATTGAAAAGCCGGCTAACAAAAAACAAACAATAAAACCTTACACAATTAACCTACTTAACCTCTTCGAAATCTATATAATCTCCTTTCGCTGCAGTGGATGTTTCTTTTTTGGTGAAGGAGTCTGGTTGGGGCTGCGTTGATTTACCACCATTTTCAAATTCCCCCATATTTTGCCTTATATCTTTCATTTTAGATTGAAGCGTTCTTTTTATTACAAAAGGCAGTACAACCCGGATGAGCAGCTTAAACAAAGAGTAGAATACTATAAAGTAAAAAAGTATGCGTATCAGCACCATGCCGGCGAAGGTACTGTGCATCACAATTACCTTTAACAAAAAAGGGAGCCTTTTTGGTTTTTTGCAAAAAGTTAACTGAAAAGAACGCGTTAAAAGACGATTAAAAAGTTATCTATTTGGATTATATATAGTGTTTTACATACATTTGCAATGGAAATGAAACAACTGAAGGGAACGATAATCGTTCCCTTCTCCTTTTTTACATGGCGAACGAAACAATCATTGCAGAAGTTGAGAGCATGCTAAATGACCTCCTTGCAGCACAACCGGAAGATTTTTTGGTTTCTATAAAAGTGAAGCCGACTAATAACATCAAGATTTTTATAGATAGCGACCTGGGAATGTCAATAGAAAAATGTGTACGGTATAACAGGAAGTTATATGCACTAATAGAAGAAAAGGCAATGTTTCCTGAAGGTAATTTTTCTCTTGAGATCTCGTCTCCCGGTGTTGATGAGCCACTAAAAAAGCATCGGCAGTTTGTAAAGAACATCGGCCGAAACGTGCTGGTTACCTTTAACGACGATACCGAGAAAGAGGGAAAACTGCTTGAAGTAACTGAAACAGACATTTTAATAGAACAAACGACAGGAAAGGGTAAAAAAGCAGAAACAAAACAATTTCTTATCCCTTTAGAAAATATTAAAAAAACGATTGTACAGGTTCAATTTTAAAAAATAATACGGGTTGAAAGGACCGTGTAATTTTAATTTTATTTATTATGGCAAGTATTAACCTAATTGAAGCGTTCCAGGAATTTAAGGACGCTGAAAATATTGACCGCCCTACGTTAATGAAAGTCGTAGAGGATGTGTTTAAAACCTTATTGCGCAAGAAGTTTACGAGCGATGAGAATTTCGACGTAATCGTAAACGCAGAAAAAGGTGACCTTGAAATCATTCGCCGTCGTATGATTGTAGAAGATGGAGAGGTAATGGACCCACTTGCCGAAATCGCCTACAGCGACGCGATTAAAATAGAACCTGATTTCGAAGTAGGTGAGGAACTGTACGAAGAAGTAAACATTTTCGATTTTGGTCGTCGTGCTATATTGGCTGCAAAGCAAACGCTGGCAAGCCGTATCAGCGACCTTAAGAAAAACGTATTGGTTAAAAAATATGGTGAGCGCATTGGTGAGATCGTCAGCGCAGAGGTTTACCAGGTATGGAAAAAAGAGGTTTTGTTGCTTGATGAAGATGGCAGCGAGCTGATACTTCCAAAGTCTGAGCAGATACCAAGTGACTTTTTTAAGAAGGGTGAAAGTATACGGGCAGTGGTTGAAAGAGTAGACTTAAAAAATAACACACCCGTAATTATTTTAAGCCGCACCAGTCCTAAATTCCTTGCTAAATTGCTTGAAATTGAAGTTCCTGAGATTTTCGATGGCCTGATTGTTGTTCGAAAAATCGTAAGGGATCCGGGCGAAAGAGCTAAAGTAGCCGTAGAAAGTTTTGATGATAGAATCGACCCTGTAGGAGCGTGTGTAGGTATGAAAGGTAGCCGTATTCATGGCATCGTTCGTGAGCTTAAAAACGAAAACATCGACGTAATTAACTGGACGAATAATATCAACCTTTTAATTCAAAGGTCCCTTACTCCGGCAAAAATTACCAGCATGGATATTGACCAGGAAACTAAACACGCCAGTGTTTATTTAAAGCCTGACCAGGTTTCGCTTGCTATTGGCCGCAGAGGTGTCAACATAAAACTTGCATGTGAGCTTACGGGTTTCGAAATCGATGTATATCGTGACAATGAAGGTGATGTTGAAGAGTTTGATATCGATCTTGAAGAATTCAGCGACGAAATTGAAGCATGGATTATTGATGAATTAAAGCGTATTGGTTGCGATACTGCCCGTAGCGTGTTGGAACTGACTCCTGAGGAATTAGAGCGTCGTACCGACCTTGAAAAAGAGACAATCGAAGAAATTCGTGGAGTGTTGAAACATGAATTTGAGAAAGAATAATGGCGGCAAATTTTTTTGGTAGCAGGCAATTGTAACAACTAGCTACATCGTTGCCACGCTCGGTTCATCATTCTTTTTTTCATTCATCGAAGGCAGTGGTTGTACTATTTAAGAGGCAAATCCATTCCTTAAAAAACAAAAAGTTCTTTAATAAAATGAGTCATAAATAAATGTAATGCCCAAAGGTTACATTTATGTTTTTGCTGAATAAAGAACTGGTATATCAACAGCAGAATTTGCCTTAGGGCAGAAAACAGAACATACGGTGTCATCCATAACAAGAAAAGCACTAAAAAAACAAAGGCTTTGGGATGATACTATAGGATTACTTTTGGGCCGCATTTTAAGGAAATGCAGCCGACGATCAAATAAAAAAACTGAATGTTAGAACTTAAATTACCGAGATTATTAGCCGCCGCCAAAGAATTTAATGTTGGACAGGACACTATTGTTGACTTTTTGGTTGGCAAAGGTTTTAATCGTGATGACCTAAAACCTACTGCCAAGCTGAGCGAAGACATGTACCGTTCGCTTCAGCACCAGTTCCAGGGGGATAAGGTGGCAAAAAATAAGGCCGACCTCGTTGACATACCAAAGGGTGTGCAGCAGGAGAGCAGAAAAAAACGTGACGAACAAGAAATTACGTTTAATAAAAAAGAGGCGCCAAAACCAGCACCGGAGCCCACACCAGTTCCTGTAGTTGAAACAAAAGCCGTTGAGCACGTAACTCCAACTCAACCACCGGTTCAGGAAGAAACTAAACCGCAACCACAGGTTGTAACAGCGCCTGTTGCACAAACGGCACCAAAGCCGCCTGCGGAAGCGCCAAAGGCAGAAGCGGCGAGTCCTTCCCCAGCGCCACCGGTTGAAGAACCTAAGCCATCGACTACTCCGGAAGTGCCGGTAGAAGAACCAGGTGCAACCGACAATAGCCCGCAACCATCTAACCTTAAAATAGAGGCCCCTGAACTTGAAGGGCCAAAAGTTATAACTAAGATTGATCTTTCTGCAATAGATTCTTCAACAAGGCCAAAGAAAGGTCCAAAAAAGGCTGATGCCAAAAAAGCAAGCCCAAAAGCTGCTGCCGCTGAACAGCCGGCAAACGATGAGGTAAGGCAAGCTGCAGAAACAGCTGCATTTATACCTACGCCGAAGGTTTCACCAAAACCACAGTTGCAGCCAGCGCCGGAAGAACAACCACAACCAGTTGCTGCTGTTGCATCGTTCGACACTCCCGTTATTTCTAATATTAAAGCAGACAAACTGGAAGGACCTAAGATTTTAGGTAAGATTCAGTTGCCTGTAGAAAGTGATACCCGACCAAAACCGCAAACGGCACAGGAGAAGCAGCGTAAACGCAAGCGTATACCTGTAGATCGTAAGGGTGAACAAGCCGGAAGTGCTAACCCACAAAGACCGGGACAGCCACAAGGGCAAACACAAAGTACTGGCCCGAACAATCGTTTCGGCCCACGCTCTTCTGAGTTACCAGGGGCACAACGTCCACCAGCAGGTGGGCAAGGTGGCGGATTTAACCGACCTGGTGGTGCTGGTCAGGGCGGTGGATTTAGCCGTCCAGGCGGAGGACCCCGACCTCCGGCAGGTCAGGGTGGACAAAACGCTAACCGTTTTGGTCCAAGATCTACCGACAAGCGGAAAGACGACAAGGAAATTGATCAGAAAGAGATACAGGATAAGATACGGGAAACACAGGCAAAACTTGCAGGTGGAGCCGGACGTGGTAAAAGCCTTAAAGCAAAATACCGTAAAGCAAAAAGAGATGGAGTTGCTGACCAGGTAGGGGCCGATGGAGAAGATAACAAATTATTGGTAACTGAATTTATTAGTGTTAGCGAACTGGCCAACCTGATGGATGTAAGCTTTGCTGAAGTTATTGGTAAGTGTATGGGATTAGGTATCATGGTATCTATCAACCAGCGTCTCGATGCCGAAGTAATAGAACTGGTAGCAGGTGAGTTTGGTTTCGATGTTGAATTTATCGACATGGAGGCGCAGGCCGAAATGGAAGAAGAAGACGACATAGATGAAGATGAGGAATTGGTGCCAAGAGCTCCTATCGTTACCATAATGGGTCACGTTGACCATGGTAAAACTTCATTGCTCGACTATATCAGAAATGCTAATGTCGTGGCAGGTGAAGCAGGAGGTATAACCCAGCACATTGGAGCTTACGAGGTTAAGACAGCCTCCGGTAAAAAGATAACTTTCTTAGATACGCCGGGTCACGAAGCGTTTACAGCGATGCGTGCAAGGGGTGCTAAAGTAACTGACATATCGGTGATCGTAGTTGCAGCGGATGATGCGGTGATGCCCCAAACAAGGGAGGCCATTAGCCACTCGCAGGCAGCAAGCGTTCCAATGATTTTTGCAATCAATAAGATTGATAAAGACGGAGCCAATCCGCAAAAGATCTATGAACAGCTTTCTGGTATGAACATATTGGTAGAAGAATGGGGCGGTAAATACCAAAGCCAGGAATTAAGTGCCAAGAAAGGGCAAAACGTTGATTTGTTACTTGAGAAAATTCTGCTTGAAGCTGAAATTCTTGACCTAAAAGCGAATCCTGATCGTGAAGCAAGCGGTACAATCGTAGAAGCAACCCTTGATAAAGGACGTGGATATGTAGCCACCTTGCTCGTACAAAATGGTACATTAAGGCAAGGAGATATTATGGTGAGCGGACAGCACTTTGGTAAGATCAAGGCTATGTTTAATGAACGTAACCAAAGATTAACCGAGGCACCACCATCCACGCCTGTACTTGTCTTAGGTTTGAATGGTGCACCGCAAGCAGGTGAAAAATTCCGTGTTTACCAGGATGAAGCTGAAGCGAAAGACATTGCAACAAAACGCGCACAGATACTGCGCGAGCAAGGGTTACGTGCAAGAAAACACATTACACTTGATGAAATTGGTCGTCGTTTGGCTCTTGGTAACTTTAAAGAACTTAACCTGATTATCAAAGGTGACGTGGATGGATCTGTTGAAGCATTAAGTGACTCATTACAAAAACTTTCGACTGAAGAGATAGCTGTAAGAGTAGTACATAAAGGTGTTGGTCAGATTTCTGAAAGTGACGTAAACTTAGCTACTGCATCTGATGCGATCTTAATAGGGTTTAACGTTCGTCCTTCAAGCCAGGCGGCGAGAGTTGCTGAAAATGAAGGTCTTGAAATTAAGCTGTACTCAATTATTTACCAGGCCATCGACGAATTGAAGAGCGCGATGGAAGGTATGCTTGAACCTAAGTTCACAGAGAAGATCACTGCCAATGTAGAGGTTAAAGAGGTTTACAAGTTTGATAAGGCAACTGTCGCAGGTTGTTTGGTATTAGACGGTAAGATCTTCAGGAACTCTAAGGTTCGTATCATTCGTGATGGTATCGTTGAGTTCCCGAAAGGAGAAGGTGCAGCGGCGGAACTTGGTTCACTTAAGAGATTTAAAGATGACGTAAAAGAGGTCGCAAATAATATGGAGTGCGGTCTTACAATTAAAAATTATAACGACCTGCGTGCCGGTGACATTATCGAGGCGTTTGAATCAGAAGAAGTGAAAAGAACATTATAGTCAATTAACGATGCTCGCGCATCGGTCCAAATACGAAATAGCTTCGGATATTGCAGTGCAATTTTTCCCGAAGCTATTTTTTTTGTTAAAACATGTTCAACTACCCTTTTTGAGTAGGCGAATCAATATTTTTGAATGAGTAACAAAAAGTTATGAATAATAATATAAAACAAGGTTTTTTGAGAGTGGCTCTATTCTTTGCAGCGATTGGTTTTTTTTGTGTTAATGCCCGCGCACAGCAAAAAAAGGTAATAGCAGATAAAATAGTAGCACAGGTAGGTGACAAAATAATATTACGGTCAGATATATTTAACTCTATACTTGATGCGCAACGGCAAGGCGTTCCTTTACCCCCAAACCCCGAGTGTGTTTTGGTTGAAAGAGCTTTGATTGAAAAAGCTTTGGTTCTTCAGGCGCAAAAGGACTCTCTTCCGTTAAGTGAGGAGGATCTGGAAGCAGACCTTGATAATAGAATTCGTGGTTTCATAGCAAATTATGGTTCAAAAGACATTTTGGAAGAGGTAGCTGGTAAAACAGTTTATCAGTTAAAGGAAGATTTTCGCGAGCCAATCAGGGAGCAGAAATTAAGTGCTCAAATGAGGAATAAGATAGTAGAGAATGTCAAGATCACTCCAAACGAGGTCCGCGACTATTTTGAAAGGATTCCAAAAGATAGCCTTTCATTTTACGAAAGTGAATTAGAAGTGAGTGAAATTGTTCTTTATCCAAAAGCAAACCGTGAAGTAGAAAGTTACGTTACGAAGCAATTAAATGACTGGAAGAAGCAAGTTGAAGACGGTAGCGCAAAGTTTGAGCAGTTGGTTAAACAATATTCCGAAGATCCTGCAGCTAAGGATAACGTGCTTCAGTATACATTAAATAGAGCTGATAAAATATGGGACCCAACATTTCTTTCTGCCGCGTTCAAGTTAAAAGAGGGACAAATCTCACCGGTTATCAAATCGAAATTTGGTCTGCACATCATTCAGCTGGTAAGCCGTTCAGGTGATGAGGCTATTGTAAGACACATTCTTAAAATACCGCCAGTTACTGCTG
>JAOQAJ010000008.1 GCA_025963675.1 Segetibacter sp.
GTAAAACCATTTTCTTTAAACAGTTCAACTACCTCTGTTCCCAACGCTTCATTAATTTCAACATAAATAGTTCCGCCGGATTTCAAATGTGACCTGCCAAATTTGGCTATTCTCTTGTAGAATAACAGCGGGTCTTCATTAGGAACAAATAAAGCCATGCGCGGTTCAAACTTCAACACATTATCCCGCATTGAATCTTCTTCGCTCTGTTTTATATATGGCGGGTTGCTAACAATTACATTGTACTTGCCTAATTGGTTCCATTCTTCCTCATTTAAAAAATCAAGGTGAAGAAAATCAACCAGGACCTTCTGTTCAATCGAATTTAAAATAGCTACCTGTAAAGCATCATCTGAAACATCAATAGCTGATACTGCTACTTCCGGTATTTTTTTTCTTATGGCGATGGGGATACAGCCGCTTCCGGTACCTATATCAAACACGGAAATTTCTTTGTTGCCCGTTTTTTTTATGTCAGCTATTATCCATTCAACAAGCTCTTCGGTTTCCGGTCTTGGAATTAGTACACTTTCATTTACCCTCAATTTCATCTCCATAAACCACGCCTCGCCCAACACATATTGAATGGGTCTAAGTTGTAATAATTGACCTGTTATTTTTTCAATTTTCGCTTGTTGAGCAGGGGTTACAGGAATGTCTCTATAAAGGATCCGATCAATTTTTCTCTGCCCTGTCACGTGTTCTAAAACCATATCAGCAATATTTGCCGCTTCCCGATTTTCGTAAACCTCGTATAGCTGTGTTAGCAATTGCTGGTACGCGAGCTGAATAGTCATAGTGCAATGCTACTGTTTTTTTAAATTACTTTTGCAGCCTTTCATTTATGCAAAAACACGAATTATACATGAACCGTTGCCTTCAATTGGCAAGATTAGGAGCAGGGCATGTTGCTCCAAATCCTATCGTGGGCTCGGTGCTCGTGTATGAAGACCGGATCATAGGTGAGGGGTATCACCAGGAATATGGTAAGGCACATGCCGAAGTTAATTGTATAAGCAGTGTAAGAGATGAGAATAAGGAGCTAATTGAAAAATCGGTAATCTATGTATCATTAGAGCCTTGTGCTCATTTTGGAAAGACGCCACCTTGTGCAGATTTAATCATTAAGCATAAAATAAAAGTCGTTGTAGTTGGATGCAGAGATCCTTTTGAACAAGTGGATGGAAAAGGAATCGAAAAACTAGAAAATGCCGGGATCACAGTAATTAAAGGTGTTTTAGAAAATGATTGTAAAGACTTAAATAAGAGGTTTTTCACTTTTCATACGAAAAAACGTCCTTACATTATTTTGAAGTGGGCGCAAAGTAAAAATCATAAAATAGCAAACGCTGATTTTTCAAGGGTTTTAAACAGCAATGCTTATAGCAATCGGCTTGTACACAAATGGCGAAGCGAAGAGGCATGTATTATGGTTTGAACGAACACACCATTTCAGGATGACCCTGCATTAAATACTACAAACTGGACGGGACCAAACCCTATAAGACTTGTGGTTGATATGAATGTAAGGCTACCGTCAACTTTACAGGTTTTTGATGGCAATCAAAAAACAATCATTTTTAATGGAATTAAAAATGAAGAGTTGCAAAACGTTGTTTATTACCAATTTGAAAAAGAACCTTCTTTTGTACAAGCATTATTAAAAGCGTGCTACAAGTTGAATATTCAAAGTGTTTTAATTGAAGGAGGAAGCAGACTTGCTGAGTCATTTATAAACGAAAACGCATGGGATGAAGCACGGGTAATTGAAAACCCCCGACTTATTATCCACAACGGTTTACGCGCACCACTTCTTTCAAATCATCAATTGGTTTCTTCAGAAGCAATTTCTTCAGACGTTATTTCTTATTACAAAAATCTCAATAACAAACTTTAAAAGCTTGTAGCCTGAGGCTAACAGCTTGTAGCATTTCATGATCGACCAGTTACATTATTATACCATTGAAAAGCCGTCAACCGCGGAATACAAAGATCGTGGAAGCAAGTTTTTGGGTTATGCTTATCCGATCCGGTCGGTTGAAGATTTTAAGAGGTATTTGCAAATTTTGAAAAAAGAACATCCTAAAGCGGCTCATCATTGCTTTGCATATAGGATAGGATTAGATGGAAATAATTTCAGGGTAAGTGATGACGGAGAACCTTCGGGTACAGCAGGAAAACCAATACTAGGGCAAATAGACAGCAAGCAGATAGTAAACGTGCTGGTAGTTGTTGTTAGGTATTTTGGGGGCACTTTACTTGGAGTGCCAGGACTGATAAATGCTTATAAAACGACAACAGCACTTGCACTTCAATTAACTCCTGTAGCACAAAAGCAGGTACTTGTAAATTATCTTTTGGAGTTTGACTATACCAGGATGAATGATGTAATGATCGTCGTTCGCCAGTTTGGATGTGAAGTTATAAAGCAGGAAAGCCAATTATTTTGTTCGCTGGTAGTAGGCGTGCCCAAAGGACGGGTTAACGAGGTTGAATTTAAAATAAAAGAATTGCAGTCAGTAGAGATGAGACAATTACTATAAGATGAAACTATAAAACTATTGTTGGTAAACAAGGTTGCAAATTAATTTGCAGATGAACGAGACCGCCAGTTCGCGTAAGCATCCTGATTTAAAAACAACTATTTGTACCAAAAAAACAATTTCTCCTTAATTTTCGCGATCGGGAAGTTTGATAGCGAAAGTAGTTCCAGCTCCTACTTCACTTTTTACAGTTAATTGACCATTGTTTTGCGTAATAAATTCTTTGGATAATACAAGGCCTAATCCCGAGCCAATCTCACCGGCCGTACCGTTAGTGCTTGACCGCTCATTTGCTTTAAACAAATTTTCCTGCAACTCTTTGCTCATTCCGGTTCCATAGTCACGAACATATAGGCAAACGTGCCCGTCTAGTTTTCTTGCCCAGATTTCTACCTTGCTACCTGGGTATGAAAACTTGAGCGAATTACTGACGAGATTTCGTAAAATGAATTCAAATTGATTTTCGTCAGCATTTACGATAAAAGGTTCTTCCACTTTATTTACAATGGCAATCGATTTATTATTTGCTGATTGATTTAGAAACCTGACAACTCTTTCGACAGCTTCCTGCAGGTTAATTTTTTTAGAAACGACTGCAATATTATTCGTTTGAAATTTACCCCATTGAAGTAAGTTATCCATTGTTTCTAATGTAGAGGACGTGGCAGACTTTAATTTCTTAAGTAGGTCGACTCGTTCTTCTGCGGAAGTTGCTATATCTGAACTTAAAAAGTCGATCACTAAAAGGATGTTGCAGATGGGAGAACGCAAGTCATGACTAAGGATCGAATAGAACTTATCCTTTAAATTGTTCAGTTCTTTAAGTTCAGCTTTTTGTTGCGAAAGAAGCCTGTTTTTTCTTTTAATATCAATAAAACTAAATATTAGTAGCAACGTCAACAAGCTGCCGATTACAATTGCAAGGATGAGGCTGTTTCTTTGTTTCGTTTTGCTGATATTATCTTTTTTGAGGTCTTCTATAGTGGCTTGTTTTTTCTCAAGATCATACGATCCTTTCAACTTCTCGATCTGGTTGTTTTTTTCTGAATTAAACAAAGAGTCTTTTAAAGACAGCATAGCCTCATAATAAATAGCAGCTGTATCCAGCCTTCCTTCTAACCTGCTTATGCCAACCATCGTTTCCAGGTTGTCGTAAAGAATCGATTTGTTATTTAGTTCCCTGGCTATTGCATTACTTGAGTCAATAAAATGCTTTGCCTTGCTTATTTGATTTTCACCAAAGTATAAATTAGCTAAACCATTGTATGTTCGCGCAATCTGTTCTTTGCTTTTTAGTTGCTTGAAATAATAAAGAGCTTTATTTAAATTGGTGTCAGCAATACTGTAATTTTTTAATTCAGAATAAGCCATTCCCATGTTCATATAAGAACTCGCAAGGGCTGAGATTGATTTGCTCTCTTCGGCAAGTTCCTTTGATTTAGTTGTCGCCTCTATGCATTTCTCGTATTCATGCCTGATGCCATAAATGGTTCCAATATTATTATACCCGTGCGCCTGGTTTACCTTATCATTTATCAATTCAGAAAGTTGAATTGACTTTTTGAAATTCTCGAGCGCTTTATCGTAGTCGTGAATTTTTTGATTTAAAGTGCCGATTTTAAGATAGCAGCTGGCCATACCTGCTGTCATTTTGTTTCTTTCAAATATTTTTAGTGCCCGAAAAAAATATTGCAAGGCGACAGTATAGTTTTCCTGCATTCCGTAGGTGACACCCAACCCGTTGTACACAGAAGCAATACCGCTTTCATCTTTTATTTCTGAAAAATGATTGAGTGCGTTAATATAGTGCTCATATCCTTCAGCAAAATTGCCCATGTTAATATTTACCCATGCCTTCGTACTAAGGCTTTCTGCCAATCCGGCTTTGAAGTTTTGTTTAGCTGAAAGTTTATAAGCAGCATTAGCAAAAAACAAAGCAGAATCAGGATTGATCCTTGACCATCGGTTAGACATTTCAATAAATAATCTTGTTCGCGAAGTATCTTGTTCTAAAGGAGTTTTAACTAATAAACTTCTAAGGCTATCAAGTGCCGGAGTTTGAGCTTGCAGTTGCATGGCTAATAAAAGCCATGTAATGAAGACAGCCAGTGTTTTCATTGGTAAGGTTAGGGTGGCGATACTTAAGGGTTAATAATCATTGCTAAAATAAACATTTGTGGTCACTCTTATTAAATAAAAAATGCAGGTAAATATTGTACCTGCATAGTTAAGATTTATTTAGAATGTATTAAAAGCGCTCGCTAACAACCAGCTCTTTGCTTTGGGATGAGTATTTATAAAATCCTTCGCCTGATTTTACCCCTTTAAAACCAGCGGTTACCATGTTGACCAGCAAGGGGCAAGGCGCGTACTTCTGATTGCCAAATCCCTGGTACAACACGTTTAAGATGCTTAGACAAACGTCAAGACCAATAAAGTCAGCCAATTGTAGTGGTCCCATTGGATGCGCCATTCCAAGTTTCATTACGGTATCAATTTCTGTTACACCCGCAACGCCTTCATACAAACTATAAATCGCTTCATTTATCATTGGCATTAGGATACGATTAGCGATAAAGCCGGGATAGTCACTCACTACGCACGGCACTTTTCCAAGTGTTTGGCTCAGTTCAACGATTTGGTCACATACTGCTGTTTTCGTTGCGTAGCCGTTTATAACTTCCACTAGTTTCATTACCGGAACGGGATTCATAAAATGCATTCCAATAACCAGTTCCGGTCTTTTAGTGGCAGCAGCAATTTTAGTGATAGAAATAGATGAAGTGTTACTGGCAAGTATACAACCAGCAGGGGCGTGTTCATCTAGTTGCTTAAAGATATTCAGCTTCAGTTCAACATTTTCGGTTGCAGCTTCTACAACGAGTTCGGCATCCTTCACCCCTTCTGCAAGGGACGTTAGCGTTGTAAGATTATGTAGGGTTTGTTGTTTGGCATCTTCAGTAAGCGTGCCTTTTGCTAGTTGCCGGTCAAGATTTTTGTTGATTGTAGCAAGAGCTTTATCCAGTTGTTCTCTCGAAACATCAATCAATTTTACTGCAAATCCGTTTTGTGCAAAGACATGTGCAATGCCGTTACCCATTGTTCCGGCACCAATTACTGAGACTGACTTAAACATGATTATTAGAGCTTTTGCGATTAACAGAAGAATTGGTTATTGCATGCCGAATAGTGAAGATAAATCAGGAAGCTGTTCCCTCATAATCCATAAAACCCTCATAATCCGGGTTCTATTTGCTCTTAAAATCTCCTCTTTTCCACGCTTGTATAAATTCTGCCCATGCAAAAGGATTAAGGATATTCATTGGCGGGTTCTGGCCATTGTAATACATCTTTTGTGCACTTTGCCTCAGGCTACGATTAGAGGCTTCACGACCATCTGCAGGAAGGCTCGCCATGAGTACCCTTCGTTTTGCAATGTCATTATTTTGACGCGCTATTTCATACTTGTCATCAGGAAAACGGGTATTTACAAAATCCCTTTCAAATTGTGCCCTTGTTGGCCTTGGCTTGATAATCGTGGCAGGAAGGTAAGCGGTGTCTGTTACCAAAAGCTGAATAATGCTATATTGATTACCTTTTAAATTAGACGGAATGGTGACAAGCTTGGGCTTAAAACCAACGCTTGTAAATTCAACCTGGTCATTCTTAAGAACGACTATCGAAAAAACCCCATCATCATTGGTCATGGTTCCGCGATTAGAACCTTTGATAACTACACTTACTGCAGGAAGTGCCTTTAAGCTATCCGCAGTCATAACTACTCCGTAGAGTTGAACTACACTATCCTGTACACTTTCAAACTGCGCAAACAGGCGAAGAGGAAAAAAGCAAATCAATAAAATGAGGTATCGTAAAATTTTATGCATGTAGTTATATAGTTAGCAATTGTGCCTTTTGTGTTAACTTCCGGAACAGGACTAGTTTGCTTTCCGGCCTTGGTTTTTCATAGCATCATCGTTGTGTCACTCACTTGAACGTATTGTTCATTATTCATCTGCCACCATCATATTATCCCAGGTCTCTTCACTTGGTGCAACTTAGATTCTTCGTGCCTTTGTGGCTAAAAAAGCTGCATAAAAAAAACCCGGTACAAGAGTGCGACGCAACGGCGGCTAAACCAAAGTTACAAAGGCGGGGTACATAATACATATCTTCAACGCCTTGTTAACAAATAGGTTTTAGGGTGAAAACAAAGTAAGGCAGTCAACAGTTAACTTTGTGCCTCGAAAACTTATTTAACAAAAACTTCTGTGATGACAAAGGATGATATATTGAAGGCGTTGAGCAACGTGCAGGAACCGGATTTGGGTAAAGACCTGGTAACACTTAACATGGTGAAGGATATTGAAATAGAGGGAAGTTACGTCGCATTTACAGTTGTACTGACTACCCCCGCCTGCCCGTTAAAAGACATGATAAAAAATGCATGCATTAATGCAGTAAAAATACTTGTAAACAAAGAGGCGACTGTGAACGTCAGGTTTACATCTAACACAACAAGCAAGCGTAAAGAAGGGGATGCTGTATTACCAAACGTTCGCAATATTATAGCAGTCATAAGCGGAAAAGGTGGTGTGGGCAAAAGCACTGTTGCTGCAAATCTCGCGCTTGCACTAAGCCAGGGAGGTGCAAAAGTAGGTTTGATGGATGCTGATATTTATGGTCCGAGTGTTCCCATCATGTTTGGTGTTCGCGGCGAAAGACCGATGATGCAGGATGTAAATGGTAAGGGGATGATCGTTCCTTTAGAGCGATATGGAATTAAACTGCTAAGCATTGGATTGCTGGTAGATGAGAAAAGTGCAGTGGTTTGGCGGGGCCCCATGGCAAGCAGCGCTATCAGACAGTTTGTTACTGAAGTTGTGTGGGGCGATCTCGATTATCTGGTGATAGACATGCCTCCGGGAACGGGTGACATTCATCTTACGCTCATACAAACTGTGCCGGTGACAGGTGTTGTAGTTGTGACCACTCCACAGGATGTGGCACTGGCTGATGCCAAAAAAGGAATTGCCATGTTTGGGCAGGCCCAGGTAAAAGTGCCTATTATCGGGCTGGTTGAGAACATGAGTTATTTCACTCCGGCAGAGTTACCCGAAAATCGTTATTATATTTTTGGAAAAGAGGGCGGAAAAAAGCTGGCAGAAGAATATGACATTCCGTTTCTTGGTCAGATACCTCTGGTACAAAGCATACGTGAAGGTGGCGATATAGGCATCCCCGTAATGGTAGGTGATGATGCAATCACAAAACACGCCTTCGAAGAATTCGCCGCCGCCGCCGCCAGAAGCATCAGCATGCGCAATGCAAATATGACAGCAACCCAGGTGGTTGAAATTGTAGAGGAAGTGGGAATGATGAGCAAGGTGGGGGAATAGGGGATAACAGTCAATAAGTCATTTAGTAAATGGGTCTTTAAGGGACAAATGTTTCCGATGCGTTAACTTATAATTCAGCGTCTTAAGTTATATTAAAAAAGTTTTATACTTTAGAGGTATCACAATTTGTGATACCTCATTTTATATGGCTAAAGCAAAAGTGCCTGTAGCAATCCAGGTGATTGAGCAAATCTATTCTATCAGAGGGCACAAAGTAATGCTTGACTTTGATCTTGCCATGTTATATAACGTTGAGAACAGAGCTTTGAAACAGGCTGTCAGGCGTAACAGGGATAGGTTTCCTGCCGACTTTATGTTTGAGCTTACCAAGGTCGAAATAGAAAACCTGGTATCACAAAATGTGATACCCACCAAAGGTCGTTTGGGTGGTGCCATTCCATTTGCATTTACCGAGCAAGGTGTATCAATGCTGTCAAGTGTATTGAAAAGTAAAGAAGCTTTGCATGTCAATATTTCTATTATGAGAGCTTTTGTGCAAATGAGGCAATTGCTCGAAAACAATAAAGAGTTGAAGAAACAACTTTCGGAGTTGGAGAATAAATATGATCAGCAGTTTAAAGTTGTGTTTGATGCTATCCGCCATCTTATTCATCAAAAAACAAAACCGAGAGAACGGATAGGATTTAAGAAAGATTTTTTATAATCGATCTGTTCCCGACAAAAGACCTCTTTCCTTTAAACTCCTTCGATTACTTTTGTCGCATGTACAATCTCCCTTATTACAAAGCAAGTAATGAAAAGGAAGTTTTTGATTTCATGCATCAACATCCTTTTGTTATTGTAACCGCTGTAGACGCCAATAATCATCCTGTTGCGACACATGTTCCGGTTATAATTGAAGAAAGGGAAGGAAAGTTGTATCTGCTTGCTCACGTTATGAGGCAAACAGATCACCACAGGGCATTGCTTCAAAACAATAAAGTGCTGGTGATTTTTTCGGCTGCCCACACCTACGTAAGTGCAAGTTGGTACAAAGACCCAAAGCAGGGAAGCACCTGGAACTACCAGGCCGTTCATGCAAAAGGGAAATTGCACTTCGTAAATGAAGAAGGTTTGTTAGACATCCTGCATAGATTAACTGCTCATTTTGAAAACAATCCTTCATCTCCATCTTTAGTTGAGCATTTGCCGGAAGAATATGTTAGCCATTTGACTAAAGCAATCGAAGGTTTTGAAATTGAAGTGACAGAAATTGCACATGTTTTTAAATTAAGTCAAAACAGGGATAGAGAAAGTTATAATAATATTCTTGATCATTTGCGTAAGGGAGACGAGAACGCCAGGCTGGTAGCATCTGCTATGGAAAAAAATGTAACAACATGAGCAAGACATTTTTCGTTTGTTTCTTCTTTTTTCTTTCCTCGTGTGTTACGACTAAACAAAAATCGCAACCTATGACTTTTGATTGGCAGGCGCATAGAGGGGGCAGAGGTATTTTTCCTGAAAATACAATTCCTGCCATGTTACATGCAGTAGATCTTGGTGTAACTACTCTCGAAATGGATGCAATGATAACCAAAGACAAGCAGGTAATTCTTAGTCATGATCCTTATTTCAACCCTGATATCACTACGAAACCTGACGGCAGTTTTTTATCAGCACAGGAGGAGAAAAAGCTGGTAATTTATCAGATGCCGTATGAAGAAATAAGCAGGTTTGATGTAGGTATGAAAGTGCATCCGAAGTTTCCACAACAAAAAAAGATGAAGGCAGTTAAGCCACGATTAGCTGACTTAATTGATAGTGTAGAAACTTACACCACATCCGGAAAACTTCCTGCAAAGTTTTATAACATCGAAACAAAGTCTAAAGCTTCAACAGATAATCTCTACCATCCTGTACCGGCTGAATTTGTAGAATTACTGGTACAGGTAATCAGGACAAAAGGCATAGAATCAAGAACCATCATTCAATCATTTGATGTTAGAACCCTTCAATATCTTCATCAGAAATACCCCTCAATTAAAACAGCCTTTTTAGTGGAAGGCGTTGGTAGTTTACAAAATCAGCTTTCAAAATTAGGTTTTACACCTACTATTTATAGCCCTGAATTTCGTTTAGTAAACCAACAATTAATTAATGATTGTAAGAAAATAGGTATGCAAATCATTCCATGGACAGTAAATGAAGTTTCGAAAATGAAGGAACTGAAAGAATGGGGAGTTGATGGAATAATTACTGACTATCCAAATCTGGCATTTTAAAAAAGTTATGTATGAACAGGCAACAATTGGTACAACAGATAAAAGAAAAGAACAACTATTTATGCGTTGGATTAGATACCGACATAACCAGGCTTCCAAAGCATCTGCAAAATCATCCTAATGCAGTATTCGAGTTCAACAAGGCAATCATTGATGCAACTAAAGATCTTTGCGTAAGCTATAAGATCAATACCGCCTTTTATGAAGCAATGGGTATAAAAGGGTGGGAGGCGCTGGAACAAACTGTAGACTACATACCATCAACTCATTTGAAAATCGCAGACGCTAAACGCGGCGACATCGGCAATACCTCTGCTCAATATGCAAAGACATTTTTTGAGGTTTACCATTTTGATGCTGTAACCGTCGCTCCTTATATGGGTGAAGACAGCGTTCGCCCTTTTTTGGATTATCCTGATAAATGGACGATTGTGTTGGGATTGACTTCTAATAAAGGCAGTGCAGATTTTCAACAGCTTGTTGTGCGCACAGAAACTGAAGATTTTTTATCAGAGCTTACTCCTGAGTATCATCATAAGCCACAGTATTTGTACGAGAAAGTAATGCAAAGAATTGCAGAATGGGGAACGCCTGAAAACCTGATGTTTGTAGTAGGCGCCACAAAATCTGAACAACTGCAAAGTATTCGCAAAACGTTTCCTGATCATTTCTTTCTTGTTCCCGGTGTTGGTTTCCAGGGTGGCAGCCTGGCTGAAGTATCAAATGCAGCTTTAAATGATGATGGAGGCATTTTGGTAAATGTGAGCCGCGCAATTATTTATGCAGGTACAAATGAACGGTTTGCTGAAGAAGCAAAAATTATAGCGGCGCAGTACGACTACGAGATGAAAGCGCTCTTTCCAACGAAATAACAGGCATTTTTTTATTGACAACAAGTTAACCGTAAGTACAGCAGTTTTTCAGTTGGTTAAAAACCTACGACTTTAAGGAATAAGCGAACTTGAATCAGTTTAATTGAATTTTGATTGCCAGCATCAGTTCTCTATTCAACTTCCGTTGTGTCACTCACTTGTACGATATCTTTTCATAGCAAAATCGTTGGCAGTATAAATATTTCACCGTCGCAGCAGTTCAACAAAGAATGTATCTTTTAGTCGAAGCTTTTCAGTATTTCATAAAACCGGAATACATCAGCAAAAGAACAATAAAGGGGCGCCGGTGCAACACGAATAACCCCCGGTTCACGATAGTCAACCACAATTCCATTGTCAATCATTTTTTCATGAATTTCTTTTCCTCTTTCTTTAAAATACAACGACAGTTGTGCACCACGACTTTCTTTTTCTGATGGAGTAATAATTTCAAAATCTAAATGATCCAATTGTTGTAGCAGAAATTCGAGGTAAGCCGTTAATTCCCTGCTTTTGGCTTTTATGTTATCAAAACCTGCTTCTTCAAACATCTCAAGGGAAGCTTTTAGCGAAGCCATGTTTAAGATTTGAGCCGTGCTGATATTCCATCCGCTGGCGTTTGGTTTGGCAATAAATCCCTTCTTCATCTTAAACCTTGCCTGCTCATCATTTCCCCACCAGCCGGCAAAACGCGGAGTGGATGGATCGGTGGCATACTTCTCATGCACATACAAACCCCCTACAGCTCCCGGTCCTCCGTTGAGGTATTTATACGAACACCAGACTGCAAAGTCAACGTTCCATTTGTGTAATTCGAGGTCTACATTTCCTGCTGCATGCGCCAGGTCAAAACCTGTAATGGCGCCTGCTTTTCGCGTGGCTGTCGTTATTGATTTTATGTCAAATAATTGTCCTGTATAATAATTTATTCCACCTAACATGACAAGCGCCAGGGAGTCGCCGTGTGTCTCAATCGTTTTTATGATATCTTCATTTCTTATCGTTTTTTCGCCTTCCCGCGGAGCAATTTCTATCACAGCTTTGTCCGTATCAAAACCGTGATGCTTTACTTGCGTTTCAATAGCATATTGATCAGAAGGGAATGCACCGGCTTCCATAATAATCTTATGCCTGTTTGCAGTCGGGCGATAAAATGTGAGCATTAACAAATGAAGATTAACTGTAAGACTGTTCATGACAGTTACTTCCTCTTCCTTACAACCCACAATTGCAGAAAGCGTTTTTTTGAAGTACTCCTGGTAATACATCCACGGATTCTTAGCCGTTAGAAAGCCGGCAATTCCTAAGTTTTTCCAGTCATCCAATTCCTGCTGTACGGCTGCCTGTACCTTTGTCCCCTGTAACCCTAATGAATTACCACAGAAGTAAATAACATCTTTATTATCTATCTGTGGAAAATGGAATTGTTGTTTATACGCGGCAAGTTTATCGTCTTTATCCTTTTGTTGTGCAAATTGTAGTGACGCTTCAAAACTCATTAATAATATCTTTAGATTCTTAAACACGAAAATTACAACATTTGTTGATGGTGGTATTACCCGTCCCTAATTTCCCGGTGCTTAAGTAACCAATTATTTTAGACCTATTTTACAGAAGTATTAACTATGTTAAACACAGCATTCTTAAATGAAATAAAACGCCTTAAGTCGCTTGCAGATACAGGATTATTGTATTGCAAAAATGAATACGACCTCGAACGATATCACGAACTGCAGGAAATTGCGATGCGACTTCTCAATGGGTTTAGTGGCAAGAGTTTCGAAGACTTACAATTTATGTTTCCCAAGGCAGTTGATTATCCCACAGCCAAGGTTGATATAAGGGGAATACTTTTTTCGCACGACAAAAAGGTGCTGTTGGCAAAAGAAAGTGCAGACAATAGGTGGTCTTTACCTGGCGGTTGGGCAGATATCGGATACACACCGAAAGAAACCGTTGTAAAAGAATTTAAAGAAGAAACAGGGCTCGAAGTGATACCTGAACGGTTGTTAGCTGTATTTGATAAAAAGATGCACCCACATCCTCCACAACCTTTTTATGTTTATAAAATGGTTTTTTATTGTAAGGCAGTTACTACAGAGATAAACAAAGGCTTTGACGTGCTTGATGTGCAGTATTTTGATGTAGATAATCTTCCCGAACTGTCTGAAGACCGAATTCTTAAAAGCCAGATCCAGCTTTTAGCAAAGAAAGTTTTTGAAAATGATTGTGAAGTTTACGTTGATTGATTAAAATGCCGGAGGGCTAAAAAGGATCAGAACAATACAAGGATCAGAACAATACCTGGTATGTGAAGGTTATTGCTGCAGATTGTAATTAAAGTACAAGTGTGCGACGCAACTATGCTTAACAGACCTACTTCAGTCAGGTTCAAAAAATAAAACTATTGATTAATGGCTACCAGAACAGACCACTTTCAATCTCCCGATTATTATCTATTGGACGAGTTGCTAACTGAGGAGCAACGAATGGTTCGTGAGACGATTCGTAATTACGTTAAAAAGGAAATCTCACCAATTATTGAAGATTTTGCACAACGCGCCGAATTTCCTGCTCATATAGTAAAACAATTGGGAGAGCTTGGATGTTTTGGCCCAACCATACCCACAAAATACGGTGGCGGAGGAATGGATTATATCAGTTACGGATTGATGATGCAGGAATTAGAAAGGGGAGATAGCGGTGTAAGATCCACTGCATCTGTACAGGGATCGCTTGTTATGTATCCTATTTATGCTTACGGAAGTGAAGTGCAACGGGAGAAATACCTGCCAAAGCTCGCAAGCGGTGAGTGGCTTGGCTGTTTTGGATTAACGGAACCTGACCATGGAAGTAATCCTGCGGGTATGATAACTAACTATAAAGACGCAGGTGACCATGTCGTTTTGAACGGCGCCAAAATGTGGATCAGTAATGCCCCGTTTGCGCAGATTGCTGTTGTTTGGGCCAAAAATGAAGCGGGCGAGATACAAGGATTAATCGTTGAGCGGGGTATGCAAGGATTTACAACTCCCACAACACCTGGTAAATGGAGCCTGCGGGCAAGTGCAACAGGCGAGTTGGTTTTTGACAACGTGAAAGTCCCTAAAGCAAATATTTTTCCTGACGTAAAGGGTTTAAAAGGTCCGCTAGGATGTTTAAGTAAAGCTCGTTACGGCATTGCATGGGGAGCTCTTGGCGCTGCAATGGATTGCTATGATATTGCATTGCAATACAGTAAAGAGCGGGTGCAATTCGACAGGCCAATTGGCGGGTTTCAGTTGCAGCAAAAGAAACTGGCAGAGATGATAACTGAAATTACAAAAGCTCAATTACTGGTGTGGCGCCTCGGCGTTTTAATGAATGAAGGGCGGGCAACCGCTGCACAAATATCGATGGCTAAAAGAAATAGTTGTGCAATAGCAGCTAACATAGCACGCGATGCCCGACAAATTTTAGGAGCAACGGGCATCACCGGCGAATACAGCATAATGAGACATATGATGAATCTTGAAAGTGTAATTACTTATGAAGGAACACATGACGTTCACTTGTTGATCACCGGCCTGGACATTACCGGCCTGAATGCCTTTAAATAAAGAAAAACTAAAAGTTAAAGAAATTAAAAATTCATCTTCTTTTAATCGTTTATTGTTGTCGGTTACGCAACGAAGTGTTTGCTTTATCAAAAAATAGCTGCTTTCCAACAATGTTATTGTTGCAATTTTAGGTAAATAGAAAGTGCCTTTAACTTATTTTTTGAAGATCAGAAGTGTAGAGAACAACTTTTTTTAATCGAAACTGTTTATTGTTACGAACTGTTTAACCCCCCTCACATAATGAATACCATAACTACAAAAAAAACTTCCCGATCTATTTCAACAACGTCCTCTGACAACACAGTAACACAACCTAAAATATTTTTGATTGGCATGATGGGCTCAGGAAAATCTTTCTGGGCTGAAAAACTAAAAAAGAAGCTGAAAGTTCCTGCTTACGACCTCGACTCTCTTATAGAAATGATGGAAGAACGATCGATAAAAGAGATTTTTGAAGAAGATGGCGAAGAATATTTTAGAAAGGCAGAAGCAAAAATGCTGCGGTTATTTTCAGAAAAAAAGCAATTTATTCTCTCTTGCGGCGGCGGCACAGCTTGCTACAACGACAATATGAAATGGATGAACAAAAACGGAATTACCATTTGGATAGACGAACCAATTGAAACTTTATCTGATCGTTTATCGAAAGAGAAATCTCATCGTCCTTTAATTAAAGACCTTGATGATGAAGGCCTTAATAATTTTCTTCAAAAAAATCTCCAGGAAAGATCAGTCTTTTACGATCAATCTGCATATCGCCTTAATGGTGAAAAACTGTCTGAAAGCGCTTTTACAAAAATAATTAAGGATCATGCATAGAACCTTTCTGCAGTTAGCAGCATTACTGGGAGCGGTTACCGTTGCTTTTGGTGCTTTTGGTGCCCATGCACTTAAAAAGATGGTTTCTGATATTGCGGTTAATATTTTTGAAACTGGTGTCCGCTACCAATTCTATCACGTGTTTGCCCTGGCCCTCGTTGGAATTCTTTACCGCGATTTTCCAAACAAATGGATGTCGTGGGCGGGCAACCTGTTTATGATTGGAATGCTGCTTTTCTGTGGTTCTTTGTACGTCCTCACTTATTCTAAAGCATCTGTAAAAGCAAATCTTGACTGGGTAGGCGCCATTACTCCTTTGGGGGGTCTTGCTTTTATCGCTGGTTGGATTTGTATGTTCCTGGGCATATACAAATCTGCGGCCGTTTAGAAAGTGTTTTTTTAGGAACTTTTGGTAATCGGCTTTAGATCTTTATTCTGGCTTCCGTTGCGTCGCACACTTTTACCAATGTAATTCTATTCTTCTTTCGTTTACCTTTTGTTCAAGGTTCACATAGTGCAAACAGCTTACGATAGTGCAAATGCAAATTGAAGTTTGAGCAGGAGAGAGGATATAATTGTAATTCGCCGGTGCCAAATATTAATGCCTAAAAGGTCGATTTTTGAGACGACTTATTTTTATTCCCGGCTTTGTCTTCATACACAATTTCCTCGCGGTCCTTGTCTTGTTCCTGCCCCGGATCTTTTCTGAAAATCAGGTAACATTCCGGCTCACTGAGACCTGTCTTCCAGCAGAGATAACCTTTAAAAAAAGCTACGGCTTTATATCCCGGCAGTTCGATTTTCTTTTTGCTTCTGATATGATCGGACGCGAATATTACAACGTCGGGCTGCAGGCATTCAATAGTATCTAAAACAGCTTTTGACGCTCCCACACTTGTAACGTTATGTGTTGACCAATTCCAAAACCTGTGGTCAGAACCGTTGTTGTGATTGGAGAAGATATTTTTTTGAAAATAGGGAAGTATAGAGATATTCTTCCATCCGCTAACATAAATATTTTCTTTATCGAGCTTGTTAGCCTTTAGATATTGTGCTACGCTATATCCTGCAGAGTAGTTATGCTTAATGTCGTACGACAAAGCATCTACACACCAATAAATTTGTACAGCTAACACCACAGCCATTCCTGCAATTACACTTTTAGAAAGCAGGGTTGGCTTATTATCCCTGAATTTTTCATAACTGAGCCATAACGCAAAAACCCACAGCAGAAATAAAACTCCCTGGTGCCAAAGATTTCTATACTTAATTCCAAATAGGATTGAAAGAAGTATCAATGGTATCAGGTATAAAAGGGTCAGTTTGTTTTTTGAAAACCAAATAACTGATGTGGCGAAAATTAAGATTGACACTGAACCAAAGAGCACGGGCCACTTGCTGAACTCGTCCATCACCAATGCGCCTCCAATCATCCTTCTGGTGATAGCCCAAATGACTCTTGGATTAAAATTAAAATAGTTGGCATAGAGCTGGTCTGGGGGCGTCATTACGATGTAAATGACCAGCAGAGCCATCAGTCCAAATATAAAAAGCGAAATGAGCTGATGTAGCCTGATTCTATTGTCCGTTTTTTTCCAGCTGCTAACAACGTCAATAAAATGAACAAATGCTATCGAGCCGGCAATAAGAAAGGTATGCGCACTAATATTAGCCAACAGGCAAAGCAACAGAATAAACAAATAAGGTTTTTCAGCCTTTTTATTATAATTAATCGCGATCAAAAACAAAATAGGTGAGATGAGACAGTAGTTTCTTGCCACGACGCCGTATTGAAAAAACACAAAAAACGTAAAGGGATACAATATTTTAATAAGAGCCGGGAACGGTGCGTACCTGATAAAAAGCCAAACCCCTGCAGAAGCGAATAATGCAGATATGATGTTTATTGAGAAGTAAGGCAATCCAAGTTTCGCCGGGATCATTAAGATAAGATGCCATAAACCCGGCGACCCTTCATACCTCAGGTATTTTATGAATAGTTCTTTGAAACCAGTGTCTTTTGCTAAAAGCCAGGCTTGTGCTTCATCCATCCACGGTTCGTGGCGCGAAACAACAATAGCAAGTAAGGTTGCATAAATTGCAAATACAATTAATTGATACCTTTCTTTTACATATTCAAAAACAGAAAGCCTGCTACTTAAAGTGATGTTCATAAAGCCTGTAAAAAGCGAATATTTTATAATTATGTAATACTTTCAAGCTATGTGCCAAAACCACGAATTAATCGATTTCTATCCCTTTCTGTAACATAACTGATTAAGAATCATATCTGGATAAAAACGGGCAAATTTAGCTGAATATTATATTAATACATTGTTACTCGTGTTAAACCTTTCACTAGAATTGATAGCTGGCACCTTTTTATTATAACAATTGTAAATAAACACATTTTGATCGGTTGTTTTGCTATAGCAAACTGCCCTGACCTTAAAACAACGCTATGTCGTACAAGCTCTCAGAAATTTCAACACGGGCACCTAAAGAAATGGACAAAGATGAAACCAAGAAAAGGCTTGCGGAAGTTTTGGAAGAACTGGACGAATTGCAAAATTTGTTGGTTGCTGAAGGAAAGCATGCACTCCTGGTAGTCATACAGGGAATGGATGCAAGTGGCAAAGACGGGGCGATTAAAGATGTGTTTGGTACGTTAAATCCACAAGGGGTGTCAGTTACGTCGTTTAAGGCACCTACAGCCGAAGAATTGGGTCACGATTTTTTATGGCGGATCCATCAATATGCTCCTTTAAAAGGCAATATTCGGGTTTTCAATCGCTCGCATTATGAAGACATTTTAATAACCCGGGTACACAAGTGGATAGACGATGATACGGCTTACAAAAGGATGAAAGCAATTAATGATTTTGAGCAGCTGCTGGTCGAACACAATCAGACTAAGGTTTTAAAATTCTACTTGCACGTGTCAAAGGAAGAACAGGCTGAGCGATTGAATGAAAGGATTTCTGACCCAAGAAAACAATGGAAGTACAACGAGAATGATTTTAAAGAGGCAAAACTCTGGGATGATTATATGGAAGTTTATGAAGAGGCTTTTGAAAAATGCGATAAAATACCGTGGCATATCGTTCCTGCTGACCAGAACTGGTTTAAAGAATATACAATTGCATCAACCGTGCGAGATTGCCTGAAAGGCCTGAATATGAAGTATCCCGGAATGAAGAAGGAATAAAATCAGTTTCTGGAAATCATGACGCGGATACGGGCAGCTCTACTTTTTCCTTTTCATTCAATTTATCTAATTCCAATATGGTGGTTGAACCGTCAGGAGACTCATGATACATAGGTTTAAATTTGGCTCCCCACACGATCTCCCGGTATGTATACGAAGTACGTTGCATTACCATATTCGAAAAAATATGGTCAAATCCTGTTACCTGCACAAACAGTTCGAGGTCGGACCGATGCATATCTTCCTCATTAAAATTTAGCAACGGGCTTTCCTGGTCAATGGGATGAACCACTGTCCAATTCATGTTTAAAGTGTCAATTCTTGAGCGCTCCAAATTCAACTGGTAAAATTTGTATTCCTGCTTGTCGCCCTCAACTTCCATAAACGCAAGATTAACAACAACCCGGGCATCAGTAAGGTGATGATTCGTTTTGTACGGAACCATTCTAAACATCAGCCCTAAACCTCCCTTATATGGACTCATCAGGGCATGCTCACTAAAAGCCAGGTAAGCTTTCGGACGGGTAAAGCGACCATAAATAAGACCGGTTACCAATGCAAAAGAAAGCCATCCGGAAAGAGATTCGATGGAAGCAATCAGGTTAGCGGCAAAGCCAACCGGATTGACCCTTCCATATCCCACTGTGGTAAAGGTTTCTGTGCTAAAAAAGAAAGTCTCCTTTATCCTTCCCCATTCACCCAACTCGATAAAACCCTCTAACTGGTCAGGGCCGGCCAATAAATACAAAAATGTAAACATCAGGTTCATTACCACATAAAATAGCAGGATAACAACAGAAAACTTAAAAAGTGATAAGTCCATCAGGAGGGAATAAATGCTCAATCTCTTCCAAAACGGCAGCCCGTCTTTTCTCAGGTTAAATGAACCGTCTTTGTTTACAAACCTGCCCCCAATTCTATTTGCCTCAACTCCAAAACCTGTATCAGGATTCGTTTTCGAAAACGGGTTAACTTTTGGAACGATAGCCATAACTAAATAAGAAAAAACTTGAAGAAATAGAGCAATTTTAAATTATTTTTAGCCGGGAGAGAAAAGTATTTTCGAAACGGCTCTTCTAAGCTGAAGCTGCAAATAATTGCAAGCTTTAAGGGCTTCGCGAATATTTATTACAAAAAGGTGAAAACAATAAATTAAGAAAAAAGTGAAACGCAGAACTTTTATAAAAAACGCAGGACTTGCCACTACCGGTTTAACCTTATCGCAGATTGAACCTTTTACCTATGATTTCGCAAAAAAGAATAAGTTACCAAGGTGGAAGGGTTTTAACCTGCTTGATTTCTTTTCGCCAAATCCTAAACCTACCTCGCGACCTACAACAGAAGATCATTTTCGTTGGATGCGTGACTGGGGTTTTGACTTTGTAAGAATTCCTATCGCTTATCCATATTATCTCAATGTTGACCGAACTAAAAATATAACTCCTGACGACGTTTACAAGATCAATCCTGAAGCGGTGGATCGCATCGAGAAGCTGGTTTTGATGGGCCACAAATACAATATGCATGTAAGCCTTAACCTGCATCGCGCCCCCGGCTATTGTATCAATGCCGGTTTCAATGAACCCTATAATTTATGGAAGGATGAAGAAGCGCAGAACGCGTTTTATTTTCATTGGGCAATGTGGGCAAAACTGTTTAAAAACGTCTCTTCTAAAAAAATAAGTTTTGACTTGCTCAACGAGCCGGCCATGCGCGAAGACATGAATGACCAGCATTCGAAATCGGGCCCTGTTCCCGGTGACGTTTATCGCAAAGTGGCTAAGGCTGCTGCCGAAGCTATTCGCAAAGAAAATCCCCGTCACCTGGTAATTGCTGACGGCAACAATGTGGGTAATACAGTGATCCCCGAAATTATTGATTTGAATATTGCTCAAAGTTGCCGCGGTTACAATCCGGGCGCTATTTCACACTACAAAGCGCCGTGGGCAAACAAAGATCCGGAACATTTACCAGAACCAAAATGGCCCGGACAAGTTGGAAACCGATACCTGAGCCGAACGCTGCTTGAAGAGTATTATAAACCGTGGATTGAACTAACGAAAAAGGGCGTAGGCGTGCACTGCGGCGAATGTGGTTGCTGGAACAAAACACCTCACGATGTTTTTATAGCATGGTTTACTGATGTGCTCGACATACTTTCTAAAAATCAAATCGGCTTTGCTGTCTGGAACTTTATTGGAGACTTTGGCGTTCTCGACTCTGGCCGTACAGATGTAGCGTATGAAGACTGGCAGGGCCACAAGCTTGACAGGAAATTTTTGAATTTGCTGATGAAGTATTAATTGGATTATTCAGATAAAATGCTGAATGTGCCATGGCATTTATGGGTGTATCTCACTTGCGTTTTTTATGTTGCAAATTGCAACAAGTCGAAGTTGTCTAAAAAATATCCAACCAAGAAAACGCAATAGGTAAAGTTTGAAGATCAAGGCATTACAAAGAAATTCCAGAAAACGTTTTTATTTCGTACAATTGCGGTAATATACGTGTTATATTCAATAGCCAACATACCCGAGCATCTAATCTTTATTCAGCAGCTTTTCTCAGCTTTAGTACATGGACGAGGGGACACTTCAGCAGGTGATTTACCATCGGCTTCAGTGCCTGGTGGCTATGATGAAAAGTGATTTATTGTTTGGACAAATTTTTCTCCGCCGCCGAAGCGGAAGGAATGCTATGAGGCCGGTCGTTCAATTTCAGGTTTCCCTGTTTTTGCCAGCATTTATTCTTTTCTCATCGCTTTGATGAATTGGAAGAATAAGGTCGAAAAAGGTCGATAGTAGAGTGGGCGCAGC
>JAOQAJ010000020.1 GCA_025963675.1 Segetibacter sp.
ATAACACGTCTCTAAACATTTTTGCTCTTAGTATCCCCGGCCACATATATCAAAATAAAGTTTAGGTTAAGCCGGCCCTATCTCGTGATCGAAGTCCGAAGGCTATTGCACAACTAAACACATTATGTTTTATGTTTTCTGAAATAGTGCTATTATCCTGGACATTCGACGCACTCCTTGTTAAAGGGAAACAATTATGCAACTTTTTAAAGATTATTTGCTAATAAAAAACTTATTATCTCTTTTAGATACTTTGAGAGCGTTTATACGGGCAATTTGGCTTAAAATATCTTCTAATGAATCCGTAATGTTAAACGACCCAATAAAATACATTTTAGAAACTTCCTTTCTTAAATAAATAATATCGACATCGAACAGCTGTTCTAATTGATCAAATACTTCTGCAAGCGGTTGATTGTTGAACATGTACCATGAACCTGAACCCAGGGAAGGAAATGAGGGATTATCAACCAAAGTTGCTTCCTTTTTAGTGCTTTTTTTAACCAGATTATTTACCCGGCTAAAACTTTTTACTTTACCTGTTGAACTAAGATTACTGTAAATAAACTCCTGGCCTGGTAACAGGTAAAAGTTATGTGACAGCATCCTTCTTGCAAGGATAGACGATTTTACCACCACCTTGCCTTCAAATAATCTAACAGAAATATTTTTGTGACTTTCATATGCCGTTACTGTAAACTCGGTTCCTAAAGCAGTGGTAGAGATAGCCCCGCTAATTACTGTAAACGGCTTTGTTTCATCTTTTGCAACTTTAAACCTCGCCTTACCACTTAACGTTATATCCCTTTTATTCCCATTGAATTGGGCCGCGAAGTTTATCTGGCTATTACTAAAAAGTTTTACCTCAGATCCATCGGGCAATGTTATCGATCTAACCTTCTCACCTTTATTTATTTCGTAGCGCACGTTAGATAATGTTGATCGTGCTTCTTTATTTGTATTATAGGCAACGGGCTTTTCGGTGTTTGTACTACTATTGTTCACCACCAATCCCAACACAAGCACAATAACAATTGAAGCAGCAACTGCGGTCAAAATAAAGGAGTTATAGATTTTTCTTCCTTTTTGAGGCTTTTCTTCTTCTTCTTCACTATTTACTAGGCTTTGCTTTTCATTTATGCCAGGAACGTCTTGCCTCTTGGCTATCGCAACTTTAAATTGGTCCCATTCAACTTCTGAATCAACTTCCCTTGAGTTTTCTCTTAATGAAAGCAGCTCCCAGGTTTTTTTTATTTCTCTAAAATATTTTTTATTCTCCTCGTTCGAATTTATCCAGTCCAACACAAACACTTCTTCTTCCGCACTCAGTTCACCCAGCAAATACGACACAATCAATTCATCAAAGTAATTATTATCTTTCATTAGTATATTAAGAATACGAACAAGGAAGATATTACCCCTACAAGGAATAAAAAATATTTTTTTAATCAAGAGAGAAGAAGGAATACAATAAAATACGGTGTAATGTAGTTAGCAAGCTTTTGCCTCAACTTTACCAATGCACGACTCATTTGAGTCTCTACCGTTTTTACAGATATTTTTAAGTGGCGGGAGATATCGGCATACTTTAACCCTTCATACCTGCACAGCTCAAATACTCTACGCATTTGCTCTGGCAATTCCGCTACAGCTTTGTCAATATCAAAATTTAATTGCTTGAAATCTGCACCGAGTAAACCCTCGCTGTTATCAGCTTCTGAAGCGGTTTGAAGAATGAATTTTTCGTGCTTTTGCTTCACCTTATTATGTTTCAAAATATCCAGGCACGTATTGGTAACTATCCTCGATAAATAGGCTTTGGGAGATGGTTCAGGAGAAATAGTCTCACGGCTCTCCCAAAGTTTGATAAAGCTTGAATGAACAGCTTCTTTAGCCAGATCCAGGTCGAAACCAAACTTATACTGCGCATAAACACAAAGAGGCTTGAAATTTTCCTTAAAGAATATTTCAAATGATGCATCATCAAATTTTATGTCATTTGACAAAGACACATGATTAGCATTACGTGCTTTGAGTTCAATAGTCGGTGGCAATCGTCTTACTTTTTTGCATTAATATTTTACAATTTAGATAACTTAATCAACAAATTACAAACAAAAAAATAATTTCTTTTAGAAGCCTCATTATATATTAAAACAAATTGTTTATCATGCAGAACTGCTATTAACCTTTGTTGTGTCCCTGACTTGTATCCACTGTATGGATATTTTTTTTAACAACAACTTATTTCCGGGATGAGGTAACGAAAATACTATTACAATAAAAGCCACCATGAGAACAAGGCGGCCCTTCTATTCGTCACTCGCCGGAACGAAGAAGTATTACATTAATTCTTTAAGTAAATAAATACGCGCATTAATTAATTGTGAACTATCAGTATTTATAATATTTCAATTAAGTATTTTATCTTCAGGAAAAGGTTATATAATTCATTTCTCTTCATGTAGATATTTTCAATACAGCGTATTTCTCTAAAATTCGCTTTTGAATCACCATAATATTTATGACTTGTGAGTAGAACTTTTTATTCTTTATAACCAAGGTTTTTAACCTTAATTACAACCCTCTTAACCTTTTCTTCATATCCACCTACTTTAATAAAAGGTCGATGAGCCTGATTGGA
>JAOQAJ010000258.1 GCA_025963675.1 Segetibacter sp.
CGTTAATGAACTGAAACTGGCTATCTAAAACCGTCTAAGCATTCACGATGGATTAAAATAGGCAAAAATCTGAAAAAAAGTACCACGATTATTCGACCGATCATGCATTGGTTGATGTCACGGTAACCGCCGTCGTCTTATGCAACTGTTAAATAAAAAGCATAAGTCCCTGGTACAATATTTAAAGAGTAAATTGATATCAGGCACGAAAAAAATTATTCTCATGTATCAATTTTCATTTTCGATTTCATCGTTTTCCAGGCAAAAATCCTCTTTTGCGATATTGCTTTTTGTTTCTTTATTAGGTCAGTCAAATGCTTTTTCACAACGTGCATCTCTTGCCAGCAGGCAGAAACAACAGGTTGTAGCAAGCTCTAAAGATGCTTCACCTTCAGTACTTCAGCAGTTTAATTCAATTATAACCAAATACAATTTAAGCAGTAAAAAAGATCGGTCTAATTTCTCTTCGAAAATAACAGAGGCCGACAGAGTAAAACTGGAATCTCTTTATACGAAAATGAGTAAAAAACAACAAGCCTCGCAGGTAGTAGGGTTTATGCCAAAACCGCAAACGCTTTCAGAGACAGTTCCAACAAACAAACAATTAGAGGAATGGGAAAATGCTAAAGTGTATGGAGTTTGGATAGACGGAAAAAAGGTAGAAAATAACACGCTCAGTGATTATTCTTATACAGATTTTTCACACTATGGCCTTAGTAAGCTTTCAAAAAATGCTCTTAATAATGGTAAATATTATTACCAGGTAAACTTAATGACCAAAGAGTATTACCAGGAATATGTGTCTGAGGCTAAAGCAAATAAAGGTAGAAATATCATGATTGTAAAAGAGCCGTAGAAAGCAACCGAAAGTAAGCAGGAAGGAAGTGAAGTAACTACTACAAAACAGGCTCATACATTCCAATAGGTATCATTGATGGTGGTGTCGCCATTATGCCAAACTGTACACGAGTGCGACGCAACAAAAGCTTCATTACTAGCTTAAGCTGGTTCACAAAATTTTCAAATATTAGTTTAAAGCAAATTTACAAACCGTAGAAGAACGTTGTCTTTTACCGCAGGTTTTAATAAAAAAAATAGTAAAAACCCCATGTAGAACCACTGCTGCTTTTAGTTTTTATTGACATAGTTTTGTCCCCCCATTAATTCATTTCTATGCCCCATTCATCTCTTACCTTTTATATTAATTATTGCGAAAAAAACGTTTTGGTTTCTCCTGATATGGACGCAACCGGAAATTATTTTACAGTTCATCTCGACGAAGGAAAAGTAAAGTTGAAAAGCGAAGGATGGAAAAAGAAATTGTGGCTGGAAAAAGGGAAAGGCGCCACAACTTTAGCTTTTACATTAGGCCAGTTAATAGATGCCTGAAAGCAACAACAGGTAAAATCTCCCAAAATTTAAATATTACTGCAAAGCGACCCGATCATTTAATGCAGTAAAACCTGATGGGCGTTTTACAGGTATTTAGTTTCCTGGTTATTTTCTTCGTTTTGCCGCTGCACGGTTGTCGGTACCAATGTATCGGATCGTTAAATCATAATGTTCCAGATAAATCTTTGACCATACTTGCCCCACTGTTTTAGTGAAGTGTTTAATGTGGACTTTAAAGCACTCACATTAATTTTCTTACCTTTTTTAGGAGGAGCAATTGCGCTAATCTTAGGATCTGAAGTTATTAGTTTTGTGGCGAACCAGGTCGTGTGCAGACGTGGAATGGCAATTCCGAGGATCATTCCTGGTAAACCAGAAAAAGATTCAGGACCGCCACGAGGAACAATTTGATCAGTGTAAAAAGCAAATACAAAAACAGAATCCATTAATAGTGTTGTTGCTTTTCGGCATTGGAAGCCAGCAATAGTGCGGGTATCAGATGTAATTTTCCATTCGGCGTTCCTAAGGCTGTCCTGTATGTTGTAAGTATTTTCAAAAACAGTTTTTTGACTGCTAAACATTTTTGCATTCAAGTCACTAAACACAATGTTATCTTCAGCCGGTCCACCCATCCAGTCAGGTACCTTTTTAGCAACTTCTACTTCACGTCCGGGTTCATACAAAGTCTTATCCTTGTCGAAGTACAGGTTAAAATAAGTCGTTTTTAACTCCGGCATATTTTTTTTCAAAGCCTCATAAAACGAGGCATTATTCTCATTAGCGTCATCCTCGAGGCGCTTGTACAGGTTAGTAGTTCTTTCAAATTCTATTTTTCCTTTTTCAATAAATATTTCCTGCGCCGGTAGCGACAGTGCTGACATAAAAAAGGATACGACCAGGTAAAATGTTTTCATATAGTTTTTATTTTGTTGGTGCCCCGCCCGGAGTTTTTGAAAAGTTCCACGTAAAATTCAACGTAAAATATCTTCTTAAGCTGGTATACGAGTTTTCAGTAATGACGTTTGTACCAATAAAACGGCTAAAACCTTTATTTTGATCCAGCAGGTCATTTCCTTTTATGCTAATTAATCCTTTGTCGTTTTTGAACAGCTTTCTTCCAATGTAAGCGTTCCAGACGGTGACGTTATTATTATTGTCACTCGCATTAATCTTTTGCCTAAGCTCGGCCCGAAGGTCTGTATTAAATTCAAACTTAAACGGAAGCGTGTAGTTGAAACCCAGATAGTGGCTCTGGCTGATGTATTTTATTTTTTGATCAGGCCTTATTGAAGACTTAGAGCTGTTGTTATTTACATTTAAACCTATGTAAAAACTATACTTCTTTTCTACGTATTTGCTGAAACCCACCTGAAGCCCATAACTTTCATTATTGGTAACGTTTCTTACTTTGTTTACAATATTGTTGTTACGATTAACATTTAAATTTAAGCCCGCGTTTATCCTGACATCGGGCTTGAGCCATTTAAATGAATATTGCCCATACATATTGCCATTATAATTTCCACTTACATTAATGTACTGATAAGTTGTTCTACCAACGCTGTCGCGGGATGTTGCCGTAAATTGGTTTGTGGTAATTGCATTTGATACTGTATTAAAATTTCCGGACAGATACATACCCTGTTGCGAAATCACTTTATACGAATTATAGTTTAAACTAAATCTCTGCCTGAACTCTTGTTTCAGGTTAGGATTGCCTATGAAAATGTTAAGTGGATTTGTATTGTCTTGTATTGGTTGAATTTGCTGAATGGTAGGTTGCTGAGTGTTACCATTGTAAGAAAAATAGACACCACTATTGGTATTAAATTTATAATTGATGTTTGAGCGCGGGAAAAGATTGGTATAGCTGTATTTGGTAGTTTTATTTTTAATAACGTCTTCGAGCGTGAAATCTGCTACGGCAACATCGCTTCCCACACCAAAATTGAACTTTTTGCTATTGTACCTCCATGCCATACCGCCACTGTTGGTAAGTACTTTGAAATTAAAATTATTACTGAATGTGTCGTTTAAAGCAGCGTATTTTCCACTGCCATCTTTGTCATAGGAAAGTTTCTTAGACATACTGTTATTTACCCTAACACCATAATTAAGCTCCAGAAACAAGTTTTTAACTATCGGCTCCGTGTACACAAGTCTGCCGGATGTGGTTAAGGTACTTACATCATACAACTTCATTTGATCAGTATTAATATTGTTTATGATAATCTGATTCTTATCGTAGAAGTCATTTACAGCATGAAGAAAGCCGTCGGTCTTTGTATGTAGATATTCTTCAATTAAACTAAGCGAAACTGTTCTGCCAATTTTCTTAAACCGCCTCCGTAAGATCATATTACTGTTGAAGCTGTTATTGGTTCCGTTCGACTCAATTAATCGCCTGCTTCTGTTAACCAGGCTATTGGCTTTATTAATAGACTCGGTGATATTCTCACTTGTTGAAGCTTCGGTACCGGCATACCCGTTTGCCTTTACTTTTATAGAAGTAAAACTGTCTAACTGAACATCAAAAGTTCCGTTTGCCGAATTTCTTTGCTTGCTGCTTGTGAAATTATTGCCGTTTCTCTGGTAGAAAACAGTATCGGGCAAAATGAATTGTGAGTAGGTGTTGGCCTGGCCCTCGTTGATCAATTTATTATAACGATAACTTCCGTTTACAGTCTGTTTATCGTTATTAAATTTATCGCCAAAGTTCACCCCGGTGCTCCAACTTCTTGGAATGCCCTGGCCCCTGAATGAGGACTGACTGAACTCATCTCCGCTATTGGTAAAAAACATTCCGCCATCGTCGCTCATTTGCAGATCGATGCCTTCACCAAATTTTTCCTGTTCGTTCCAGTCCAACCCGGTCTTGCCCGTGCTGCTCATGATGCCATACACAGACAGTTTTCTTTTTGCCCTGAAAGAGTTTAGCATCAAAGTATTATTCCACCTGTCATTAGGCCCGGCTGCGAGGTCCACTTTGCCGAAGTAACCCTTTTTGAAATTGTCTTTCATCGTCAGGTTAATCGTCTTTGTTTTTTGCCCGTCATCAATTCCTGAAAAAACTGCCTGGTCACTTTTCTTATCAAAAACCTGCACTTTACTAATTGTATTTGCCTGCAGGTTCTTTGTAGCCATCGTTGGATCGTTACCAAAAAACTCTTCACCATCTACCAGGATCTTTTTTACTTCCTCGCCCTGCGCAGTTATTTTTCCATCTTTATCAACCTGCAACCCCGGAAGTTTGCGCAGCATTTCCTCCACCGATGCGCCTTCCCTGACTTTAAAACTATCTGCTGTATACTCGGTGGTATCACCTCGCATACGAATAGCTGCCACTTTTGATTTCACCAAAACATCTTCGAGAATCTTAGATTTTAGCGTCAGCATAATTTTTCCTAAAACCTTATTTTCACTTTCACCGAGATCCACCTTATCTATATAATCCGCATAAGTAGGATAAGTGAACATGAGTATGTATTGCCCCTTCGGCACTTTTGATAGTTTAAAGTCGCCTTTACTATCACTTCTAAATACATCAACCAAAACAGAGTCTTTGGCTCTTAGTAATGTAATGTTTGTTTCGGGAACTGTCTTTCGATTTATCGTATCCTCTACCGTTCCGGAGATTGTGCCATTTTGAGCGATGGAACTTATAGACACGAGGATGCAAAGAAGTAGTAGCAGCGTTAGTTTTGGCATCTGGGTTTTTATTAAAAGCAATTTAATTGTATTTATTCTTAAACGTTAATGCAGCTGTGGCTTTCGCTCGTTTTACAAAAACATTATGATTCCCATAAAAGAATTAAATTTTGAAATCGTCTGAGTAGCGTTTTTACCTCGAGTAATAAACATCTTCTTATCCATTACACTTAGCTAGCCAGCATTTATTTTTTTAGAGGCAAACATTGGTTCTTTTGTTAGGCATCGTTGTGTCACTCTCTTGTACTTCTATCTTCTATTCATCAAATGCCACGATACGTTAAGCTAGTAAAAAACGAAGGATAATACGAAATGTAAAAAGATGCCTCGAAAAGCCAATAGTAGCCAGATTTCGGGCAATTATTAAATTACACGTTTTAAATTGTAAAAAGCCAATTACTGTTCTGTTCAACTGGAGTGCTACGGTGCGCACACAAGTTTTTTTGGAACACGGATAACACAGATTGAGAGGATTAGGCAGATTACCCAGGTAAGAAAACCTGAACAATCCGTTTTTATCAGTTTGATCCGTGTCATCCGTGTTCTATTGTTTTTAGAAAAAAGATGAGTACACACGGTAGCAGTTGAAGTGAGTGACACAACGATGTCAACCGCCTAACCAAAAGTTGGTTACCAAAATACTTCTTTAAACTGGCCTTTTCCCTGCTCAAAAATTCTAAACGAAAAAATATAAAAAACAATTTTGGGCGATTAATTGCTGCCCCCTACTCTATTTTGTTCTTCCTGTGCGCTACTTGTTTTTTTGAGCTGTTGCACGTTTACACCCTTGCTAAAACGATATGTGAAGGTTAACCCTACTCTTCGCGAGTCATTCCGGTTTGTAACCAGTGCATCTATGTTTCCGTAATCGATAATCACTTTTGCTTTTTGTATATAAAAAGGATCGTTTACACTTAATTTAAGATTTGCCTTGTTTTTTAGTAATTGCTTGCCGAAACCAAATGAGACCACACCCATCGGACGCAACAGAAACAAACCTGTTTCCTGGGCGCTTGTGCGGTAGAAACCGTTGACTTCTGCAGTCCACGTTTTTGCAAAACGAAATACGTGGCTAGAGCTGCCGACAAATGAAGTAAGGTTTACGTCGAGGGGAAGGTTATTTACAAAACCCTGGTAATGATTGTTATTAACATTCATGTAGATACTGGTAGTCCACCATTTTGTAACCGAAGCATTATAGCTTACTGCCAAACCAATTGTTCTGCGTTTTGCCACATTCTCTTTCGTTTGATAGGTCACCTTGGTATCATCATTCTGTTTTAAAATGTCGTTTAAAATATCTGAGGTGTAAGTGTAATTAAGCGTCGTATTTAGTGCTTTATGAAAATTGTGACTTAATTCGATATTATGCGAAAACTGGGGGGTTAGATTTGGATTTCCCTGGCGATAAGTATACTGATCAAGAAAATATTGAAAAGGGTTCATGTCCTGGTAATTAGGTCTTTCAACTCTTCGTCCGTACGATAGTCCAAACTGGTTGTTTTCGTCTAAAGCATAACTAACGTATGCCGTAGGAAATAGCTGGGTATAATTCTTAGTAAACGATGTGTCTTTTTTAGTTACATTACCAAATTGACTTCCTTTTGACACCGTGTTTTCTATTCTGAGGCCGGTCTGTATGCCCCACTTTTTCATCTGCCTGCTATAGTTAAGATAGGCGGCGTTGATGTTTTCTTTATATAGAAAATGGTTGCTCCGTCCATTATCTGTTACCCATTTGCTGGCAGCATGATCATAAAAAGTGTATTGAGCATCATTATCAGTAGAAACGAAGCTGGTTTTTACACCTGCTTCCAATTTTGCATGGTTTGCCAGCGGATGTGCATAATCAATTTTGCTGCTATAAATCGCGATGTCTGCAGGCACATTTCCGCGTAACAGAAACGGGCTTCTTATTAAGTTTTCATCGGCGAAATAGTTGAAGTTATCTGACGTTTGTCTGCTATTGGTCTTATACTGAAGCATGTCGAGGTCGCCGGTAATTTCTCTGCCATTGTTATTTAGTACCCTTCTGAAATTAACAGACGTTCCAAGGTTTTGCCATGTGCCATTGTTAATCGTTTTAGCAGTATTAAACGAATCCAACCTGCCGTTTCCATTCAACATATTGGCCCTGCCGTTATTCTCCCATCTACTCGGACTTGTTATCGCATTTACCAAAAAGCCAATAGTTGTGTTCTTATCTATTGTATAATCGAGGCCTATCCGCGCACTATAATTCCGGCTTATACTTACCTGATCTGCTTTTTGATCAAAAACAGATTCAACAATACCGTTTTTACGAAACTTTCTTGTAAGATTTTGATCATTAAAATTAGTCCAGTATGAGTAACTCACACTGCTGAAGAGATTTACTTTTCCTTTCTTAAAGTTGAAATTAAAGCTGTTCGGAGATTTGGGGTAGCGGCCCTGCACATAAGACACACTTACACTTCCATTAAACCCTGTTTGTGTATTCTTTTTTGTTCTCAGGTTGATAATTCCCGATTTACCCTGGGCGTCAAACTTCGCTGACGGCTGCGTCATTATTTCAATTTGGTCCAGTTGGCTTGCTGGCATATTACGTAACAAGTTCGCCAGGTCCTGACCACTTAGATAAGTTTGCTTACCATCCATTAAAACTATAATTCCCTGCTTTCCTTTTAAACTAATGTTTCCATCGCGATCTACAGTGATACCAGGAGATTTTTCCAGTACTTCCATTGCAGTTGCGCCGGCGTTGCTCGGCGATGCATCTACATTCACCACCATCTTATCTATTTTGTTTTCGACAAGTGGTCTTTTCGTTTGCACGGTTACATCCGCCATAGCTGTTGCACTATTGTGGAGCGTTAAAACGGGAACTTTAATGTTCTTGCCCTCGGCTATTTCAAAAGGGTGAGTGAGCAACTTAGCGAAACCTACAGACGATGCTGAAATAAAATATTTTCCATCAGAAATATTTATTAGCTCAAAGGCGCCTTCCTGGTCTGACACGCCAACTTTTACAAGTGCAGAATCCTTTGCTTTCAACAATGAAACGGTCACTGATGGAAGTAATTTTCCGCTTTCGTCTTTAACGACTCCTGTAATAGTTCCTTTGGTTTGGCCAAATGAAGAGATTGTAAATAATGAAGTAAATAGAAACAGTGTAAAAGTTAATCTCATTATTCGGTTTTATTGGTAACTATAAACCAACAAATATTATGAGAATATTCTTTTAGAACAGTCTTTAATTAGACAGCTCACCTTTGGTAGGTTGATGAATGGTTTAAAAGCAGGATGAATAGAAATTAATGTACAGCTTATACTAAACTACCCGAGACATAACTCCAGGTTATTATTCAGTTTGAGAAATATAAAAGAAATTTTGGCATGTGATAAAACGCTTAATTGAAATAGAATAATGTTTTCTTTAAGCATTTACCGGCATTTGAACCTGCACCATCGCCTGGAAAAATGAAAAACCTTTTGATGATGCATTATACAAAACTGTTAGTCCTCCCTGCGGCACCCATCCGCTGGTAAATGCTTCATTTACGCTTCGTTCTATTTCAAGCACAGTTTCCCCGGTTAAAACTTTGTATTGAGAACCCATAGTCGTACATTTTATTTCAAAACAAAATACAAAACCAGGCTTTTTTAAACAACTTTTTCAATCATTAATAAAGAAGTTGGAAAAAAAAGGAAATAGCATTTAGACGAAACTCAGATTTACAACGATATAAGTTATGGCTGTGCCATTCAGGAAAGTGCGACAGAAATGCGTTGAGCTTACTTTCTTATGCTCTCTCCATATACCCTGGTTGTCTGACGCGGCACTTACCTAAACTAATCGGGCGGTTTTCTCTTGCCCTTGTCAAATTTTTTTGAGCCAAACGAAATAACTGCTTTTGACATTGTTGCGTCGCACACTTGTACATTTCCATCTTTAGCCAAACTGAAAACATATCCGACTAGCTCAGTTGGCCACTGAGTACATTAATACCCTATAAATGACGCTTTCTAATGGAATGTTTATTGTGTTAAACAATATATGTTCACAAATAATTGTTATGAGAGTGTTGAAGGATTAGATGATAAGGTATCGTCTCTCAAACAGCAGTTACAAGAAACGGAACTAAGATATAATGAAGCCCTGAGCAAGGTAAGCAACGAGGAAGAGATATATGAATTGGGACTGGATATTCAAAACCTGCGGCGCAAGCAGGAATGTTTTATTAAATTGTTACACGACAAGCAATTGGAAGTTTCCCTGAATATACCAGATTCGCATGGTGAGCAGAAGCTTTAAAGCACGTGAGATATAAGCAACTAACAATTGTCGTTATACCTAGATTGAAATCTAATTTAAATAAAAAGAGGAAAGCTGACTGGCTTTCCTCTTTGCGTAAATTTTGTGAAGAACTAATTAAACTGCGTTGTGATAAATTGAATAAAACTTTCATCACTCATTTTATTTGAAGTGCTTTCTTTTGCGATAGTATTCTTGTATTGCGGGGTCGTTGACAGATAGCGTATAAACTGCTCCTGCACATCGCCTGTTCCGGTTACATGAACTTCGTCTACGTTTTGCATATGAGATGTTATCTCTTTAAACAGTTTTACTAACTTCCCTTGTTGAGCATTATTCCCCGCATTTTCATTTGAGTTACCTTCCTTACCTGCACTTTTGGCATGAGCCAATATAACGAAGTCGCCATTGTCTACATTCTCTCTACCTGCGATAACCGCATTTTCTGAATCAATCCAGACACCGAATTGTTTTTTGTTCTTTGACATTTATTTTATTTACTTATAAGCGTCAAAAAGCATACCCTAAAAGGATGATGCGCCTTTATTAAAAGAAAGAGTTATTTGTGTATTGTTATATATGATAGAAGCACGTTTACACATTTTCTTTGTTTTAGACATCTGGCTCTAATACTGAATTTTCAAATCCTTCTGAATTTGTTCCAAGGACTTGCCTTTTGTCTCCGGCATCAGCTTCCATGAAAACAATAATTGAAGGCACATCATGACTGCAAAAAACATAAAGACATTTCCCGGACCGATAGAGGGGCTATTGATGGCGACATGGAACGTCAAGGAAATGATGACTGCAAAAAACCAGTGGGTAAAACTTCCAAGCGATTGCCCTTTTGAACGAATAGAGTTTGGAAAGATTTCAGATATGAATACCCAGATAACAATTCCATCAGATAGCCCAAAAAA
>JAOQAJ010000105.1 GCA_025963675.1 Segetibacter sp.
TCTATTAAGACAGAAGTTTTGATCGGAGAATTGAAAAATATCCTAAAGGAGCATAAAGCACTCGTTTTCTCTCAGTTTAGTAGTATGCTCAATTTGCTGGCGGAAGAATGTAACAAGCAAGGCATCAGCTATTTCCATTTTGACGGTCAGACCCCGCCGGCAAAACGAATAGAAATGGTCAACGCTTTCCAGGATGAGGGGTGCACTACCAACCTGTTTTTGATCAGCCTGAAAGCAGGCAACACAGGTCTTACACTTACTGCTGCGGACTATGTCTTCCTGTTCGATCCCTGGTGGAATACAGCAGTAGAACAGCAGGCAATTGATCGTACACATAGGATTGGCCAAACCAAAAATGTGTTTGCTTACAAGATAATTTGCAAGGATACGATTGAAGAAAAGATCATTCAATTACAACAACGTAAAAAGAAACTTGCAGAGGAACTGGTTGGTGAAGATGATGGGTTTATAAAAGCGCTGAATGAAGAGGATATAGCGTATTTGTTTAGTTAGATTTTTAGGATTAGCAGAAGAACTCCATTCACCATCGTTGTGTCACTCCCTTGTACTTTTAGGAAGAATGGGCAGCCATAATTTACCGATTTACTCGTTAACTAATTTCAATAACTTAACCTTCTTTAGATTCTTCGATTCTCAATATTTCTATAATGTCTTTGTTATTTGTCGATAATTGTCGAGTCGCTATGTCCCAAATTATTTCATGATCTACGCCAAAGTATTCATGTGAAATACGGTTCCTTAAACGGTACATTTGCTCCCAGGGAACGTGCGGGTATTTGTCCTTAATAACTTTAGGTAAGTTCTTTGACGCTTCACCAATAATTTCGAAGTTTCTAATAACGGCGTCTATTGTTTTGTAATCAACTGTAAATTGTTCAAAATTAAGTCCTGCTATATATTCCTGCACTCTCTGCATCGAGAGGGCAATATCAGCCAGGTATAAAACGGGATCTCTTTCGCTTGGTTTCAAACGTATTTAACTTGATTAAGGATAGTCTCTTTAATTCGTTCCTTTAGAGCAATTTTTGTTACCAGGTCTACCGGAAGCCCGAGTTCTTGTTCTAAAAATTTTTCCAACGTAAAAAAATCCCAACCTATGGGTTGAGAAAACTCAACGAGTAAGTCTAGATCGCTGTTGTTTCTTTGCGTTGCGCTTGAATAAGAACCAAAATAGCCAATCCGGCTAATATGAAATTTATCAATCAGTACCGGTTTTATTTCCCGCAACTTATTTTCTATATCAATTGTTGAAAGCATCACTGCAAATTAACAAATTTTGCAGCTTATTCTCTACTACGGGAAGAAACCGAAAAATATCCAAAATCCTCTCAAGCCAGAAGGTGCACTTAACCAAGCCATTGTTGCTTCAATCACAATTATAATAAAAGCATAAAAGAACTGCCAATATTAGACGGAGCATGGTAGCAGACATACGCTCAATGTTACAATGGGACTTCATAAAATTTCTATCCCTCCATTTTACAAATTCCACCAATAAGTCCACTTCAATACCATTGCCCGATTTCTTACAGAAAAAGGAGCGGGAAGGTAGTTATCGGTATAAACGAAAAAGATGTCAGAAGCAGGTTTGTATCGCCATTGAAAGCGGGTATTGAGGTTGACATTGTTTTGCTGATTGTTGTACTGAACAAATGTTGTGAAGAACAATTTGTTGGTCATAGTGACATCTATGCGTGGACCAACCAACCAAAAAGTGCGTTGGTTCCACGGCTGTGGTAAATCTATATTATTATAACTGGTGCTAAGCGCAAGACTTACATAAGGCTGAAACCTGTAACCCAGGTCAGCAGTGAGATTAAGCCTTGTGCCTTTTGCATAATAGCCACCATATCGGCTTGAAAAAGCATAAGTGAAAACACTTTGCGGCTTCGAGACAAAGCTGGTTCCCCAGGCATTCCAACGATGTGTGCTTCCACGGGCTAAAGTGTCTTTGGTAAAATTCGTTGGATCAAAAGCCTGCAATAATTGCACATAGTCGTACGATAGAAAAGTGGAAAATGTGCTTTGTTTTCTTGTAGTAAATGAATAGTTGAGGAAAGCCTCGTCATCAGTTTTCTGTAATGAAGTATTGAAGTACGAAAGATAAACAACCTGTGGCCCATGGCTTAAAATCTTACCACCTTTGGGAAAGAAAAAATAACCGGCAGAAGGATTAATCTTTAGGTAACCCCGTCTTGGCACATATCCAACTTCGGCATTGTAGTTTTTTCCTACATATTCATGTTGCCATGAAATAAGCATCTTTCGTCCCGAATATTGCAGGTTTCCGGCTTGTACAAAATCCCCACCGGAAGTTCCGGGAGTAAAAGATTTAAGCACAGTTGCCTTACCAGTAATCTTATTATCGGAAGATGCCAGATTATATTCTAAACCAACATTACGATTATAGTTCGAGTAAACTGGCTTTGTAGGATCAGCTTCCGGGTGATAATTTATAGACTCCTTATTAATGAAAATAACACCAATGTTTGATCTTGAAAACACGCGTCGTTGTACAGAGGCAACCGTAAAATTCTGAGCAGGCAAACCGGTGTTATCAACGCCGCCAGTCTGAATATTCATAGCTCCAATTCTCCAGTTTCTGTTTGGCTTGCCACTTACTCTTGCACCAAAGCGAATGGGTACTCCCAGGCCAATTCGCCGCGAAAAAAAAGGTCGGATGGAAGCATAGCCGAAGTTGGCAAAAAGGTCGCCGTTCTCTAAAAAAAACTGCCGCCTTTCAGGAAAGAATAATTCAAACCGGTCCAGGTTAGTAACCTGCCGGTCCACTTCAACCTGAGAGAAATCAGGGTTAACAGTAAGGTCTAAATTGAGTGATGAAGTCAAAGCTATTTTTGCATCAACACCAACTTCTTTTCGATATTTTGAAGGAGAATTGTTTTCATGACTTTTAGTAACGCCAGCAAGCGCATACGGAATTAATGAAATGTTTGAACCGGCGGAAGGTGGTGGTTGATCCCAGGCAAGAATACCTGAATAGGCGAGGGCAGCCGTAGGAAATTGCCTTGGCACTGGTGCCCACGAACTTTTTTCTGATGTCTTAAGATCGAGCCTGCTAAAGTTAATTCCCCATTTGCCAATGTCTTTTTTATACCGAATACTTTTAAAGGGGATCGCAAGTTCAAGTATCCACTTATCCGTATAATTTTTTACTGCAGACTTCCACTTGTTATCCCAGGCCAGATCAACCGCACTTCCGCCAGACATCATGCCGTCCCACTGGGCGCCGGCAGCGTTTGTTCCAAAAGCAAAGCCATTTGTCTGGTCATCAAACGGATCGACAAACATCAGGAAATTATCGTTCTTGCTAAAGTTCCAATCATTCCTAAGCGACTCTACATAATTTGGTCCTGCAACTCCCTGGAAGCACTCAGCAACGAGGTACAGGTTGTGTTCATCATAAGCCATTCGTACCTGCGTAAGTGTTTTAGCAAAGCTGGTATCCATGGGTGATACCATAAAAAAGTCCTTTGCAAGGGCTGCATCTTGCCACGCCGCCTCATCTATAATTCCATCAACTTTTATGGCCGAAGTGGCTCTGCGAATGTTTAATTGGTATTCCCCATTCTTTTTCTGACCATAGCTTGTTCGGTGAATCGTACAAATAAAAATTATTGCAAAAGTGATTTTTATATAGGGCGAGGCATAGCAGTTTTTCAAAGCAGCATATTTGCTGCAAAGTACATTAACTGTATTATAGGCCTTAAGAAAGCTGAAAACTTTTTTGGTACTTAGCATAAGAACATGAGGCGACATTCTTGTGTCACTCACTTGTACTGATTTTATTTTATTCTGCTTTTTTCAAAAATACTTAAGAGAACCTAATTAGAAATGCAGCGTTCAATTGCATCTCGCAAAAGCTGTTGCAGAAGTTGCAGTCGGGTATTAATTTTAAACCGATCAAAAGAAGGCGCATTTAAAATTAAAACATAAAGCAATGCTTTCTGCAACTGATACAAATAAGATGCAAAGGAAATTTAGGCGGCTGGTTGGTTTGGTTGAAAAGCAATATAAGTCGGTAACACCAGGTACTGGTTCTATCCCTTTTGGCTTACAAATGAATGGAAGCCTACACACATTTGGAGGTAACAAACCTGTATTTGTCATTAGATTAAACAACGAAGAAGCTGTTGCCGCGCTCAGTACCCTCGATCAAAATACAATAGCTGAAGCATACCTTGAAGGTAACATCGATCTTGAAGGTGATATTACGCAGGTACTTGCTTTGCGTGAACTATTTAATGATAAACGCGGAATGCGATTTTTATGGCGTTTTATTCAACCAATGTTATTCGGGCAGGTGAAGAGTGATAAAAAGTGGATTTCCAATCATTACGATACGGAGGAAGATTTTTTCCTTCTTTTTCTTGATAAAAGACATAGAGCATATTCGCAGGCTGTTTTCTTAAACGACGAGGAGTCACTGGAAGATGCAGAAACACGTAAGCTTGAGTTTGCATTAAAATCAGTACACGCCAAACCGGGAGACCGAATACTTGACATCGGAAGCGGCTGGGGATCTTTTGTTGAATATGCAGGTAAAAAAGGAATAGAGGTTACATCACTTACCATTTCAGAAAGGTCGAAATCGTTTGTTCAAAAAATAATTGATCAAGATGATTTGCCATGCAAAGTTTTGCTGGAGCACTTCTTCGAACATAACCCCGATGAGCAATACGATGCCATTGTTAATTGTGGCGTTACCGAACATTTGCCTGATTACGCGGCGTCGCTAAAACATTACGAAAAGTTATTGAAACCTGGCCGACGGATTTATTTAGATGCAAGCGCAGACAGGGTAAAACATGGCCAGGGAACGTTTATGTCGAAATATGTTTTTGAAGGAAATGCATCACTTCTGTGCCTGCA
>JAOQAJ010000123.1 GCA_025963675.1 Segetibacter sp.
CTTTCTTTTATAGCCAACAAATTTTATAAAAAGCAGACGATAAAAAACGTTGAATAGATTAATGACAAAACAAGTAATGATCACACAAGAGGAAATAAAAAACAATTTTTTTGCAGCTTTTCCAACATTAACTACAAACCGGCTAATTCTAAGAGCACTTTCTATTCGTGACGAGAAGGAAATATTTAAGCTGCGGTCAGACGAGCAGGTAAACAAATACCTTGACCGAGCTCCATCTGCATCCATTGAAGATGCCAGAAGCTTTATTGATAAAATAGTAACTGCAATTACCAACAAAACGGCATTTTATTGGGCCATTGCCCGGAAACAAAATGACAATTTAGTTGGAACAATTTGTTATTTTAATATTTCGAATAATGATAGAAAAGCGGAGATAGGCTTTGAATTACTACCCGAATTTCAGGGAGCAGGAATAATGCGGGAAGCTTTATCAGCCGTTATTGAATTTGGCATTGCTGCGATGAAATTACAAACAATCGAAGCCTTTGTTCACTCCGACAATTTCCGGTCAATAATACTTTTACAGAAATTCGATTTTAAAGAAGACACAGCGACGGATAATAACTCCGGTGACAGTTTGATCTGCCTAAAACTTTCGAACAACCTCTGATGAGTTTCAGTACCATCGAATTAAACAACCTATCCTTATTTTTAACACCATTTGCCAAAAAAGCATCAGGATGTCCCCGATTACACCACCCACAGACAGAACAGTATTTGAAGGCGAAATCGCAGACTATTGGATGGATAATGGCATTTTGGTGTCACTATCGAAAAGCCCAAAACGAACGGTGCAAAATATTACAGGTAACATCGCTTTGGTGAGAAGTATTACCAACGACAAAAAAGTTCCGCTCCTAATATATTTATCTAACTCATCGGTACCGGATAAAGAGACACGGAAGTTTGCGTCAGAACAGTTGCCGAAAGTATATACTGCGATGGCAATGGTGTCAAAACCAGGCCTTGCATCACTGATCATGAACGTACTGTTCAGACTAAAAGCTCCGCCCATCCCTATGAAGAATTTCACCAACGATAATGAAGCGAAGGAATGGTTGAAACAATTTTTATAAGGTAACAGCTTAGCTAGCCACTTCCCGTAAGCTAAAACTGTAAACCTTGGCAAAATATAATCAAACAGGTTATTGCAGAGGCCGTCCTTATCCTCAAGGAGAAGGACCCAGGATGAGGTGATTATCCACAATTTACCGGTCCGCTAATTTTTGACTTTACCTTTACCACTATGGCTGAAATTTCAATCGGTGACGCAATCAAAGCTTTTCTTAAAAAAAGCCGGTTAAATAGCGGCATACAAGCTCTGCAGATAGAACAGATCTGGGAAGACATGATGGGTAAAACCATCGCTAAATACACTGACAAAATTCAGATCATTAATCACACCTTATTCATCCGCACCAATGTCGGCCCTCTAAAACAGGAACTAATGTATCAGAAAGAAAAAATCATTGAAAGGGTGAATGAAGCGCTAGGTGAGAAGGTGATAAAGGAAGTGGTGATACAGTAAGGGTTGACGGATGACAGACGGTTGACGGTTATCAGAAAGTTTCGATCGCTGCCTTGCAACTAACGCCTTTCTTTACAATAAACATTTGCAAACCATAAGATATGTTGCAAAGAATTTCGCCGGTTAAACGGAGCGTCGCAACGATGATGCTAAAAAAACAAGTGCCGGCTTAAAAAATAACAGCGTCAAATTACAGGCACGATTAAACTCCAAACTTTAAACTTGAAACCGGTAACCTGTACCCGGTAACACGCTTAGCTCCTCAAATAAGAAGCCCCATTCAAATCGACAATTCCACCCGTCATAAATTCCAATCCTTCGCTGGCAAAAACAGCAACAATCGTCGCTACTTCCTCGGGTGTCGCCACCCTGCTAAGGGGACTTTGTTTTTTAACCAACTCCCCCGCTTCACTATCAAGATAAGGAGCCGCCATATCTGTCTCAACAAAACCGGGAGCGATAACACCAACAATTACATTATGCTTTCCCAGCGCTACCGCCAGTGACTGACTCATCGCGTTCAGACCTGCCTTGCTTGCAGCATAAGCAGGATGATCAGGTTCGCCGCGAAATGCACCGCGTGAAGAAATAGTGATAATTTTCCTTGTTTTGTTCGCTCATACGTCTGCCGGCAAAATAACAGAGATTGCTCACGCCATTCAGGTTAGTAGTAAGTGTTTCATTCCACACTTGCTGCCATTCCGGATATGAAACTTCATTTATTTTATGTTCAATATACACTCCTGCATTATTCACCAGCACATCTATTCGTTGATATTTTTCAAGGACGGCGCTAAAAAAGCACTCTATCTCTTCCGGCTTAGATATCTCCAGTTCATACATGCTGTTGTTCTGCTTTGGATTCAACATTTCAAAAGTCTTTTGCGCTTCATCCTTATTGGATTTATAAGTAAAGATGACATTTGCATTAAGGTCAGAAAACAGCTTAGCACAAGCTCTGCCAATACCGCGGGAGCCACCTGTTATAAGAACGTTTTTATCTGTAAAATCAATCATAGTAGCATTGTGGCAATTAGCGTATTTATATAGTTTTTTCCATTACAACAAATTCCAATTGCATCTTAGGCTTACCAAACCTTTCGTTTGCAGGGAACGGCTGCCTTTCGCCGGTTTCATTATAGCCATGTCTTTTATACCAGGCTATTAATTCGCTACGGCTTGTAATTACGGTCATTACTATGCTTTTGCATCCAAGATCTTTTGCCTTTTCTTCAGACGCTTTCAGCAGCAATTTACCTATTCCTTTAGCCTGCAATTCCGGTGAGACCATTAACATTCCCACGTGCAGTTGCTCTTGTTTCTTTTTCAAATACACACTAGCAACAATTATATTTTCACCATCAACACTGTCTCTCAAATACTCATCGAGCATCACTTCGTCCACCCGTATCCCATCTAATAAATCTGCCTCTGTTGTCCATCCTTTTCGTGATGTATCGCCTCTGTCGGCACTATTAACAAGCAAACAAATTGCGGAAACGTCAGCAAGAGAAGCTTCCAAAATCTTCATTGGTTCATCTGTTTAATACAAAGGAATAACAAAAGATAGAACCGGGATTAGAAGATTATGAGGAAAAACTTTCAATTCCTCATAATCCTGATAATCCATCAATCCTGGTTCTTTTTTTTGTTGCTTATCCAAAACAACATTTATCTTTCGCTTACAAACTAACGCATGTCATTCATTATTATCTTCTTTTGTATTGCCGGCCTTATTTTATTAATCTCATGGGGAAAGATCCATCCCTTTCTTGCTTTCTTAGTTGTCTCTATTACTGCCGGCCTGTTGCTTGGCATTCCCTTTAATAAAATAATGGGATCTGTTCAGAAAGGTATTGGTGACACACTTGGTTCACTGGTCATTATTATTGTGTTAGGAGCAATGCTCGGCAAACTGGTAGCAGATAGTGGCGCTGCACAGAAAATTGCCAGTGTAATGATGAAGGCTTTTGGAACAAAATATATACAATGGGCGCTGGTTGTAACGGGCTTCATTATCGGTATTCCACTATTCTATGGAGTTGGTTTTGTATTGGTCGTACCGTTGATCTTTTCTGTGGTTTACCAATATAAATTACCTGCAGTATACATCGGCTTACCGATGCTTGCCGCCCTATCTGTCACCTTCGGATTTTTACCACCGCACCCCTCACCCACTGCGCTCGTCGTACAGTTCAACGCCAACATGGGACTAACCCTTTTATATGGATTAATCTTGTCCGTTCCGGCCATCGTCATCGCCGGTCCAATATATTCAAAAGCATTAAAAAATATTCACTCAGTTCCGTTAGCGACTTTTCAGCCTCATACGCTTACTGAAGATCAACTTCCCAGCAGTGCCAACAGCTTTATTTCGGCTCTCTTGCCAGTCATTCTTTTAATGGTCACAACACTTATTCCGCACCTTATTGCATTGCCACCTCAGCTTCAGCAAATCTTCGCTTTCATTTCTGAACCGGGAACGGTAATGCTGCTGGCTCTCGTCTATGCGACCTACAAAATAGGAATCCGGCAAGGAAAAAAGATAAAAGACCTGATGGCGACATATGCGGATTCAGTCAAAGACGTTGCAGGTATATTACTCATTATTGGTGCTGCAGGCGGTTTAAAACAAGTGCTTACCGATAGTGGAATAAGCCAACAAATCGCCTCGCAGCTTAACAATGTTAGTATTCACCCGCTTATCCTTGCATGGCTCATTGCAGCAATCATAAGAATTTGCGTTGGTTCAGCCACAGTCGCCGGTTTAACTACTGCCGGCATCCTCGCTCCTGTAATCGCACAGTCTCATGTAAATCCTAATTTAATGGTCCTTTCAATCGGCGCCGGGAGCCTCGCTTGTTCTCATGTCAATGACTCCGGTTTTTGGCTGTTTAAAGAATACTTCAACCTGAGCATCAAAGACACGCTACGCTCGTGGACAATGATGGAAACAATCATAGCAGTTGTTGGACTCGCTGGTGTAATGCTCTTAAACCTTGTCGTATAACCATTGCCACTATCGAAGTTTTTCAGATGCTTTTATTAAATGCTTGATTTTTCATGGGACAGGCTGGATTGCTACTATGGCTGCCTGCCCCGACGAGGAGCGAAGCGAGGGAACGCGGGGTTGCACCCTTGTACTGAAGTAATTGCCTCATCAATTCCTACCTTTATTGTTCCAATCTGCGTTAATAAGTCAATGATACATTTTAAATAAATAGTATGGAAACAACTACTCCAGAAGAACGTTTTGCTAAAACCGGTTTAACCCTTCCTCCTGCTCCAAAGCCTCTTGGCGTTTATAAACCATTTCTTATAGATGGCAATCATTTGTATGTTTCCGGTCACGGCCCTGTGCAAAAGAATGGAACCTTAATCATAGGTCGTATTGGTGAAACAATAGATATAGAAAAAGGTCACCTGGCTGCACAACAGGTTGGGTTGACCATTCTTGCAACCATAAAAGCGAATGTTGGCAGCCTTGACAAAGTAAAACGGGTGATTAAAGTTTTAGGTATGGTAAACTGTACTCCTGATTTTGAAAAACATCCTTACATCATCAACGGATGTAGTTTGTTATTTAAAGAAATCTGGGGCGAAGAAAATGGGGTTGGTGTAAGAAGCGCAGTTGGTATGGGATCATTGCCAGATAATATCCCTGTAGAGATCGAGGCTATTTTTGAATTGTGGTAGTATTAGCCACTAAGGCACAAAGACACGAAGTTGAAAGTCTTCTTTGTGCCTTAGTGCCTTAGTGGCAAAAAAAATAAAAATGAACAACTGGTACGAAATAAAAGACATTGATTCAATCGACTCTCCGGCCCTTGTAATTTATAAAGAACGGGTCGAAGAAAATATATGTGTATTACTTTCAATGATAGATGATCCGAAAAGATTGCGGCCACACGTAAAAACACACAAATCAAAAGAAGTCTCTCTAATGATGCTGGAAGCAGGCATTCACAAATTTAAATGCGCAACAATTGCTGAAGCGGAAATGCTGGCTATGGCTGGCGCTCCCGATGTCTTGTTAGCCTACCAACCTTTCGGCCCTAAGTTGCAACGCTTTATTTCATTAGTAAAAAAATATCCTTCAACTACTTTCTCCTGCCTGGTTGATAACCTGGTTTCTGCAACAAACATGGCTGAAGCCGCTGTCGACAATAAAATAGTCATCCCTGTTTACATCGACATTAACCTTGGTATGAACCGCACAGGAATCGTACCCGATGAAAATGCAATTGAACTCTATGAGTCCTGCAACTCGTTAAAAGGCATACAACCAGTAGGATTACATGTGTACGATGGCCACCTCAGGTCCCCCGATTATGAACAACGAACAAAAGATTCAAACACAGCTTTTTTGCAGGTGGAAGAGATGAAAAAAACCTTAGTTGAAAAAGGCTTTGGTGAACCAATTATCATTGCTGGCGGCTCTCCTACTTTTCCTATTCATGCAAAAAGAAAAGATGTTGAGTGCAGCCCCGGAACTTTTATCTTTTGGGACAAAGGATATCAGACTGCGTGCCCTGAACAACCCTTTGTTACCGCTGCTTTGGTTATTTCACGGATCATTTCTTTGCCAGGTAGAAATACATTATGTCTTGATCTTGGGCACAAGGCAATAGCATCAGAAAACGAATTGGGTAAACGAGTTTATTTTCTAAATGCACCAGCATTACAATTGATAGGGCACAGCGAGGAACACCTGGTTGCAGAAGCACCCGAAGGTCACAATTACAAACCTGGGGACGTATTATACGGGCTTCCTTACCACATCTGCCCTACCTGTGCTTTGTACGAAAGGGCACTGGTAGTAGAAAACAATGAAGTGACCGACGAATGGAAAATAATTGCAAGAGATAGAAAAATTACAATTTAGAAACTTTTTCCATGTTCATAATAGATGCCCACTTAGACCTTAGTATGAATGCGTTGGAATGGAATCGTGACTTAACAAAGCCGGTTGCAGAAGTTAATGCCAGAGAAGCAAACATGGCAGACAAGCCGGACAGAGGCAAAGCAACTGTTTCACTTGCTGACATGAGAAAAGGAAATGTCGGGCTGGTAGTGGCAACACAAATAGCAAGATATGTTGCTCCCGGAAATCCTCTAACGGGATGGCACTCACCTGAACAGGCATGGGCACAAACACAAGGGCAACTTGCCTGGTATAAGGCAATGGAAGAAGCGCGGGAAATGGTTCAGATAAAAGATCTTGCTTCTCTTGAAACTCATGTGGCATTATGGAAAGATGAAACGACCGAAGACGAAAAACCAATTGGGTATATTTTAAGCCTGGAAGGTGCAGATTCACTAATAACTGTTGAGCACCTTGAACGTGCATGGAAATACGGCTTGCGGGCCCTCGGCCCGGCACATTATGGGCCAGGAAGATATGCAAACGGAACTGATGCAACGGGCAAAATGGGACCAGAAGGAATTGCCTTGCTAAAAGAAATGGAACGCTTACATATCATCCTCGATGCAACTCATTTATGCGATGATGCTTTTTGGCAGGCACTGGATCATTTTAACGGATCAGTTTGGGCAAGTCATAATCTTACGAGAGCGTTGGTAAATCACAACCGGCAGTTTAGCGACCAACAAATAAAAGCACTTATCGAAAGAGGTGCCGTAATAGGTGGAGCACTGGATGCATGGATGATGGTTCCGAACTGGATAAGAGGGAAATCAACACCGGTTGAAATGAATGTTACGCTTAACACCCTTATCGATCACTTAGATCACATTTGTCAAATCGCGGGTAACACTTTCCACATAGGAATTGGTTCTGATCTCGATGGCGCTTTTGGCAGAGAGCAATGTCCTCACGATTTGGAAACGATAGCGGATTTGCAGAAGTTAAACCAGTTATTGAGCAAACGCGGGTACACCGACAACGACATCGAAAATATAATGCATGAGAATTGGCTGCGGTTTTTGAGGAATGCGTGGAAGCCTCATCCTCCTTCTCCTTCTCGAGAAGGAGGATGAGCGGTACATTTTGCAAGCCGAACAGATGATCTTCCACATCTGCAATCGCGTATACTAATTACATCTCAGTTCAGTCATTTCAGTCATTTCAGTCATTAGAAATACATTTAATCAGGTTCTTTACACTTGATATCCTATTTTATTTTTAAAAGAAATAGGGCTATTACACAGAGCCATCCTTCTCCTTCAGGAGAAGGATCGAGGATCAGGCTTCTAAATCATCTTCGTCAATTTTTCTATAACAGTATCTATCTCTTCCTT
>JAOQAJ010000139.1 GCA_025963675.1 Segetibacter sp.
GAGAATTTTCGGGCATGTCTTTCATCACCCCGGTTACTTTTGCAGGAAAAGCATCTCCTGTCAGCAGCAGGGTTTGGCCCATTGGGTCAGCTTTGCCAAAATACTTTTTTGCAGCCGTTTCTGAGAATACAATACTAAACTGCTCTTTTAAAGCTGTATTCGGATCTCCTTTTAACAGCTTAAAATCAAACACTTTAAAAAATGCAGAGTCTGCCCATGCGGTGTGTTCTTCCTGGAATTTTATGTCTCCTTTCCTTACCAGCACATTATCATCGCCGGCGACCCTGACAAACGATTCGATTTCAGGAAACTCATCTTTTGCATTTGGTGCCACCGCCCAGGCAGGGCCACCCGCATTAATTACCTCAGTGGGTGTTTTTATATCGCTAACTATCCTGTAAATACGATCAGCTTTGGTATTAAATGAATCATAACTTAGTTCGAAGCCAACATATAGATAAATTAGAAAGCAGGCTGTCATACCAACCGCCAATCCCATAATATTTATAAACGAAAAGGCCTTGTGTCGCCAAAGATTACGGAAAGCAATTTTGAAATAGTTCTTGATCATAAGTTGTCTTTAAGAAGTTGTTTTTGTATCGGACATTTGTTTTTTATGGCTTCATCGTTGTGTCACTCACTGCATCTTTGATATCTCTTTTCAACTTTTCCTGCAAGGATCACAACGAGCACGAAGAACCACGAAGGGCACAACGAGTTAGTGTTCTTTGTGGTTCTTCGTGTTCCTTAATTTCCCGCCCCCATTCTTCGTTGCTTTCATTTTAGAATTTGCTATTAATCCTTCACGGTACTCGCCCCATAACGATATACAGCACAAGAGTGCGACGCAACCGCAGTTAAATCGTTGTACTAAAGCCGGCTACATAAAAAAACTCTTATTTCCTCATCATCCATAAAATCCAATAAATCCTGGTTCTGACTACTCTGTTCTCAAGCTCTTAACCGGGTTTGCTATTGCAGCTTTTATTGCCTGGTAGCTAACAGTTACAATTGCAATGATTATAGATAAGATTCCTGCTAAAGCAAAAGTCCACCACTTAATTTCTACATGGTACGGGTAATCCTTTAACCATGCTGACATAGCCCACCAGGCAATCGGAGCGGCTATAACAAAAGACACAACAACCAACTTTAAAAAGTCTTTTGACAACAACGCTGTAATACCGGAAACAGAAGCGCCCAGTACTTTGCGCACACCGATTTCCTTGATTCGATTCTCGGCCATATAGGTGGCGAGGCCAAACAAACCCAGGCAAGAAATTAAAATGGTAAGCCCTGAAAATATGGCAGCCAAAGTGCCTACACGTTTTTCGTCTTCGAATTTTAATGCATACTCTTCGTCGACAAACCTGTATTCGAATGGGTACTCAGGATTGTACTTTTTAAAGATGTTTTCTGCTTTCTTCAAATTGACGGCAGTAGTGTTTTTGTCGTTGAATTTCATCATCATCGCATTCAGCCATTTGTTCTTTGGCCCTGCGATCAGCATAGGTCTTGTTGGTTCGTAAGGCGAAGTGAGAATGAAATCTTTTATTACTCCTACGATATGCCATTCTATACCATTGTCTTTTACAATTTTTCCGATAGGGTCTTTAAACTTCATCACTTTTAATGCAGACTCGTTTATGATCATCGCGGTAGAGTCGGTAGGAAACTGCTTTAAATCTATATCGCGGCCCATAGTGAATTGCAGGCCTGCTGTAACTCCGAGCCCACCATCTTCTGTATACCTGTAAAAGTCAGTTTTGTCGTTGGGATCTTTGCCTTCCCATTCCTGTCCCCAGCCATCACTCCAGCTTTCGGTTAGAGGTGAACTTGTTTTGGTAATAGATGAAGTGACACCTGCAGCCAGCAATTCGTTTTTGATCAGCTCGTAGTTCTTAGCAATATCGCCAGTCATAAAATGATAAACGAGGTTGTTTTTGTCGTATCCTGTTTGCCTTTCTTTAGCGTAGTCTATTTGTTGCTTTACGATGATTGTAGAAATAATGAGGACGATGGCAAACGTAAATTGCAGCACGACTAAAACTTTGCGCGGTGTAACAAGTGCATGTGCTTTTTTAAATGTGCCCTTTAATACTTGCACCGGCCGGAAAGATGAAAGGAAAAAAGCAGGATAACTGCCAGCGAGCAGACCTGTAAATATGATGAAACCAAAACCTGCAAGCCATGCAGTAACACTTCCAAGATTAAGGGATACTGTTTCGTTTACAAGTTTGTTGAAAGCTGGTATCGTAAGCGCAACAATAATAATGGCAACAATACCTGCAAGGAAAGCCATTAAAATAGACTCCCCAATAAACTGACCAATTAATGAACTCTTCTGTGCACCAACGACTTTACGAATGCCAACTTCCTTTGCACGTTTTTCACTTCGTGCCGTGCTCAAATTCATAAAGTTGATGCAGGCAATAAGCAGGATAAAGCCCGCGATAATTGCAAACAGTCTTACAAACTCTATACGTCCGCCATTGTCTTCAACACCATTTTTAAAGCTTGAATACAAGCGCCAGCGTTCGAGGGGATAAATGAACATCTCCCATTTTGGTTCATTCTTATCATAACGAGGTTTGAATGTTTTCATTTTTTCATTGATCGAGGCGGGGCTGGCATTTGGCTTTAGCATAACATAGGTGCGAATAGAGTTGTTGCCCCAGTTCTCGTCATCATTGCCCTGTGCCCTGAAGTAGCTGTATGGCAATAGGTATTCAAACTTAAAACGGGTATTATTAGGTGGATCTTTTAAAATACCCGTAACCGTTGCGTTGTCTTTATTATCCAACTTAATCACTCTGCCCATTGGATCTTCTTTACCAAATATTTTTTCGGCAAGTGATTCTGTAAGCACGATAGAGTGCGGGTCATTAAGCACACTTTGTGCGTTTCCCTTTATTAGCGGAAAGCTAAAAACCTGTAGAAAATTCGAATCAACCGTATTGCCTTTTACGGTTAACCTTTTTTCGCCAACAGTAAAGAGAATGCTGCTTGTCCAGTTAACTCTTACAGCTTGCTCAACCTCAGGAAAATCTTTTTCCATGGTACGGGCAAGTACTTTTGGCGTCGTGTTCCAGCACCGAAGTTCACCACTGAATGAAGCCCTGTTCCAGGCTTCATAGATCCGATCTTTCTTAGCATGAAACTGATCGTAGCTAACCTCATTCTTTATCCATAGCAAAATGAGTAAGGCGCTTGCCATACCGATTGCTAAACCAACAATGTTGATGAATGAAAAACCTTTGTTGCGTAACAGGTTTCTAAAGGCGATTTTGAAATAGTTCTTAAACATGTTATTTGAGTCATTTAATCAATAAGTCAATAAGTGATTAGGACAGCGGTTGGATACGCTCTCTTTATTTGATTACTAAGGAATCAATGTTCCTTTTTTTGTTAATCGTTACGTTGTGCTGTACCAATGGAATATAGACCTGCTAACCATCACTTTTTGCTTTAATGGTATCAATGGTTAATGCCAAATATTACCGGTTCATGAGCGGTCCTAATGGTACCGGTTCTATTCTGTTCTTAAATTTTTTATAGGATTGGAAATTGCCGTCTTTACAGCCTGAAAGCATACAGTAACTAAGGCAATAACAACAGCAACAACGGCGGCTAATAAAAAAATCCACCAACTGATACTGGTACGATAAGCGAAATCTTGTAACCACTTGCTCATCGCCCACCATGCAACCGGGAATGTGATGAAAGCTGCAACAATCACAAGCTTTAAAAAATCTTTTGATAGCATGCCTGCGATATTTGATACTGTTGCGCCCAATACCTTTCTTATCCCAATTTCTTTCGTGCGTTGTTCAGCAGCATAGGTAGCAAGCCCAAGCAAGCCAAGGCAGGCAATGAAGAGTGCAAGTATTGCAAAGGCGATGAAGATGCGGCCCACTCGTTGCTCGGAACGATACATGTTGTTGAAGTCTTCGTTTAGGAAAGAATAAGTGAATGCTTCGCCTGGTGCCATCATTTTCCAAAGGGCTTCAATGCTCTTTATGGTGCTTGCAACGTTGTTTGTTCTTAAGCGAAGTGAAACAGCGCCGGTAGATCTGTCAAGAAACATTCCGAGCGCTCCAATATTTTCTCTTAATGAAGCAAAGTGAAAATTTCTGACCACTCCTATAACTGTATAACTCTTCAAAATCTTACCCTCGCTATCCATCATTCTTGACACTTTTTTACCTATCGCATCCTGGTAGCCAAAGAGTTTTACTGCCGACTCGTTTAAAATAATTCCAGTGCTGTCTGTAGCAAATTCTTTTGAAAATTTCCGTCCCTTTATTATCTCCATTCCCAAAGTGTTGATGTAGTCGTAGTCTACATTCCACTGTTGCATCGAGACTGCTTTGTCGTTATTTATTTCACCTTCAGGAAACAGGGGACTGTCATTTCTACTAGAGGGTACTGGTAAGAAGCCTGAAACAGAAGCTGAAATAACGCCTGGTTGCCTCAATGCTTCATCTTTAAAAGCTTGTATTTTTTTATCTAATACATATGTATCCTTAATAAGCAGCACCTGTTCTTTATTAAAGCCAAGCTTTTTGTTTTGGATATAATTCAGTTGACGATAAATAACAATGGTACCTATGATCAGAAATATGGAAATAAAGAACTGGAACACGACGAGGCTGCTCCTGAAGTAGCTGCTTTTAAATCCGGTGCTAAGCTTACCTTTTAATACTTCAATTGGCTTGAAGGCTGATAAATAAAAAGCGGGGTAAGTTCCTGCAATCAATCCAACAACTATAGCAAAGCCAAGTAAGATTGGTAGCAGGTAAGGATGTTCAATCGGGGAAAGCGTAAATTGTTTTGCAGCTAACTGGTTTAGCGAAGGCATTAAAAGCAGGCAGAACAACAAAGCAATTACAAACGCAATAAGACTCATTACAACAGATTCTGTCAGGAACTGTTTTATAAGATTCGATCGCTGGGTTCCTAGTACTTTCCTTACACCTACTTCTTTTGCACGGTTAGCGCTTCGTGCCGTAGAAAGGTTCATAAAGTTGACGCATGCTATCAACAAAATAAAAATAGCGATAGCCGAAAAGATGTACACTGTTTGCATACTACTGTTAGGAGCCAGTTCAGCTATGCGGTCTGATTGTAAGTGAATATCTGTGAGCGGAGTAAGTTTAAAATGCATATAGTTGCCCGACTTTTTAAAGTCATCCTGCCGGGTATGCATAATAGCCTCGGCCTGCGGCCATAAGTGTTTCTGCAACACTTCATCAAACTTTGCCTGTATTACCTTTTGCTCAACTCCAGGTTTTAATAAAAGGTATGTATTGAAATTAAAACTTAGCCAGTTGTCCTCTTTACTTGCTGCATCTCCTGCAAGCGATATAAAAAAGTCGAAACGAAAATGAGAATTTTCTGGTACCTCTTTAATTACGCCGGTAATTGAATAAAGGTCTTTGTTATCGAACAACAGGCTTTGCCCTACAACATCTGTCTTACCAAAATATTTCTTCGCTATGCTTTCGGTAATCACTACGCTCTTCGGTGCTGTAAGCGCTTTCGTTGGATCACCCGCAATCATGGGAAGTGTAAAGACATCGAACAAAGTAGAGTCTGT
>JAOQAJ010000141.1 GCA_025963675.1 Segetibacter sp.
ATGATCAATTAAAGGAAGGTCATGCATTAGCTACAGCCGATCTGCTTGGCACTGGAACTGACCAGGTAATTGCCGGGTGGAGAAGCCCAAATGCCGAGAATAAAGTTGGGATAAAACTGTATGTACCTAAAGACAAAAGCGGTAATCAATGGGATTCATACTGGATAGATGACAATGGTATGGCAACAGAGGATTTGCAGGTGATTGATTTGAATGGAGATGGTAAAAAAGACATCATAGCCTCGGGACGTGCTACTAAGAATCTTAAGATTTATTGGAATAGGAATTAAACTGCAAAAAAGGCAATTGGTCAATTTGGATCAATTGTGGAATTTGAATCACACCTTAATGCTACGTGGAAATGGTAGACAATAAGGGGCAATGATATAGGTGTTTACACTAAATAAAAAGTAATATCTAAGCCTCTAAAAGTAAGCTTTGGAGAGGGTGAAATCGCTGTAAAACTGCCCTTGTGATGAAAGCACGGCAGAAGATTTACTCGGATGGAAAGAAGTCTTTAAACGTGCTGTTGCTTTCGGAGTTAACCTAATCCACAGGGTACGGGAAATACTGAGGTTTTGTACTGTAGAGTTAATCATTTACGTAATGATATATTCTAATAACTATTTACTGCAATTTTAGTTTCCCACAAACTATTATGAATTTTACTAACAGAGTAAATTTAGCGTACTAATTGTAAGTGTTTGAGAGTAAGTTTGAAACTGATTAAATTTTACTATGACCCAATCAAACATATATAGTATTGGATATGGCACAAGAACAATTCAAGTGTTTGTTCGGCTACTGAAGCAATACAATATAGAATTTCTTATAGATGTTAGGTCGCAACCGTATTCAAAGTTTAATGTAGTTTTTAATAAACGTGACCTTGAATATTATTTGCATGGGGCAGGCATAAGGTATGTATTTATGGGGGATAACTTAGGAGGTAGACCACAAGATCGCACATGTTATACGGAGGAAGGCAGAGTTGATTACTTAGAAGTTAAGAAAAGAGAATTTTATAAGGAGGGAATAGAAAGATTAAAAACAGCTTACGAAAAAGGGTTGCATATTGCATTAATGTGCAGTGAAATAAACCCATCACAATGCCATAGAAGTAAGTTGATTGGGGCAAGTCTGTGTGAAGATTTAGTACCTAAAATTGATATTAAACACATTGACGAAAAAGGTTTAATTAAAGACCAAGAAATTGTAATGAAAGAAGTTATTAGAGAGCAGACTATAGCTCCGACACTTTTTAACGACACATCTCATACCACCTCAAGAAAATCATACTCTAAGCCAAAATAATGCATGTTGGAACGTTCTATACCATAGGTGTTTACGGCTTAACATCCGACCAATATTTTCAAAAGTTAATTCAGAATAACATTGATGCTTTTGTAGATATAAGGCAAAGAAGAGCTGTCAGAGGTTCAAAGTATTCGTTCGTCAATAGCATCAAACTTCAAAGCAAACTTTCAGAATTAGGAATAAAGTATTTTCATATATTAGAACTCGCTCCAACTACAGAAATAAGAGAGTTGCAGAAAAATGACGACTTAAAGAAAGGAATTAAAAAAATTGAAAGAGAAGAATTAGGACAGGTTTTCAAGGATGAGTATAAGCGCAAGATTTTAGATAAATTTGATTTATCCAAAATGATGGATTTACTTGAAGCTAATAACGTCCAAAGTCCAGTCTTATTTTGTGTTGAAAAACTAGCAAAGGCATGTCACAGGTCACTCGTTGCTGAACAGATACAAAAAGATTACTCTTTATCAATTTTAAATTTATGAGCCAAGTTTTGATTGTTTCTAAAACTAGATACAGCGATCGTGCCTGCGTTGGCGCTATTGACCTTAATACTTTTGCTCCTCTTAGGCTTACTATCGACGATCATGGCACTTACCCGCCGCTAAGTCATGGCTATGAGGTTGGTCAGATATGGGATATGACCTATCAGCCTTCAGCATCACCGAAACCTCCACACCTTGAAGATGCTATTGTAACCCCTAATAAATTAATCAACAAATCACACTCCAACATCAAGTCTATATTACTTTCTCCAAAGTTGAAAAACAGGTTATGGAAGGGGCATCCTCAAAATTTATACGAAGGTTGTGTGCGATGGACAGGAAGCAGAAATGGTTATATAGCGAAAAGTTCAGGACTACCTTCTGTAAGTACTGGCTTTTGGATACCTGATCGAGATTTAACCTATGCAAACAAACATTATACTTATAATGACGGCAACTATGACTATGGTCTCAGTTATGCTGGATTTGAAGCCTCTATTGACCCAATCCCTGCGAATACCCTGGTAAGAGTATCTCTTGCCAAGTGGTGGAAGCCGGAAGATGTAGACGTAGAACTTCGTTGCTACCTACAACTTTCGGGGTGGTACTAAAGCTAATAAGCTTTTCAACACTCGCAATAATTACAATAAAGAACTTACCTACAAGATACCCTACGTATTCTTTTGTATTCTTAGTAAAGTTATTCTAATACCTTTTACACTGTTTTAATTAAGGCGGTGTTTTTTTTATTTATCCCTTTTAGGTGGTCATTGCACAATAAGGTACTAAACTCCCTGGTACTATGACTGAACTTCTAGTAACTAAATTTGTGAAAATCGTAATGGAGTACAAGTGAGTGACACAACGATGTTGATATAAGTTCAAATGCTAAAAACAAAAATTTCTTACAACAATCTCAAATAAAAAACCCTCTGCTAAATGGCAAAGGGTTTTTTATTTGAGATAGAAACTAATAACGCTTTACAGCTTCTGGTCAAATTTTATATCTGAAACCGAGATGGTTACATCTGTGTCTTTTGCTTTATTATTTACAAAAACAAAATATAAGTCGTGCGTTCCGTTTACGTCACCGATGCCTGCTTTTACTCTTGATCCGCGTCCACCACGTCTGCCTGCATTTGGCTGAGGTGGGGTAATCTCAGGAGTAGTTCCTATCAGTCTTCCTGTAGGAGAGTCTAGGTGAATTTCAATTGTTCCACCTAATGCAGGACCCATTGCTCCAAACGCTCCTGCTGCGAATTCGATTGAGTCTATACCGGTTAAATCTATCTTATTCAAAGCAATATAAGACTTTGGTCCAATCGCCAGAGCCCTGGCTCTGCCGGGTGCAAATTCAATATTTTGATCCTTATCAACATTAGACACGGGACCAATTGGATTGCGTAAAACAACTACCTCTTCAGCAGTTTGTGGCGCGGCCATCTTAGTTCCTTTGTCTCTGTAAGCAGCTCTGAAAATCAGGTTTCCTTTAGGAGCTGTTTTAGTGGTAGTATCAAGCACATAGCTGCCCTTAACTGGTCGCGATTTTATAGTTTGTTTTTCGC